>JASFBC010000061.1:0-51425 GCA_036172315.1 Anaerolineae bacterium | reverse complement strand
AGCCGGGAATGGCGGTTCAGACTAACAGCCTGCGCTACAGGCTAACAGCCTGCGCTACAGGCTAACAGCCTGCGTTACAGGCTAACAGCCTGCGTTACAGGCTAACAGCCTGCGCTACAGGCTAACAGCCTGCGTTACAGGCTAACAGCCTGCGCTACCGGCCGCAGTAGCGCAGGCCGCCAGGCCTGCTTTTGCAGGCTAACAGCCTGTGTTACCCTGCTGGTGGTCACCTTCAGAGAGATTGGTCGCGGAGAGAGGAGAAGGTGGTCGCTTATCGGCTCCGGCGGCGGTTTATCGGGATAGACATCTCCACGGAATACTCCCGGACTGCCTATGAACGGGTCTGCCGGGAGGCTGCGCAAAAACCGCTATTTGAGTATGGGGAGACGGAGGGAATCATCCTGCCCTCTTCGTATCCGGACCCCCGGTTGATGGTGTGGGAGAACCGGGATGCGAAGAATCAGGCCCGCACTCCTCTGACCACTTCGCCCAACGGTAAACTGTAATGAGTACCCCGGAGAACTTCTTACAGGTTGAATGACCGGCGTGCCGGACAAATCGCTATGAATCGTGCTCTTCCTCTCTATCGCCTGGAGCAATTAGACCAGGAGGAGGAATCCCTCCGCCGCCGCCTGCGGGAAATTACAGCGGCCCTGGGGGAGGCCCCGGCGCTGAAAGAGGCCCGCCAGGCCGCCGCGCGCGCCGCCGACGAGGCCCGCCGCTGGGCCATCCGTCAGCGGGACCTGGAACTGGCCGTCCAGGGCCTCAAGGATGAAATCGCTTCGGCGGAGCGAACCCTCTATAACGGCAGCGTCCGCAACCCCAAAGCGCTGGACGACCTGCAGAAGAAAGTCCTTTCCCTGAAAAAGTTGCAACAGAAGCGGGAGGAGGAACTCCTGGAGGCCATGATCGCCCGCGAGGAGGCGGAGGAAGCCCAGAAGCAGGCCCAGAGCCATCTGGCGGAGGTGGAATCCACCTGGAGACGCGACCAGACGGCACTGGAGGCCGAAAAGGGACGACTGGAAGGACGGCTGGCGGAAATCGGCCGCGCCCGCGCCGGATTACTCCCCTCCATCCCCCGGGAGGACCTGGAACTCTACCGCACCCTCCGCCGGACCAAGGGCGGGCTGGCTGTCGCGGTGATGCGCTTCGGGGCCTGCACCGCCTGCGGCATGGAGGTCCCCTCGGGCCGATTGGAACGCGCCCGCGAAACGGACCTCTTCTTCTGCGGCAACTGCGAACGTATCCTCATCCCGGAGGAAGCACTTCTGTAGCCTGTGCCCTGGCCATGGGAACCAAAACCAGCGCCTTCGGCTCTCCCGGACGGATCGCCCACGACTCCACCCCGTTCTACGCCAGCCGCCTGTACGAAGGACTTCCAGCGGAGGAAACCGTCCCGTACATAGAAAACCCGATTCCGGCGGAGTTTTTGGACCGTATTTTCTGCAAGACCAGCGAACGGATGGAGGAACTGCCCGATTGTAGCGTCCACCTGATGGTGACCTCGCCCCCTTACAACGTGGGCAAAGAGTACGATGAAAATCTGACCCTGCTGGAGTACCGGGCTTTCCTGAGACGGGTCTGGAGCGAGGTGAGACGGGTACTGGTCCCCGGCGGCCGGGCCTGCATCAACATCGCCAATCTGGGCCGCAGGCCCTACATCCCGCTCCATGCGTTCATCATTGAGGACATGCTGGACCTGGGTTTCCTGATGCGGGGCGAGATTATCTGGGATAAAGCCGCCAGCAGCAGCCCGTCCACTGCCTGGGGGACCTGGTGCTCTCCCAGAAACCCGATCCTGAGGGACACCCACGAGTACATCCTGGTCTTTTCTAAAGGGACGTTTACCCGCCATTCCCTTCCCGGCCGGAAAAGCACCATCTCCCGGGAGGAGTTTCTGGAATTTACCAAAAGCGTCTGGACTTTTCCTGCCGAACCGGCGACGAAGGTCGGGCATCCGGCCCCGTTTCCGGCGGAGTTGCCGTATCGGCTCATCCAACTCTACACCTTTGAGGGGGAGGTGGTTCTGGATCCGTTTATGGGAAGCGGACAGACAGCCATCGCCGCGATCCGAACAAAACGTCACTTTGTCGGGTACGACGTCAGCGAGGAATATGTCCAACTGGCGGAGCGAAGGATCGGGGCGGCCCTGGCCACCGGGGCTGCACCACTCCAGCAAAAACTGCCCATACCATAACACCCATTGCACTCAGGAGGACAACCATGAAACTGGATCCCCAAGCCCGTTATTCCAGGACTCACGAATGGGCCCGCTGGGACGGAGATGAAATCGTCTGCGGCATCTCCGACCACGCCCAGGAATCCCTCTCCGACATCGTCTACGTGGAACTGCCGGAGGTAGGGGATACGTTCGCCCGGGGCGATACTTTCGGTACAGTGGAGTCGGTGAAGGCCGCCTCCGACCTCTATATGCCCATGGGCGGCGAGATCACCGCCATCAACGAGGAACTCCAGAGCCGGCCAGAACTGGTCAACCAGGACCCCTACGGCGCGGGCTGGATGATCCGCTTCCGCCCCTCTAACCCGGCCGAGTTTGACGACCTGATGGACGCCCAGGCTTACGAAGCGTTTGTGGCCGAAGAGGAAGGATAATGGCTGGCGGAACTGCAGAAAGCCTGAAAGCAGAGGGGTTGCGGCTGTTTCAGGAAGGGCTCTACGAAGAGGCGCTTCGCTGCTTCGGTCAGGCCCAGGAGCGATTCGCAGAGGAGGGGAAGGACGCGGAAGCAGCGGAGATGCTCAACAATCAGGGTGTGGTCTACCGGGTCCTCCACCGATGGGAGGAGGCGCGGGCCGCGCTGGAAGAGGCCCGCGCGGTCTTCGGCCGCATCGGGGACCGGCACCGGGAGGCACAGGCCCTGGGCAATCTGGGCGGCCTGCTGGCCAGCCGGGGGGACGCCCTGCGGGCCCAGGAGTATCTCCGCCACGCCGCCGACCTCTTCGCCGAACTGGGGGATACCCAGCGGCGGGCCGAAACCCTGCTGGCCCTGGGCGTCCAGATGTGGAAAGCGGGCGACCGCTGGGGGGGCATCGCCGCCTATCAGGCCGGCCTGGAGATGCTGGAGCACCCCACCCCCCAGCAGAAAACCCTGCGCGGCCTGATCCGGCTGGCCGGTCGGCTTTTCCGGCTACGGTTGCCCACCCCATAGCCGGCGGATGTCCCTGGTGCGCCGTGAGCCCATCCCTGAATCCTGGCAGCGCCCGGGAGACGCGGCCCAAGTGCCCGCATCCTTTGCCACCCCCCAATACCGGGTTGACGTCCCTCCGGACGAACTGGACCGGTCGCCAATGGAAACCATCCCGGTCAACAGCATTGAGTTTGAATACGTCTACGTGGCCAACCAGCGCTGTTCCTGCGGGGGCTACCTCACCGCCATCCGACAAGAACTGCGCCAGGGACCGTCTGGCCCGGTAGACCACCTGATCGCCCGCTGCGAAGGGTGCGGAGCCGAGCATGCTTTTGATTTTGACATCCGCTCTTTCTTCGGTCGGTGGGAAAAGTACGGCCGCTTTCGGCAGACGGATGAGCGGTTTCGGGAAGCGATGTCTCAACTGCGCGCGGGGAGGCTGGCGGAGGCAGCGGCGGCCCTGCGGCAGGTGGTGGACGCCGGGGAAGGGGAGCCGGCCTTCGCCTGGGGGCACTACCATCTGGGGTGTATCTTACTGTTAGAGGGACAGGCAGAGGAAGCCCGCACCCACCTGGAGCGGGCGGTTGCCATCCAACCGCTGGAACCGGACATCCACGAGGCTCTGGCCTATGCGCTGCAGGCAATCGGAGAAGAGGAAGCCGCCCAGTCTCACTTTCAGGAGAGCGCGGCCCTGAGAGAGCGGTTCCCGGGAGAGTAGCGGAGGTTGGCAGGGGGGCGGTTCACCGCCCCCCGCCTTTCCAGCACCCAGTCTGCCCGGGAGAGCCAACTTCCTTCTCCCCGCTCAGGCTCCCATTTCCGCCCGCTGCGGGAAAGCGACGCCTGCGTCGCCCCGGCGCGGCCGGCCCTATCGCCAACCGCGTCGGCTTCGCCTCGCAGGGACATCGCCCTGGAGAGACGAGACACCCGAACCCAGGCCCAGGCCTCTTCCGCAGGCTAACAACCTGCGCCCCAGGCGTCGCTGGCTACGGCACTAACACAATCTTGCCGAACTGCTCCCCTCGCTCCATCAGTTCAAACGCCCGCTTCCCCTCGGCCAGCGGCATCACCCGGTCCACCACCGGCTTCAGTTTCCCGGCCCAGATGAGCGCCATCACGTCCCGGAAGTCCTGGTGGCTGCCCATCGTGGAGCCGATAATGCTAATTTGCTTACTGAAGATGAAGCGGATATCTATCTGGGCCTCGGGGCCGGAAGTATTGCCGACGATGACGATGCGGCCGCCCCGAGCCACCACCCGCATACTCTGGGCCAGCGTCGCTCGCCCGACATTATCCACCACCACATCCACCCCGCGCCGGTCGGTCAACCTGTAGAGCGTCTTCGGCCAATCGGGGTCTTCCCGGTAATTGAGGACAACGTCGGCCCCCAGTTCCTTCGCGCGGGCCATCTTCTCTTCGGTAGAGGTGAGGGCATAGACGGTGGCCCCGGCCAGTTTAGCGATCTGAATGGCCATAGAGTTCACCCCGCCGCCCGCGCCGATGATGAGCACCGACTCGCCCACACGCAGGCGGGCCCGGTGAATGAGCATCCGCCAGGCTGTCAGGGAGACCAGGAGCGGCGCCGCCGCCTGGGGGAAGTCCCATCCGTCCGGCATCGCCATCAGATTCCTCGCAGGAACGGCGACGTACTCTGCCTGTCCGCCCCGGATTTGCTCCCCTAAGATGACGTACCCCGGGCTGACGGAGTCCTCCCCCCGACGGGTGTGTTCATCCTCGGTGGTGGAGATGCCGGGATCCACCACCACCCGCTGCCCGACCTCCCAGCCGGAGACGCCCTCTCCCAACCCAGCGATCTCCCCGGCCACATCCGCCCCACACCAGTGGGGCATCTGGAGTTTCAGCCCCGGCCACCCCCGGCGCACCCAGATATCCAGATGATTGAGCGCGCAAGCGCGCACCCGGACCAGCACCTGTCCCGGCCCGGGCTGGGGGTCGGGCACGTCCTCGTACCGCAAAACGTCCAGGTCTCCGTGTTCGTGGAAACAGAGCACTTTCATCCCACTTCCTCCGCTTGACAGATTAAAGGGTCGGCCTTATTATTGTACGGGAAATCGGCAGAAGCGCAATGGCATGAAACACTGGCAAACCCTGGAACTCCCCAAGATTCTGGAGCGGCTGGCGGCCCACGCTTCCTTCTCTGTCGGAGCCGAAAAGGCCCGCGCCCTGACCCCCAGCACCGATCTGATGGAAATCCGGGAGCGGCTGGCGACCACCACCGAGGCCCGCCGCTTTCTCTCCCTTTATCCCCAGATCGACCTGGGCGGCGCGCGGGATGTCCGCCCTATGGTGGAGGCCGCCCGACGGGAAGCCATTCTGACCCCGCCCGACCTGCTGGATATTGCCCAGACCCTCCATACTGCCCGGCGGCTCCGGCAGGCCGTCGCCCGCCAGGAGGCGCGCTTTCCTCGCCTGGCTGCCATTGCCGCCCGCCTGGAGCCCTGCTCCGAACTGGTGGAGGCCATAGCGCGCGTCCTGGATGAACGCGGGGAGGTCCGGGATGATGCTTCCCCCGCCCTCGCCCGCATCCGCAGCGAACTGCGGGCCGTCCACGATCGGCTCATCACCCGGCTTCAGCGCATCGTCTCCTCTCCGGAGACCGCTCCCTTTCTCCAGGAGTCCATCATCACTATGCGGGAGGGCCGCTACGTCATCCCCCTCAAGGCCGACTTCAAAGGCCGTATCCGGGGCATCGTCCACGACCGCTCCGCCTCCGGCGCGACGCTCTTCATTGAACCCCTCTCGGTAGTGGAACTGGGCAACACCTGGCGGGAACTCCAGGTCGCAGAAGAACAGGAAATCCGGCGCATCCTGGCTGACCTCTCCGCCCGCGTCGCCGCGCGGGGCGCCGAAATTCTGGAGACGGTGGACACGCTGGCAGACCTGGACCTGGCTTTCGCCAAAGCCCGCTACGCCGACGAACTGGATGCCGTGGAACCCCTGATCATGACCGACGGCATTCCTGGTGCGGCACGGAGCGAAGCGGAGGGCCGCGACCGCCTCCGGCTCCTGCGCGCGCGCCACCCCCTCCTGGACCCGACCGCCGTCGTCCCTATAGACGTCATTCTGGACGGTGAGACCCACGTTCTGGTTATCACCGGCCCCAACACCGGTGGCAAGACGGTGACGCTGAAGACCGTGGGGCTCCTGGCGCTGATGGCCCAGTCCGGCCTGCACATCCCCGCCGATGAGAACTCCATGCTCCCGGTCTTCGCCGCCGTCTATGCCGACATCGGCGACGAACAGTCCATAGAGCAATCCCTTTCCACTTTCTCCGCTCATCTGACCAACATTCTCTCCTTCATCCACCGGGCCGATGAGCACTCGCTGGTCCTCCTAGACGAACTGGGCGCCGGGACGGACCCGGCAGAGGGCTCGGCGCTGGCCCGGGCGCTCCTGGAGACCTTCCGGCAGCGGGGCGCGATCACCCTTGTCGCCACCCACTATCCGGAACTGAAGGCGTACGCGCAATTGACCCCGGGCGTCCGCAACGCCTGTGTGGAGTTTGACCCCGAGACCCTGCGGCCCACCTACCGTCTGACCATCGGTATCCCGGGCCGCTCTAACGCGCTGGCCATCGCCCGGCGGCTGGGCCTGGATGAGGAGATCGTCCGCCGGGCCGAGGCGCTCCTCTCCCCTCAGGAGCGCCAGACGGAGCATCTGCTGGCGGACCTGCACCGGCTGCGGCTGGAGGCGGCGCGCGCCCGGGACGAGGCCTGCGCCGCCCGTGCCGAGGCCCAGCGTCTGGCCGAAGAACTCCGCCGCCGCCTGGCCCGTATAGACGAAGAACGAGCCGCGATTCTGGAGGAAGCCCGCCGGGAGGCGCAGGAGGAACTGGAGCGATTGCGGGAGGAGGCCCGCGCTCTGCGCCGGGCATGGCGCAAGATGAATCTCGCGCCACCTGCAGCACAAGATTTATCTCATGCCCCCGCAGCACAGGATTTCCCTTATGCTCGCGCCGAGGCCGAACTGGACCGCCTGGCAGCGGAGGTGGCCGAATCCTTTCCGGTACCGGAGCCCCTGCTCCCCACCGGCCCCCTTCGGCCCGGAGATACCGTCTGGGTCAAGTCGTTGCAGGCCGTCGGGGAGTTGCGGGCCCTGGCGGAGGACGAGGCGGAAGTGCAGGTGGGCCCATTGCGGGTGCGAGTCCCGACGCGGGAACTGGAACGGCGCGCTGCATCGGAGCGGGCAGCGGAACCCTCCGGCGTCCGCTACACGCCCCCCACCGTCCCCTTCCGGCTGGACCTGCGCGGCCAGACGGTGGAGGAGGCACTGGAGAGCCTGGACCGTTACCTGGACGCGGCCGCGCTGGCGGGCCTCCCCTGGGCGCACATCGTCCACGGCAAAGGGACCGGCGCCCTGCGTCAGGCGGTGCGGGACTTTCTCCGGCGTCATCCCCTGGTCCGCTCCTATCGCTCCGGTGAGGAAGGGGAAGGGGGCGACGGCGTCACTGTCGTTGTCCTGGAAGAACCGTAGCGCCAGGTTTATCTTGCCTGAGAAAAACCGGCACACAGTAAGGTAAGAGAAGCGCCCTCCCGGCGCCGATATGGAGCAGGGGCGGGCAGGAGTGATGTAGGGGCAACCCTCGCGGTTGTCCCCTGGCGGTGCCCTCTGGCGGGTTGCCCTGCGTTGGGCGCTTCGCGCCGGCGTTGGCCCTGGAGTGCGCCGATAGAGAATTGGCAAGGAGAACCGATATGCCCTCTATCCATCTGGACGTCTGGCTTTATGGCCCGGTGGCTCGCTACGGCGGCGCAGAAGACCGGGGCTCTTATGCCCATCTGAACCTTACTATGCCCGAGGGGATAACCCTGGAGGACCTGCTGAAATACCTGGGCATCCCCTCCGAGGAACGGGGGATTGTGTTTGTCAGCGGTGCGCTGGCTGCTTTCCCTGGCCTGGATGCCGGGCTGGATGGGGTGCTCCGGGACGGCGACCGGGTGGGCATTTTTCACTCCCGCACCATGTGGCCCTTCCAGTACCGCTTCGGCGCGGCGATGACGCCCCAACTGGCAGAGGCGATGCGCCGCCGGGAAGACAGCGGCATTCGCCACGCCTATCGGAGTGTGAAGCAGTGACCCTGGCGCCTCTGGATTCTGCCCCCCGACGGGTCCTGATGTTCGGCGGAAAGGGCGGGGTGGGCAAGACCACCTCCTCAGCAGCGACGGCCCTCCATTTCGCCCGTCGCGGCCTGCGCACTCTCATCATCTCCAGCGACCTCACTCCCTCCCTCTCGGACATCTTTGAGACGGAGATCGGCCCCGTGGAGCGGATGATCCCCGGCGTGGAGAACCTCTATGCGCTGGAGATTGACCCGGATGAGGTGATGCGCCGCTGGAAGGAGAAATTCGGGCCCGAGGTGTACGCGGCCGCCTCCGCGCTGGTGGACCTTCCGTATGATGAGATAGTGGACTATGTGGCGATGGCGCCGGGCATTCAGGAAGAGTTTATACTGGATTACATCCTGGAGCGCGTCCGTGACCACCGCTACGACCTCATTGTCTGGGATACCGCGCCGGCTGGGGATACCCTTCGCCTCCTGGGCCTGCCCCAGCGTTTCCTGGAGCACCTGCGGGTGGCACCGAAAGTCTACCTGGAGGTTCGGGACACCTTCAAACTCTCCCGCACCCCGTTCCTGGAAATTATAGAGAGTTGGAAGCAACTCTCCGAGCAGACCATCCGTTTCTTCACTGACCCGGAGAACGTAGAGTTCATCATGGTTACCATCCCGGAGGCGCTGGGGGTCTACCAGAGCCGCCGGGTGATACGCGACCTCCGTCGCCACGGCCTGACCGTCCGCTACCTCATCGTCAACGATGTCATTCGGGAGCCGGATTGTGAGTTTCACCGGCAGCGGTGGGAGATGCAACAGCACTACCTCCGGCAGTTGCGGGAGGAACTGGACAGCCATCTGACACTGGTGGAATTGCCCCTTCTGCCCTATGAGGTGAAGGGCGTGGAGCGGCTGGCGGAAGTGGAGCGGTATCTGTTTTCGTAGCGCAGGCCGTTGTAGCGCAGGCCGCCAGGCCTGTACGCAGGCTAACAGCCTGCGTACACAGGCCGAGGACGAAGCCCCGGATTTCGCCGACAGACTGGCCCTCATCTGGCGGTGGGCCGGAAGAGCGCCGGATCTACTTACGGCAATCGGATTGTGCCGATAAACGTGCCTACTGGGACGCTCGGAACCCCGATATTTGTTGGAAGCGAGCCCAACCGACTGGCTATTTCGGACAACGGGCAATATCTCTACGTCGGCCTGGATAGAGCGGCGGCGGTCCGGCGGGTGGACCTTATCTCTCAGACCGCCGGTCTCCGGTTCTCACCGGGGAAGTGCTTGTGTGGAGCCCGGATGGTGGATTAGGTATCTCTTACGCGGCACGCACCATCCCTTTCTCTAATGTTGGGTCCGGCGCCGCGGCCACGTCCTTTTCTGAAGATTCTAAAGAGTGGTTGAGTGGCCCCCTGCGATTCTGGAGGAGATGACACCATAGTAAGACCCATCACACCTTAACTTCGGCCTATATGGTTCGCAGGCAGCGCGCTCCAATGGAAAGCGTTCGTGGTAAGGTTAGGGAACGCAGGGAAGTGCTACTTTGCCGTATAGGGGAGTGCTATGCCGCCTTATAGCCGAGTGTAAACCATTCCAGCATGGAGGCTTCTATGCCCGAAGAAATCCCCATCAACCCCTTCCTGGAAGAAGTCTCTGCCATCCCCGGCGGGGAGCGGCTGAAGGCGTGTATCCAGTGCGGCACCTGCGGCGGCTCCTGCCCCTCCGGCGATGCGATGGACCATACCCCTCGCGAACTCTTCGCTATGATTCTGGCCGGGATGCGGGGAGAGGTCCTCAAGAGCAACACCTTCTGGTTTTGCGTCTCCTGCTACTACTGCACCATCCGCTGCCCCCAGGAGATTCCCATCACCGACATTATGTACCGCCTGAAGCAATTGGCCATTCGGGCTGGCTACTACACCGCTTCCATCACCGGCTTCTCCGAGACCTTCGTCGGGCAGGTGGAGACCTACGGGCGCAGTTTTGAACTGGGCCTGGCGACCGGCCATTACCTTCGTCACCACCCCATCCAGAGCATCCGTATGTCCTCTCTGATGCTGAATATGGTCACCCGGGGACGGATGTCCTTTACCCCGAAGCGGATCCAGGGCATCCGTCAACTGCGCGCCATCCTCCGCCGGGCCAAAGAACTGGGAGGTGCATGGTGAGACGGTACGCCTACTACCCCGGTTGCTCCCTGGAGCGCAACGCCGCCGCCTACGACGAGTCCTTCCGGGCCGTGGCGGAGGTACTGGGCATAGAATTGGTGGAGATTCCCGACTGGAACTGCTGCGGGGCCACCGAGTACTTCTCCCTGAACCTCCTCCCCGCCTACACGCTGGTCGCCCGAAACCTGGCCCTGGTTCCGCTCGAACTGGACCAGGTGGTGGCCCCCTGCTCCGCCTGCTACTACAATATGTACAAAACCGACAAGAACATGGCCCTCTACCCCGAACTGGCGCAGGCGATCAACGAGGCCCTGGCGGCCGGCCACCTCCACTACGAACCGGGGCGGGTCCGCTCCCGCCATGCACTGGAGGTCATCGTGGAGGAGTTCACCCCGGAGGAAATCGCCGCCCATGTCCAAAAGCCCCTGCGGGGCCTGCGGCTGGCCGCCTATTATGGCTGTGTCACCGTCCGCCCTGCCAGCCATGACAACTACGAGTACCCTACCCGTATAGAGCGGTTGCTGGGAACTTTGGGCGCGACGGTGGTGGACTACACCCTGCGGGCCAACTGCTGCGGCGGCCATATGACCCAATTGGACGCCGATACCGCCTACCGGATGATTTACTACCTCCTCTCCAATGCGGCCCGGCTGAACGTAGACGCCCTGGTGACCGCTTGTCCGATGTGTCAACTGAACCTGGACGCCTACCAGGGCCAGGTGAATGCCCAGTTTAACAGCCGGTTTCACATCCCCATCCTCTATTTCACCCAGATGATGGGCCTGGCCTTTGGAATTGCCCCGGAGCGGTTGGGCTTCGGACAGGAGATCGTTTCGGCGGAGCGGGTGCTGGAGAAATGGCGGAATCCGCCGCCGGAGGAAAAAGAGGCGGAGCGCAAACCCCGTCGGGAGCGTATCGGCCTGCCGATGCCCGAACCACTGGTAGCGTCGTCAAGTCGCCCATAGTTAGCACCAACGCGACTCTACCACTTACTACAGATGGTTGAGCGCTCGTAACTATTCAGCCCGATGGAAATCGCCCTCTTGGCGCCAATGGGAAATCGGCCTCCCTGCCCCAGACCACAGACCATAGACCCCAGACGACGGTGGTCAGTGGTCCGTCGTCGGTGGTCTGTCGTCCGTAGTCTGTCGTCCATCTTGAGAGGACAGCGCAGGTCGTCCAGAGGCCACAGGCCCAGGGAGGCTGACTTTCCGTCAGCGCTGAATGGTTACGAGCGTTCGTAGCACAACTACCCATAGGAGTGCCCTATGAAAATTGGCGTCTATATCTGCCATTGCGGGTCCAACATCGCCGGGGTGGTGGACGTGGCGGAAGTGGCCCGCTGGGCGGCCTCCCTGCCCGACGTGGCCGTCGCCCGGGACTACCGTTTTATGTGCTCCAGCCTGGGCCAGGAACTGATCCAGAAAGACATTCGGGAACTGGGCCTGGACCGGGTAGTGGTGGCCTCCTGCACTCCCCGGATGCACGAGCCCACTTTCCAGCGGGCGGTCGCCGGGGCCGGCCTCAACCCCTACTACTTTGAAATGGCCAACATCCGGGAGCAGTGCTCCTGGGTCCACGACGACCCCGCCGTCGCTACCGAGAAGGCCAAAGCCCTGGTAGAGGCCGCCGTCATGCGGGTACGCCACCACCAGCCTCTCTTTGCCTCCCGGGTCCGCATCAACCCCGCCACCCTCGTCGTCGGCGGCGGCATCGCCGGCATCCAGGCCTCCCTGGAACTGGCCAACGCCGGTTACCCGGTCTACCTGGTGGAACGGGAGCCTTCCATCGGCGGGCGGATGGCCCAACTGGACGAAACCTTCCCTACGCTGGACTGCAGTGCCTGAATTCTCGGGCCCAAGATGATGGATGCCGGTCGGCATCCCAACATCACCCTCCTGACCTACAGCGAAGTGGAAGCGGTCTCCGGCTACGTGGGCAACTTCACCAGCCGCATCCGCAAGCGGGCCCGATCGGTGGACGAGGAGAAGTGCACCGGCTGCGGCCTCTGCCAGGAGAAGTGCCCCACGAAGGTCGTGGATACGGCCTACGAGGCCGGGCTGGGCTACCGGAAGGCCATCTACCGGCCCTTCGCCCAGGCTGTCCCGGCCATCCCCGTCATTGATCGGGCCAACTGCCTGTGGTTCACCCAGGGGCGCTGCCGTCTCTGTGAAAAAGTCTGCCCCACCGGCGCCATTGACTATAACCAGCAGGACACCATCCTGGAAGTCCAGGTGGGCAACATCATCCTGGCAACCGGCTACGACCCCTTTGACGCCCGACGCATTCCCCAATTCGGCTACGGATGTTTCCCGAACGTCTTCACCGCGCTGGAGATAGAGCGGATGCTCAGCGGTGCCGGCCCCACCGGCGGGCGCATCGTCCTGCGGGACGGCGAGACCGTCCCCCGGCGAGTCGCCATCATCCACTGCGTCGGAAGTCGCGACCGGCGTTACCACGAGTACTGCTCCCGTGTCTGCTGTATGTACAGCCTGAAACTGGCCCATCTCATCCGCCACAAGACCGGCGCCGAGGTCTACAACTTCTACATTGACATCCGCGCCCCGGGCAAGATGTACGAGGAGTTCTATCACCGCATGCTGGACGAGGGCATCCGCTTCATCCGGGGCAAGGTGGCCCAGGTAACGGATGCCATCCGGAACCCCGAAGAGGAGGGGCGGCTGGTGGTCCAGTACGAGGATACCCTCATCGGGCAGCAGCAGCGCATGGCGGTGGACATGGTGGTCCTTTCGGTGGGACTGGAGCCCCGGCGCGACAGTCGGGAGGTAGCCCGCATCTTCGGCATCAGCACCGACGCCGACGGGTGGTTTCGGGAGAAACATCCCAAACTGGACCCGGTGGCGACGATGACCGACGGCGTCTTCATCGCCGGATGCTGCCAGGGCCCGCGCGATATTCCCGATTCCGTCGCCCAGGGTTCGGCAGCGGCGGCGCGGGTCTTATCCCTTATCGGGCAAGGGGAGGTGGAGATTCAGCCTTCGGTGGCCATCGTGGACGAACTGATGTGCACCGGCTGCGGGCAGTGCATCCAGACCTGCCCGTATGCGGCCATAGAGTATCTGCCCGATAAGCGGGTGGCGCATGTCATTGAGGCCCTCTGCAAAGGGTGCGGCACCTGCACCGGAACCTGCTCGTCCAAGGCCATCTCCCTCCGCCACTTCACCGACCGGCAACTGATTTCGGAGATGATGGGGGCGATTTTCGCTATGCGGGCGGAGGAGGTAATAATATAGCGGCCTGCGCTACAGGCTAACAGCCTGCGCTACAGGCTAACAGCCTGCGCTACAGGCTAACAGCCTGCGCTACAGGCTAACAGCCTGCGCTACAGGCTAACAGCCTGCGCTACATTATTTCCGGCTGACGAATGAACGACACTCTCCGGGTCATAGACGGCTTCCAGGCCCGCTTCGGCCACGCGCCGTCCCTGGTAGTACGGGCGCCGGGGCGGGTGAACCTCCTGGGAGAACACACCGACTATAACGAGGGCTTTGTCCTTCCCGTGGCAGTGGACCGGGCCGCGTGGGTAGCGGCTTCTCCGCTTCCCGACCGGATCGCCCGGGTGGCCGCGCTGGATATGGGGGAGGAGGCCACGTTCCCGCTGAACCCTGTCCCACCCCGCCGGGGGGACTGGGCCGATTACCCGCGCGGGGTAGCATGGGCGCTGGGGGAGCGGTTCGGCCCCCTCTCCGGCATAGAGGCCGCCCTGACCTCGGATGTGCCTATCGGCGCCGGCCTCTCCTCATCGGCGGCTGTGGAGGTCGCCTTTGCCTGGACATGGAAGGTGCTCTCCGACCTGGCAGTGGAGCGGACCGAACTGGCCCTCCTCTGCCAGCGGGCGGAGAACGAATACGTGGGCGTCCGCTGCGGCATTATGGACCAGATGGCGTCCGTGTGGGGGCAGGAGGGGCATGCCATTCTGCTGGACTGCCGGACGCTGGAGGTGGAACGGGTGCCCATCCCGCCCGGCGTTGCCATTGTCGTGGCCGACACGCTGGTGCGGAGGGAACTGGCCGCCTCGGAGTATAACCGCCGCCGCCAGGAATGCGAAGAGGCGGTGCGAATCCTGGCCCAATTCCTCCCCGGCATCCGCGCGTTGCGGGATGTCTCCCCCCAAGACCTGGAGCGCTATGGCCACCACCTGCCTCCCGTCCTGCGGAAACGGGCCCGCCATGTCGTCCATTCTAACGCGCGGGTGTGGGAAGCCGTTGCCGCCTTCCGGGCAGGGGATTTGGAGACAGTCGGCGCGGCGATGAAGCGCTCCCACCTCAGCCTGCGGGACGACTATGAGGTCAGTTCGCCGGAACTGGACTGCCTGGCGGAGGCGGCCTGGGAGGTGCCGGGCTGCTGGGGCGCCCGGCTCACCGGCGCCGGTTTCGGCGGCTGTATCGTCGCCCTCGTTGCTGAGGCGGCGGTGGACGACCTGGCCCGTCACCTGGAGCGGGTCTATCAAGCCCGCTTCGGGCGCCGCCCCCCGGTCATCGTTTGCCGTGCTTCCGATGGGGCCGGGAGCGTGAAATGTGAAGCGTGAAGTTCGCCTTCTCCTCCCCTGTGTTGCACTGATGGCCTTCTGGGCGGTGGCGCTGCGGGGGCTGGGCGCGGCCAGTCTCTGGTACGACGAGATCTTCAACGCCGACCTGGTGCTCCATTTCTCCACCGGTGAGGTGCTGCGGACGCTCCGCACATCCCAGCCCTACCCTCCCCTCTATTTCCTTCTGCTGAAGGGGTGGGCCTGGCTGACCGGCGCCCGGCCCTGCGCGCCGGGCCTGGAACCGGAGGGGGGGCTGGAGACTCTGCTGCGCTTCCCCAGCGTCGCTGCCGCCGCGCTGATGCTGGCAACGCTCCTGCCCCTGAGCCGTCGCATCCACAGAGTAACTCCTGCGGAGTTGCTCTACTTGCTGGCCTTCCACCCGACGCTGCTGGCGTACGCGCGGGATACCCGGATGTACACCCTCTGGGGGTTCTGGGTCATCCTGGCCCTCCTGGGCCTCCTCTCCCGCCGCCCCTGGCTGTGGGCGGTAGCCGGATCGGCCGCTCTGCTGACCCACTATTTCTCTTTCTTCCCCCTGGCGGCCGCTGCCCTTTTGTGCCTTTCGCGCCCTTCGCGTTTTCCCCTTCTGGCGCTCCCCTTTGTACCGGCGGTCCTGTGGGGCCTCTGGGCGCTGCCGGTGACCGCCGGCTTCGGCAGTTTTGCCACCCTTTCCCCTCCGACCCTGACCGTCTTTTTCAACGAATTGGGGCCGGATATGCTGACGGCCGGGGAATGGCTGGCGCCCCTCTCCCACACCCTCTCTCCCGCCTGGGGGTACGGGTGGCTGGCCGTCGGCGCGGCGGGGTGGCTGGTGGCCGCGTTTCGCTCCCAACAGGGCCGGGCCGGTGCGGCCGCGCTGCTTCTGGGAGCCGGGGGCCTCTTCGCTTTCTGGCAGGTCCGCCCCGTCCACGGCCCCCGCTACCTCTTCTGGGCACTCCCGCTGGTGGCGCTGGGGGTGGTCGCCCTGATCGGTGAGGTCTACCGGCTGGGGCGCGCGGGGCGATATGGGGGCCTGCTCCTGGGGGTAGCGGTGGCGGCGGCCACGTCCCTTTGGGAGGTCCGCGCCACGGCGACGATGCTGGCGGCCCCGCGCCCCACCTGGTATCCCGATTTTCGCCAGGCGGTGGCCCTGCTGAACACCCGCGCCCGGGAGGGAGACCGGGGACTGACGGCGGCGGCGCACGCCATCCAGGTCCTGCGGGTCTATCGGACGGTTGTCCCTTTCGCCCCCGGGCCGGAGATTGGTCAGCGGGTATCGCCGGAGATGGGAGCGCGCCTCCTGGAAGCCCACCGTCCCCCCGACGGCGGCCGGTACTGGGTGCTCTTCTATCAGGATGACGCCGTGGATCCCGGCGGTGTCCTCCTGGGGACGCTGGAGGGGGCGGGCGGATACCGGGTGGAGATGCTGTACACGCGGGAGGCCCGTCTATACGCCTACGCGTTGCCGGAGGGGGCCCCTTTCCAACCCCTGAAGCCGGAACGGGAACTGGACGCCGTGTTTGAGGGGGGCATCGCCCTGCACGGTGTCGCCGTCCATCGGGAGGGACGTCTGCTCCCCGTCTACCTGTTCTGGGAACTGCTGACTCCTCAGAACGGCCCCTCACCGACCGGTTCTCTCCAGTTGACGGTACGGTTGGGAGAGCGTCCGATCACCCAGCGTGACTGGCCGGTCCTGAACGAGTACTGGCCGCTGACGCGGCTTCCGGTGGGGGAGGTGCTGCCCAACCGATACGAATTGGTCATCCCGCCGGACCTGCCTCCCGGCACCTACCACCTCTGCGCCCTTCTCTACGACCCGGCGACCGGGGAGCGTCGGCGGCTGGTAACCGGCGAGGAGATAGTGGACCTGGGGGTCCTGGTGTGGCCTTAAAATGTCCCCCAAAGGTCACTGCCTGCCCTTTCTCACCCACATCTATGTCTCTGTGGAAAAATGAGGATGTGCTGGAGGACATGATGCTTCCCAACTTGCGTACCTATCACCGCCCTGCAAGCCTGGAAGACGCCATCCGGCTGATTCGGCCTCCCGCCGTGGTGCCGCTGGGCGGGGGGACGGTCTTGCTCCCCAGCCGCGACCCGGCGGTGAAAGAAGTGGTGGACCTGAGCCGATTGGGCCTGACCTACATCCGGGCCGATGAGGAGGGCATCCGCATCGGCGCCACGACCCCTCTCCAGCATCTTCTGGAATCCCCCCTGCTGGCGGACCGGACCGGAGGGCGCATCGGCCATGTCCTCCGCCTGACCGCTTCCCGCAACCGGCGCGGCCAGGCGACAGTCGGCGGGACGGTCGCAGCCGGCGGGCCGGAGAACCCGCTGCTGGTCCTCCTCCTGGCCCTGGACGCCCGTCTGACGGTGTATCAGCCGGGGGCCCTCTCTCTCTCGCTGGACGAGTTCCTGGAAAACCGGGACGTCTTTCTGCGGCGGGGAACCCTGATTACTGAATTGCTCATCCCCTCTGCCCCCTCCTCCTGTCGGGTCGGGTTCGCCCACGTGGGCCGCACCCCCCGGGATCGGCCCATCGTCTGCGCAGCGGCCTGCGTGGATATGGACGGCGAGGTATGTCAGAGGGTCCGGCTGGCCCTGGGTGGGGTGGCCCACCGGCCCCTGCGCGCCCGGGACGCGGAGGAGTTCCTGATGGGCCGCCCGCTGACCCCGGAGAACCTCCAGGAGGCTGCCGACCGGGCCGCCTTTCCCCTGAGTCCCCCCGGCGATTTTCGCGGTAGCCCCGAGTATCGCCGGGCGATGGCCGCTGTCCTGGCCCGCCGCGCGCTGGAGGAGGGTTCCGCAGGCTAACAGCCTGCGCTACAGGCTAACAGCCTGCACTACAGGCTAACAGCCTGCGCTACAGGCCTGTAGGCCGCGCCAACAAGATACGAAATACGGAGTATGGCGGAAATGCCGCGCGTGGTCTTTATGGGGAGCCCCTCCTTCGCCGTCCCCGCGCTGGAGGCGCTGGTGGGGACGTATTCCGTCGTCGGGGTGGTCACCCAGCCGGACCGGCCCGCCGGACGAGGCTCCCGCCTCCGTCCCCCGCCGGTCAAAGTGGCGGCGGAACGGTTGGGTCTGCCTGTCTTCCAGCCCGAAAGGGTCGCCGCACCCGACGCGCTGGCGCACCTGCGCGCCTGGGCGCCGGATGTGGTCATCGTCGCCGCCTTCGGGCAGATTCTGCCCCCCGAACTCCTCTCCCTCCCCCCCTGCGGCTGCCTGAACCTCCACGCCTCGCTACTCCCCCGCTGGCGGGGCGCGTCGCCTATCGCCGCTGCCCTTCTGGCCGGGGATACCGTCACCGGGGTTACACTGATGCAGATGGACGAGGGGGTGGATACGGGACCCATCCTGGCCCGACGGGAGGAGCCGATCCGGCCCGACGATACCACCGGCACGCTCACCGAGCGGCTGGCCCGTGTAGCAGCGGAGTTGCTGATGGAGGTGCTGCCAGGCTATCTGGCCGGGGAGGTCCGGCCGGCCCCCCAGCCGGAGGAGGGCGTCACCTACTGCCGCCCGTTGAAGAAGGCGGACGGGCGTCTGGACTGGACCCGTCCGGCGACGGAACTGGAGCGGCAGGTGCGGGCAATGACCCCGTGGCCGGGGGCATTCACCTTCTGGGAGGGGCAAATGGTGAAGGTCCTGCGGGCCGCCCCTCTCCCCGAGTGGCCCGGGCCGGAGCCGCCGGGGACGGTCGTCCCGCTGGGGGAGGGGGCCGCCGTCGTCGCCGGTCGGGGGGCGCTGCAACTGCTGGAAGTGCAGATGGCCGGGAGGAACCCGCTGCCCATAGAGGCCTTTCTCCGGGGCCGGCGGAATTTTATCGGAGCCGTGCTGACGTAGGGGCGGGAACGCCATCGCGTAACTATTCAGTCCGATGGAGATCGCCCTCTTGGCGCCGATGGGAAATCGGCCTCCCCTGCCACAGACCATAGACGACGGTGGTCGGTGGTCCGTCGTCGGTGGTCTGTCGCCCGTCGTCTGTCGTCCACCTTGGGAGGACGGCGCAGGCCATCCAGAGGCCGCAGGCCCAGGGAGGCGGACTTTCCGTCAGCGCTGAATGGTTACGTCATCGCTATGAACCCGCCGTGGGAGCCGGACAGAGCGCCGGGCGAGGCACCCGCATCCATTGCGTCAGCCCCAGGCAGGCCAGGGCAATCAGGATGCCCGCCAGAAAAGTGTACTGAGGCCCCACCGTCTCCCAGATCATTCCCCCCACTACCGGAATCACCACCGCCGCCATATGGTTGAAGGTCTGCCCCAGCGCGACGTTCGGCGTAATCTCCCCCCGGTCCAGCGCGATCTTCTGGAAGTAGCACTCCAGCGCGAAGGAAAAGCCAAAAAGCACGTTGTCGGCCACGAAGAGGGCCAGTAGAATCAACAGCGCCGGGGTGGCGGAGAGGGCCGGGAAGAGAAGCCACGACCCGATACGAAGGGCCGGGATCGGGGAAACGGTTGCCGCCAGCGCGGGTATCTGAGGAACCCAGAGGTAGCCCATAAAGATCAGCGCCAGCAGGGCGAAGTTGACGGAGAGCACCGACCGTTCGCCAAAGCGGGCCACCACCTGTCCAAAGAACTGGTTCAGGTAAGTGCCCATCAGGCTGTTGAGCAGGTAAAGGACGGTGATGACCTGGGCGGGGACCCGGTACTCCCGAATCAGCAGGTAGACGGCGAAGGTGGTGAAGATGTGGCGGCGGCTGCCGAAGAGGACATTCAGGGTATAATAGAGCCAGTAGCGGCGGCGCAGGGGGGCCCGGCGGCGCTCCCGTCGGGCAGGGGCCGGGGCGGTACGGAAGAAGAGGAGAAACAACGCGCACGCGATGACCGCGATTCCGGCGGCCTGGAACAGGCTCCGGTACCCCCAGCGGCCCAGCGTCCCCACAATGAGCAGGGTCCCCATGACCGACGCCGCTGCACTCAGACTGTTCAGCCGTCCCAGGACGCGCGGCGCCTCCTCCTGGCCCACCGTCATCAAAACCAGGGAGGAGTTGGCCGGCATGAAGAAGTGGAAGCCGGTGCTCATCAGAAACGATGCCGCCACCAGCGCGGGAAACCCGTGCACCCCCGCCGTCAGCAGGATGCCCACCCCCATCAGGAGCAGGGAGAGGTGAGCCAGGTGGAACTCCGTCAGCAGAAGGGCCAGGAATCCCGCCAGGAAGCCCAGCAGGCCGGGAACCTCCCGGATGGCGTGAGTCAGGCCGATCTGCGCGGCGTTGACGCCGATTTCTTCCACCGCGAAGTTATTGAAGGTGGATTCCCAGATGCGGTATCCCAGCGTCCAGACAAAATAGCCGATGGCAACGGGGATGAGGACAGAGCGGAAACGGCTCGCAGGGATTGGCATCCGCCTTCCGCCGGTGATCATCGCGACTTGATGTACTGACCTGTCATCGCATCATAGACGTCGTAGTGTGCTTCCGAAGTGTAGGCGATCCAGAGGACCGGATAATCGGCCAGTTCCGCGTCCACACCGGCCAGGTCCGCATTGGTTCTTAATTCCAGGTCTACGGGCGGGTTTCGGAACGGAATCTCGGTGGAATCTACCCAGCCCTCCAGGGGAAACGACGGGAGACCGCTGAAGGCCATCACATGCTCTTTCAGCAGCGTGGCGCCTGAGCCGGCCCGCACGCAGAAGACCAGGGCCACCTCCGATGCCTCCGGAGGGGCCTTAAAGATGACCACCCAATGCTCCAGCCGGCCGTCCCTGCTGAATCCCTTGTCGTTTTCCACCAGGAAGGGAGAGCACTCCTCCCCGGCGTACCGGGAGTAGCGGGCGACAAAGACCAGCGTGGCCTTTGCCTTCCAGTCGGTGTTCAGGGCCGCATAGGCCTGCCGAACGGCCTCTCTGGCGCTGAGCCATCCACTGGAGGAGGGAGCGCCGGGTTTCCCTTCGGAGGGCGAAGTGCCCGCCGGACGGGAGGGCTCACCTGGTCGGGAGGGCGCGCAGGCGGCCACTATCAGGACCAGCACGAGTATAACCAGGACGTGTTTGGATTGCATGGATTCCTCCTAATTTGAGTTGACTACCATTCTACTAACAGCGTCGCCAGCAGGGCCGCCCGCTCTGTCAGGCTGGGGATGAAGACGTACTCGTCCACGCTGTGAGCGTCGTCGCCCAGCGCGCCCAGGCCGTCCAGCGTGGGGACGCCCATGGCGGCAGTGAAGTTGGCGTCCGAAGCGCCGCCGGTGCCATCGGCGGTGAGGGTCAGGCCGAGGCGGGCGGCGATCTCCTGCGCCCGCCGGAAGGGCTCCAGGGTGACGGGAGAGGCCTCCATCGGCGGGCGGCTCATCCCGCCCTCCACGATCAGCCGCGCGCCGGGGAGGACAGGCTCCAGCACACCGATGGCCGCCGAAATCCGCTCCCACTCCGCTGTCGTTTTTACCCGCACGTCCACCCAAACCTGGGCCCGATCGGGGACGATGTTGGTGCGGGTGCCGCCCTCTATCCGGCCCACGTTGACGGTGGTGCCAGCCTCATAGTCGGTCATCCTCTGCAGACGCAGCACCTGATGGGCCAGTTCCTCTATGGCGTTGACTCCCTTCTCGTGGTCGGCGCCGGCGTGGGCGGCCCGCCCCAGCGCGGTGATCCGATAGCGGCCCGTCCCCTTGCGCCACACCTTCAGCGCGCCGTCCGGTCGGGCGGGCTCCATGCAGAAGACCACCCGAGCCTGGGCGGCCTCCGCCTCTATCAGCGGGCGAGAGGAGGGGCTTCCTACCTCTTCATCGGAGTTAAAGAGGACGGTCACCGGATAGCGGGGGGAAAGCCCTATAGCCTGCAGACCTTCCAGCGCGGTCAGGATGATCGCCGCGCTGGCCTTATCGTCGTAGACGCCGGGGCCGAAGGCCCGCTCCCCCTCCACCCGCCAGGGCCGCTCCGCCAGGGTCCCCACGGGCCAGACGGTATCCAGGTGGCAGAGGAGGAGGAAACCGCCTTCGCCCTTGCCCCAGCGGGCCAACACATGGTCGCCCCAGCGCGCCTGCGGGACGATCGTCACTTCGGCGCCGGCCGCGCGGGCCCGTTCGGCCACATAGCGGACCACCCGGTCCACGGCGGCCTTATCGGTGCTGGGGGACTCCATCTCCACCAGTTGGCGAAGGAGGTCCAGCGCGGCGTCCGCCCGCCGGGCGAGAAGGTCAATGAAATTGGACATCGTTCCTCCGGATCGCTGTCAGAAGACGGCCCTCCACTTCGTTCTGTGCTGAGTGGCTCGCAGTCAGCCACGAAGCAAAGCGGAGTGGCGTTCCAGGGGCGAAAGCCCCAACTCCCGGTACAGCCGGGCGAAGTCAAAGTGCTCCGCCATCAGCGCTTCAAAGCGGGCCAGTTTCTCCGGCTGGCCCAGCCGGGTCTTGCCGAAGACCCGCTCTATGGCCTCCACCGTCTCCATAGTGTTCTGGCGGGCCAGGAGGACGGGGATGCCCAGTTCCTCGGCCCGGCGAAGGACCTCCGGCGGCGGACGCAGGTGACCGGTGAGGATCAGGCAGGCGACGGATGTCTCCAGCGCGGCCCACTGGATGTCGGCCCGGTCGCCACCGGTGATGACGGCCTTAGGGGCAGGGATGCGTCGGATGCGCGGGAGCGCCTGGTCTACCCCCATCGCGCCCACCACCAGATTTTCTATTAGCACATCCCGCCGCTCCGGCAGGGTGAGGAACTCCGCGCCCAGTACATGGGCTATTTCGCCGACACTGATAGCCCGCAGCCGCTCCTCCCGGGGGATCACTCCCAGCACCGGAATGCCCCGTCCTTCCAGGCACGGACGGACCGTCTCCTGGACGAACTCCCAGGATTCCCGGGGCACCCCGTTCACCACCACGCCCAGGAGCCGTCGGCTCAGGCGCAGTTGGGCTACAACGCAGTCGTCCACTAAATTCATCTCGTTATAGAAGGGGATGACGGGCAGAATGGCGGCGTCCAGTGCGTCGGCGACCTCGGCGGGCCCCAGCCCGATGCCGACCCCCTCCCGCAGGGAGGCGCCGCCCTCCACCAGCACCACGTCCCGGCCGGCGGCGGCCCGTTCATACGCCGCGCGCACCTCCGCCATCAGGTCCCGGCCCAGACAGCCACAGAGGGTATCCCGCAGGATAGAGGGGGTCAGGCGGACACCGACCAGCCTCTCCGTCGGCTCCTCCAGGCCCAGCACTCGCCGGACGAAGTCGGCGTCCTCGTCGGGAGTCTGGCCGGGGATCGGCTCCCACATCTGGGTGGAGAGGGGCTTGAAGTAGCCCACCCGATACCCATCCCGCTGCATCCGTCGGCCCAGCGCCAGGCAGACGGCGGTCTTGCCGGAGAAACCCTGGAGAGAGGGGATGTAGAGAGTTTTCATTACCATACTCCTTTCCAACCGGAGAATCCGTTCTTCTCACCCCAGCACCAGCCGCATATCCAGGGCAACGGCTCCCCGGCCCTCTTCGTAGACGACCAGGGGGTTAATATCCAGTTCCACGATCTCCGGGAAGTCGGTGACCAACTGGCTCACCCGGCAGAGGGCGTCCACCAGCGCGGCGGGGTCGGCGGGCGGTTCGCCCCGGATGCCCTCCAGCAGGGGGTAGGAGCGAATTTCCCGGATCATCTCCGCCGCCTCTTCCGGCCCGAAGGGGGCGATGCGGAAGACGACGTCTTTCAGGGCCTCCACGTAGATGCCGCCCAGGCCGAAGGCGACCAGGGGGCCAAACTGGGGGTCGCGGCTCATGCCGATGAGGACTTCCCGGCCCGGCGGCACCATCTTCTGCACCAGACATCCCCAGATGCGCGCGCCGGGGACGTAGCGGGTGGCCCGGTAGACAATCAGGTCAAAAGCATCCCGGACGTCGGCGGGGGAGCGCAGGTTGAGTCGCACACCGCCCACGTCGGTCTTGTGAAGGATATCCGGCGAAGCGATCTTGAGGACGACGGGGTAGCCCATTTCCTCGGCGGCGGCGACCGCCTCCTCCGGCGTGGCCGCCAGTCGGGAGGGCGGAAGGGGGAAGCCGTAGGCCTCCAGGACCGCGCGCGCTTCTGCGTCGCCGATGCTCACCCGTCCCTGCGCGCGGGCCTCATCCAGCACCTTCTGCACGGCGGCCCGGTCCACTTCATACGGACGGGGTGCGTAGAAAGGGCGCTCCCGTTCCCGCCGGTAGCGGACCATCGCGGCCAGGGCCGCCGCAGCGCGCTCCGGGAAGGGGTAGTTGGGAATGCCGTACTGCTGGAGGATGGCAACGCCGGCAGAAATCCGGGACTCCCCCATAAAGCAACCCAGGATGGGCTTATCGGTCCCCCGCGCGACCCGCCCGACAACGTGGGCTGTTTCCCCAATCTGAGTCATCGCCTGGGGGGTAACGATGACGAGGACACCATCCACGCCGGGGTCCGCCAGCACCAGCCGCAGCGCGTGCTCATAGCGGTCGGCCAGGGCGTCCCCCAGGAGGTCCACGGGGTTGGCGGCGGAGGCGGCGCTGGGGAGGTCGGCCATAAGGGCCTGGACGGTCTCGGGCCGAAGGCGCGCCAGTTGCAATCCGGCGTGCTCCAGCGCGTCCGTGGCCAGGATGCCCGGCCCGCCAGCGTTGGTGACGATGGCGATGCGGTCGCCCGGGGGCAGGGGCTGATAGGCGAAGGCCAGGGCCAGGTCAAAGAGGTGCTCCATAGATTCGGCCCGGATGACGCCGGCCTGCCGGAACGCAGCGTGGTAAGCCGCCTCGGAGCCGGCCAGGCTTCCGGTGTGGGAGGAGACCGCCCGCGCGCCGGAGCGGGTGACGCCGGATTTGACCGCCACTACCGGCTTCTTCCGGGTGACCCGCCGGGCCACCTCCCTGAACCGCTGACCGTCCGGCAGTCCTTCAATGTAGGCCAGGATGACTTTGGAGCCCGGGTCCTCTTCCCATGCCTCCAGCAGGTCCACCTCATTCACATCCGCCTTATTCCCCAGGCTGACGAAGCGGGAGAAGCCGATGCGCCCGGCCAGGGCCATATCCAGGACGGCGGTCCCCAATGCGCCCGATTGGGACATAAAGGCGATGGGGCCGCCCGGGGGCATGCCAGCCGCGAAGGTGGCGTTGAGGGGAGTATGGGTGTCTATGACGCCCAGGCAGTTGGGGCCGATGAGGCGGATGCCGTACTGGCGGGCGATCCGGATCAGTTCCAGTTCCCCCTCTAGCCCTTCCCGTCCGGCCTCCCGGAACCCGGCGCTGATGACGACGGCGGCGGGGATGCCCTTCTCGCCGCACTGCCGCAACGCGGCCGGCACCAGCGAGTACGGAATGACGATGACGGCCAGGTCGACCGGTCCGGGGATGTCCAGGACGGTGGGGTAGGCGCGCAGCCCCAGAATCTCATCGGCTTTGGGGTTGACCGGGTAGAGGGCGCCGGGGAATTTGCCTTCCTTCAGATTCGCCAGCACCGCGTACCCCAGTTTCTCCGGGTCCCGGGATGCGCCGATAACCGCGACAGAGGCGGGTCTGAAGAAATAGTCTAACCGGCGATCGGTTGGGGCGGACATCTATTCTCCGATGGGACGCCGATGTTCGCAGGCTTCGCTCGCAGATAGTGAGAATCTGCGTGAATCTGCGTCCAAAATAAAATTCGCCTTGCGCAAGGATTTTTCGCCCCGAATGGCACGAATTTCCCGGTTGGCTTCGCTGCGCTCGTCATAACATTTCGTGCCAATTTGTGAAATTCGTGGCTGAAAAAGAGCGACCACCGGGTTGGCACAGGGATTTGCCGAGTCCGATTATAGCACGAAAAGGGGAATCGGCAAACCGGTCAGAAGCCGTGCAGGCTCTCCAGGCGGCCCACCCTCACCACCCAGGGGACACCCAGCCAGAGAAAGAGTACCCCGACGAAGCCCAGCAGGACCAGAATGGCCTGCCGCCGGCCCCGCCAGGCGGGCAGCGGGCGCAGGTGGAGCGGAAGAAGGTAGAGGAGCCACACCACCAGCGTCCAGGTCTCCTTGGGATCCCAGCCCCAGTAGCGGCCCCAGGCGAAGCGGGCCCAGATTCCGCCCACGAGCATGCTGAGCGTCAGCCAGAGAAAGCCCCAATCAGCAGCGCGCTCCATGCGCTCCAGCAGAGGGGCCCGTGCTCCGGCGTCCCTTTCCGCCAGCCCGCTCAGGCTCAGCCCGGCGGCGATGCCGAAGAGGCCGTAGGCCAGGGCGGCGGAGAGGGTGTGCAGCGGGAACCAGACGGAGCGCAGGGCAGGGAGCAGCGGGGCCGCCACCCGCTCCCCGGCGGGACGGGTGAGCAGCCAGGTGGCCAGGGCGAGGGCCAGGAGCAGCCCACCTCCTCCCGCGCGAGGGAGGTCAGCCGTCGCCAGCAGGTGAAGGAGCAGGAACACCCCGACGAAGGCCAGCCCGAACTCATAGCGGGTGCTCATCGGCCAGTGGCCGGCCACCTGCCCGCGTCCGACAAGACCCGCCATCCACAATCCCCCGGCGACAGCGCTCAGCCCGGCGGCCGCCCAGCCCAGCCAGCGCCGCCCCGTCCGCCACTCCAGGCCGTAGCAGATGAGAGCCCCCCAGAGAAAACCGTACCCGGTGGTGAACATCCCTACATCCCGGAGACAGACGCCGATTCTTTGATTCTCTCTACTGCCTGTTGCAGGACCTGCCGTTCTGTCCGATGCGCTGCCAGGCGAAGGGCCTCGTCTATGGGGAACCAGCGGACATCCTCTACTTCCCAGTCGTGGCGGGCCACATTGCCGCCCTGCCAGGCCATCAGGAAGAAGTAGACCTTTTTGTGGTGGCGGACTTTCTGCCCCTCTTCCTCCCACCAGTACCAGTACTCAATGGGGTCCAGCCGCCCCACAATCTCCACCTCCAGGCCGGTCTCCTCCCGGACCTCCCGCAGGGCTGTCGCCTCCAGCGATTCCCCTTTCTCTACCAGCCCCTTGGGGAGCGCCCAGCGTCCGCCCGGCACGGCGACCAGGGCCACCTCCACGCCTCCAGCTTCCGTCCGGCGGAAGACGACACCCCCGGCGGAAATCTCAAACCGGGTTTTCTGACCTCCGTTGCCCATCACTGACCATCCAGCGCAGGATCAGCCCCAACAGGAACAGCCCACCACCGACGAGGAAGGGGACGTACCCCGGGTCAACCACCGCCCGCAGTGTAACGACCGGCCGCCCCTCCCGCACCGCGTAGCCATAGAGGAAGACCGCGACCCTCCCCAAGATGAGGGGCACGTTGGGGCGGATGGTACTCCGCTCCATCTCCCGACCGTCCATCAACACCGTGACCCCTACCTGGTAATCGGCGACGCTGCCATCGGAGTATCGCTCTAGGGTGACGGCGTCGCAACGCAGGGCCAACCCGGCGGTGGGAAATGCGCCGGTTTCCCCCACTGTCAGCGTCATCTCCTCCTGCCAACCAAGACGGCTCAGCAGCAGTGCCAGCAGAAACAGCGGAACCGTCAGGTGGACGACCAGAGTCCCCCAGTGGGGGGCGGAGCGGCGGAGAAGGCGGGGCCGGAGCGCGGGCCAGCGGACCAGAGTGCAAAGGGCAGTCACTAACACCGGTAGCGCCAGGGCAATCCAGACAACTGGGGAAGAGTACCAGCGGAAAAGGCCCAGCCAGTCCAGCGGGGCCCCCAGGGCACCATAGCGGCTGCGAGCGGCCTCCTCCCAGCGGGCCAGCGCGGCCGGGTCGCCAGTGGGGCGTTGCGGGAAGAAGGAGCCCAGCGCGGCGGCCCCCAGAGCCAGCAGGAGAAACGCCACCGCTACTTTCGGGCGGCCGAACCAGCGGATTCGTTCGCGCATCATTTCTCCGCCAGCACCCGCTCATCCCCCACGCGCCGGGTCACCCCGACCGCGTCCAGATATTCCAGCAGCGCCTGCGCGTACTTGCGGCTGGTCTGGAAAAGGTCCCGCACCTGAGCCAGGGTGATGCTCCCGTGCTCGCGGATATGGGTGCGGATGCGCTCCACCATCTCCCGGTACGTCTCCTGCGGGAAAAGTACCTCCGGAGAGACCTGGACCAGGTCGCCCCGGGCCAGGAGGACGCCCAGCACCTCCTCGCCGACCCGCGCGGCGGCCTCTTTGACGGACGGAGTAGCATACGGCGTGGCGCGGAAGCGGGCCAGGAGGTCGTCCACCGCCTGTTGCTGCTGGGGGGAGAGGCGGACTTCGTGATGGGGCAGGCGAACGGTGGCGGCCTCGTCGGCGACCAGGCCCTCTGCCGCCGCGCGGGCCATCAGGCCGTTGAAGACGCGCGGCTCCAGCCGCAGCGCGCTGCGCAACCCCTCCCGTCCCATGCCAGGCCGCAGGGGGTAGCGGGCGTGGTAGGCCGCCAGTTCCTCCTGCATCCGGGCCGTCGTGGCCGACCACCAGGCGCGGGCGGCGACCAGCCGGGTCGGGGCCGGATCAGGGAAAGCGTCTAAAATCAACACGTCGCCGGAGGAGAGGAGTTCCATCAGGGCAGGCCGAGCGTCCTCCCCCAGGCCGGAGGACTCCAGGAGGTCCCGCACCGTCTGCGGGCCCCGGCGCTCCAGGCTCTGCAGGAGGACCTCGGCGGGAGTACCCCGGGCCAGCGTCTCCAGCCGGGCCAGCACCTCGGGGCGGAAGCGGCGGTGTTTGCGGCCTGGATGGGGGTCCACCACATCCCCCCCGCCGACGGTCACCGCCGGAGAGGGGACACGAATGATGAACCGGTCGCCTCGCACCAGAGGGAGGGGGTCGTCCAATTCCAGTTGGACCCAGCCGGATTGTCCCGGCTCCAGGATCTCCGTGCCCAACAGCCGGAGCCGGGCAACCGTCTCAGCGGAGCCGCAGAAAAACTTGACCTGGGCGTTGTGCTTCAGCGGGAAGGGAGCATCGGGCAGGACATCCAGCCGGGCATCTGCCAGGGTGGTAGGACGGAGCCAGCCGGGGACGGTCACCAGGTCGCCCCGGGCCAGCTCCTGTTTGGCGACGCCGGTCAGGTTAATGGCGACGCGGCTTCCCGGGACGGCGCGCTGGATTTTGGTCTTGTGGGTCTGCAGGCCCCGGACGCGGGCCTTCAGGCCGCGCGGCAGAATCTCCACCTCCTGCCCGACCTCCAGATGGCCATCCACCAGCGTGCCGGTGACCACCGTCCCGAAGCCGCCAATGGTGAAGACCCGGTCTATCCAGAGGCGGGGGCGGCCCCGGTCGGGGCGGGGCGGAGTGCGGGCGAGGACCTCCTGCAGCGCGGTGACCAGTTCCCCGAGCCCCTGCCCGGTGCGCGCGGAGACGGGAATGACCGGCGCGCCCTCCAGAATCGTGCCCTGGAGGACCTCCGACACCTCCGCCTGGACCAATTCCAGCCAGTCCGGGTCGTCTATCAGGTCCGTTTTGGTCAGGGCGACGACGCCGCCGGGGATGCGCAGGAGGTCCAGGATGGCCAGATGCTCCCGGGTCTGAGGCATCACGCCCTCGTCGGCCGCGATGACGAAAAGCGCGGCGTCTATGCCGCCGACACCGGCCAGCATGTTCTCAATGAAATCCCGATGGCCAGGGACATCCACAATGCCGACCTGCTCGCCGTTGGGGAGGGTGAGCCAGGCGAAGCCCAGGTCTGTGGTCATCTCCCGCTCCTGCTCTTCCCGGAGCCGGTCGGGATTGATGCCGGTGAGGGCCTGGACGAGGGTGGATTTGCCGTGATCTACGTGTCCGGCAGTGCCGATGACGTGCACAGAAGACCTCCCTTGGGGAGGAGATAAGAGAATTAAAGAAGCAGCGAATCTCCGTTCGCTGACTCTTTGATTTTATTCCTCTGGTAGACGCTCCTTCAGGGCGGCCAGGTGCTGGTCTATCTCGGCGAGGCGGGCCTCGTAGGCCTCGCGGGTGTGGGCGAAGGAGCGCACGGCGTCGGCGCGATGGGTCTCCCAGAGGGCGGCAATCTGGGCATAGCAGAGTTTCGCGGTGGCGGCCAGGGCATCCAATCGCTTGCCGACTGATGCGTTGACCCGCTCCTGCTGACGCCGGTGTTCCTCCGCCATTACCTCCCAGTGGCGGCGGGCCTTCTCCTGGGCGGCCTGCCATTCCTCCCATTGCCGCTTCAGCCGCTCCTCCGCCAGCCGCTGCATCTCGGCGGTCTCGTTCTGACGGGTCTCCAGCCGGGTCTGGAGGGCGGGAAGGGCGTCCAGTGCCCGCTGGGCCCGCTGGTACTGCTCCATAAATCGCTGCCGCTCCTCCCGCAGCCGCTCCAGTTCCGCGCGCACCTCCTCCGCCTGTCCGGCCCACTTCTTGACTTCCTGATTGCGGCGGAAGTCGGCGACGCGCAGTTCTTCTACGACTTTCTCAAACTCCTTGATGGGCTTCAGGCCCTCTTCCAGATACCGTTTCTGTTTCTGGACGGCCTCTTCCAAAAGGGGAAGTTTGGCACTGGCGGTCTCCACGCGCTGACGCAGTTCGGTGGCTTCCGCCTCCAGCGCAGTGATGCGCTTGTTATCGGCCCTCCGCTGCTCCTCCAGATACACGATGGTGGCAGCCCGGTCTTCGGCCTGTTTTTTCAGGTCGTTGAGGGCGGCCTCCAGCCGCTGCTGGTTCTCGTAGAGGCGGCGGGCTTCAGCCTGGAGGGCAGCCAGTGTTTCTTCCATTCGGCTGACAGGGCGCAGGCCTTCGGCTACACGGGCTATCTCATCCTTCAGCGCACCGATTTCCAGTTGGCGGGCCCGGTCGGACTCCCGCCGTTCCTTGCGCCACTGCTCCTCCCTCAGTTCCAGCACCCGGCCCACTTCGGCCTTCAGCCCTTCCAGTGCCGGGGCAAAACCGGTCACCTGGGCCATCAGAGCCTCCATTCCAGCAACCGTCCGCTGGAGGGCGGCGATCAGTTCCTGCTGCTGGGCCAGTTGCTGGGCCTGAAGTTTGACCTGTTCCTGGAGGGCGGCGATGAGCGCTTTATCCTTACGGCGCTCCTCGTCCAGCCACTGGACCATCTGGCTCAGTTGGGTCAATTCCATAGGTGGGCTCTCCTCAAGAATTCAGGTGATGAGGCGTTTCCTTTTCAAGATGGACACGACAGACGACAGACCACCGCGACCACGGACCACCGTCGTCTGTGGTCTATGGTCTGTGGTCTGTGGTCTATGGTCTGTAGTCTATGGCCTGGGATAGGCCTTGCGCCTGCCTGCCCCTGCCCCCCATCGGTGCCAGGAGGGCGATCTCCAGCGGGCTTGAATAGTTACGCCCACTCGTAACCACCTGCCAGGCGGAGAGCAGGCGGTTACCCGACGATCCTAAACCCCATCCGATAGGGGCAGTGTGACCGCGTGAGATTTAGAGGTATTATAACACAGTCTCCAGGTAGGGCAATGTTGGGGATGGAAAAGAGTTGTTCTATGCTGTGCTGGGTGGAGAGTTCAGGGGTTCTGTGAAGGATGCTTCTCAGTCTCACTCTGCCGCAGGCCAGCAATGTAACATAAACTTTCAGCGCTGACGGAAAGTCAGCCCCCCTGGGCCTGCGGCCTCTGGACGTCCTGCGCCGTCCTCTCAAGATGGACGACAGACGACGGACGACAGACCACCGACCACCGTCGTCTATGGTCTATGGCCTGTGGTCTATGGTCTGGGGTCTGGGGCAGGGAGGCCGATTTCCCATCGGCGCCAGGAGGGCGATCTCCATCGGGCTGAATAGTTACCATCTCCTTTGCGAAAGGGAAGCCAGCGTGCCAGCCACTTCCGCTGATCTTACATCCGCCGCCGCAGGGCCAGATAGATGCCCAGGATGATGGCCAGTCCTTCCAGACCGAAAAGAAGCCCCAACAGGCGGTCCGTTCCGCCACCTGCCCGAACGGGAGTGGCAGGCAGAGGTGTCCAGGTGGGAAACGGAGTCCAGATCGCGGCCCGGGGGATGGTGAGGGGCAGCGGAGATGGGGAAGGAATCTCGCCGGGAGTCGGCGACGGGGATAAAGTGGGAATCTCCGTGGGCGGTAGCGGTGTGGGGGAGGGGGATGGCACGGGTGTTGGCGTGAAGGTGGGCAGCGGGGCTGGCGTCCCGGTGGGAGCGGACGGGACAGGAGATACCCCAGGCAGCACCAGAAGGATGCTGTCGGCAGAGCCCGCCGTCCGCCCCGCCCCGTCCCGGAACTGCACATACACCCATTGCTCCCCCGGCTCGGCGGGAAGAGTCCACGGCACCAGCGGTGCCCACGGTTGCCAGGTCGCCCCACTGAAATCCGGCGTGTTGCTCAGGCGTACTTCTATGGCGCGGCCCATATAAGCGCCCCCCTCCCCCTGAGGATACGCTTCCTCGTTGGTCAGTCGGATGGCGACCTGGGGGGATTCCGTTGTGGGGGCGCCGTCGTTGATGAAGACCGGGAGAACGTTGGGCCGCGCCCCGAAATCCAGGACATAGTAGACCTGCCCTTCGCTGTCCGTCGCGACACCGATGCCGATCTCCCGGTAGCGGCTGCTGAGGATATTCTCCCGATGGGGTGGGTCTCCCATAAACCATTCCAGCGCGTCCTGAATATCCCCGTATCCGGTCCAGAAGTTCTCCCCGACGACCGCGCCGTTTCCCCACGCCGCGTAGCCCGCCTCGGCGATGCGCTGGCGGGGAGTGGAACCGTCAGAGCCGGTGTGGGAGGCCATGCGGTGAACTGCCAGGTCGCGGGCAGGCCGGCGCGCGGCGGCAGCCAGCAGGTCGGACCAGCCATAAGGAGGGAGGCCGTTATCCAGCCGGGCCCCGTTCACCCGCGCGTAGAACTCCATCGCCGGACTTTCCTCCTGCGCGGCGACGTAGCCCAGGGCAAGAGCCAGCCCCCCAAGCACAACCCCTATCCAGACGATTCGCCTCAAAGCGGACATCGGGAACACGGGATATTGTAGCACAGGCTCGCTGTTCCCACAACAGACCCGGACCACACATAGACCACAGACCATAGACGACGGTCATCGGTGGTCCGTGGTCAGTGGTCATTTGACAAATTCTCCTTTTGGTGGCATAGTACCACTGGAGGTGATGGTATGGTAACCGTTGAGCCAGTCCAGAGCCGTCGCGACCTGGAGGCCTTTGTCCGCTTCCCCTGGCGGGTCTACCGGGGGGATCGGAACTGGGTGCCCCCTCTGATTTCCGATCAGATGAAGCGTCTGGACCCGGAGCGCAGCCCCTTCTTCCGCCATGCCGACGTCCTCCGCCTGCTGGCCCGGGTGGGGCGAGAGGTGGTGGGAACAATTGTGGCTTTCGTAGACCACCGCGCTAATGAATACCGGGGCGAGACAGTGGGAGGCTTCGGCTTCTTTGAGGTGGTGGAAGATTACTCCGTTGCCACCGCGCTGTTAGATGCCGCCCGGGATTGGCTCCGGGAGCGAGGGGCCACGGTAATGCGCGGCCCGATGAACTTCACCCAGTCCGACCACGGAGGCGTCCTCATCGCCGGCGCCGACTGCCCCCCAGTGATGCTCCAATCCCATACACCGCCGTACTATGCCCGGTTCCTGGAGCAGTACGGCATGGAGAAGCATGCCGACTTCTATGCCTATCGCATCTTCCGGCACCAGATCGGCGAGAATCTGGAGCACGTGCCGCAGGAAATTCTCCACGTAGCGGAAGCAGCCCACCGGCTTCATCGGCTCACCCTCCGTTCCGTTCGTTTGAACGACTGGGACCGGGAGGTGCGGGTAGTCTGGTATCTGTTCAACGAAACCCTGAAGCATTTCCCGGATTACATCCCGATGTCGGAGGAAGACTTCATTGCGATGGCGAACCCGCTGCGCTCTCTGATAGACCCCCAGATGGCGCTCATCGCTGAGATTGACGGGGAACCGGTGGGCTTCGGGGTGGCCATTCCGGACATCAACCGGGTTCTCATCCACCTGAATGGACACCTGTTTCCGTTTAACTGGGTACGGGTACGTGGCCTGATCCGCCGGATTGATGGAGCGTCTTTCAAACTGATGGGGGTCCTGGACCGATACCGGATGCGGGGTATAGATGCGGCGCTATATTTGGGGGTAATTCGGGGATTCATTCAGCGGGGATATACCTGGCTGGATGGCTCCGTCACAGGGGAATACAACCTGATGATGAACCTGGTCGCGCAGCGCTGGGGAGCGGAACGGTACAAACACTTCCGGGTATATCAGCAATCGCTGGCTTAAAACCTGACAAGGCGCGGTTCACTGTGCACTGATCTCCCTTCAGGAGGCCCCAATGCCCAGGATTACCTTTGAGGAATTCCGCCGCATTGTGGCAGAAGAACTGGATGTGGACGAGTCTAAGGTCTTGCCGGAGGCATCGTTCGTGGAGGACCTGATGGCCGACTCTATCCAGTTGGTGGAGATGATGCTCAGTTTGGAAGAAAGGGGCATCCTGATCCCCATAGAGATGGCCTGGCAGGTTCGCACCGTCGGAGATGCCTATCGCCTTTATACCGAGGCCCTGGAGGCCAGGCGCTCCTGAATATGCCTTTATTGATTGATGGTCATAATCTGATTGGTAGAACTCCGGGGCTCAGCCTGGCGGATCCGGACGACGAAGCGGAACTGGTACGCTGGATTCAACGGTACTGCCGGCATCATCGGCGGCGGGCGACAGTGATTTTTGATGCGGGCGTTGTCGGGGGGCGCTCCAGAGCGCTGAGCACGCCCGAGGTGGAGGTCGTTTTTGCCCCGCCGGGCCGCCGCGCCGATGACGTCATCCGGGAGCGCCTGCGGAAGGCTCGCGACCCAGCCGGCTGGATCGTGGTGTCTTCCGACCGCGAAATCCAGCGCATGGCCCGGCAGGTCGGCGCGCGGGTGGTCTCCTCGGAGGAGTTCGCTGCCGCTATGCGGAGTCCGCCTCGGATTCCCCAGGAAGACCGGGCTCCGCAGATGTCCGAGGAGGAGATTCGGGAGTGGCTGGACCTTTTCCGGCGGCGGAAATAGGCAATCTTCATCTACAGGGGGATACAATGGCACCCAATCTCTTACACAACGGCGACTTTGAGCGCGGGTGGGAGGGCAACCACCACCGGTGTGTCGTCTATCCGGTGGGGGGCACACCCTACGAACGGGAAGCGGGAGAGATCGCCTGCCCCGAGGGCTGGACGGCCTGGTATCTCCACGGCCTCCCGGTAGAGCACGACCCCCAGAACGGGATCGGCTGGTCAGCACCGGAGGTTCGGCCCTGCACTCTGGTACCCGACCCGAACCGGGTCCATAGCGGAAACTGGGGCTGTCTGGTCTTCACCTTTTCCCGCATCCACGATGCTGGCCTCTTCCAGCAGGTGACGGTCGCCCCCGGCACCCGACTGCGCCTCACCGCCTGGGCCCACGCCTGGAGCAATGCCTGGGGCTCTCCCCACGAAAGCGACCCCCGCTGGAGCGAGGGGAGCCACGTAGGCTATAACCATTTCTCCGCTGAGGAGGGCACCCCCGGCCTTGACGACGCCGACCGGAACTTCACCTTCCGGGTGGGGATTGACCCTACAGGCGGGACAAACCCATACGCACCGACAGTGGTCTGGGGAAAGGGTGCGCATATCTACAACGCCTACCGCCAGGTTCCACCGGTGGAGGTTGTAGCCCAGTCGGGCAGGGTAACCGTTTTCCTGCGCTCTCGCACTCTCTGGCCCTTCAAACACAACGATGCCTACTGGGACGACGTGATGCTGGAGGCCGTCAGCCCGATGCCCCAGGTGCAGTTGACGGCGGAACCGGCCTCTCCGGAGGTTGGGCAGACGGTCCGGGTGACGGCCCAATCCGATCGGCCGCTGGCTGGCGCGATGCTACGGGTCGCCGGGCCTGATGGCGCGCTCCTCGCGGTGACGCCTGGAGGAACAAACGTCAGCCCGCCCTACGTCTGGGACTTTATCCCTCAACGGGCCGGGGAGCATTCGGTCGCTCTGCTGGCGGAGGGAATGGCCGCCCCGCTGGCCCAGATGTCCCTCATCGTTCGCCCCAAGGTGTGGGGCCTGCCCCGGGAGCAGTACGACCGGACCTACGTCCTGTTGCCGCCCGATGCCGGCGCGGAATGGGTGCGAGCCATCCTGGAGAGTGGAGCCTGGGAGCGGCGCCGCTGGACTATCGGCGGCAGCGCCGACGATGCGGGTATCGGGGCTCTCCTGAGCAAAACCGTCATCGCGATCAATCCAGGCCAATGGCCGGGTGACCTGGAGGCCTTCTTCCGCCAGTACTATCCGGGCACCCGTTACGTCCCCCTCATTGCCGCGACGCCGGAGGAACTGCGGCGGAAACTGGAGCAGATGTAACAGTCATCCCGGCGCAGAGCGGCGGGGCAGCAGAAGGCCCACCAGCCAGGTGGGGAGGTCATCCCGATTCTCCGGGGTGACCTCCACCACCCACGCATCGGGGAATCGTCCCAGGGCTTCGGTGACCAGTTCAGGGCGGACAACCACAAGAGCCAGAAGGAAACGCCCCTCCCGCAGGACGTCCATCCCCACGGCCCATCCCCCTCCGGCCATTTCCAGCGGCCCCAGTTCGTCCAGCACCAGCAGGTCGCAGGGGGTACTGCGGGCCAGGATTTTCACCCCCCAGGCCAGGGTGTCGGGATCAAAGAGATACCGGCCCACGGGCACGCCGGTCGGTCCGGAGGCCGTCAGTGGACGGCGGTCGCCGGTCCGGACGTCCACCCCAATCCGCCGGTCGTCATCCTCCCGCAGCGTCAGCAAGCCGGCGCAGGAGTAACCCGCGCTCCTGGCCAGGGTGACGGTGCGGAGACAAAGGGTGGTCTTTCCCACCCCCCTGGGGCCGGTAATCAACACGATGTAGCGCAAGGTTCATCCCGCATAATGCAACAGGCGGGCAGCGCCCTCTTCGGGGGCGCCGCCCGCCCCTGGAGCGCAACTCCTGCGGAGTTCCGCTACCATTGAGCCGGGCACTCTCTGTGCCCGGCACTTCTGGAGTGGAGATGGCGGGATTTGAACCCGCGTCCGGAGAATTGAGCCAGAGACATCTACGAGCGTAGTCGGCTCTTGGTTCTCGCCCGGCCCGTTGCGGCCGACCGCGCGGTGCCGGACCCAGCCGATGCGACTTAGGCGACCGTATCGGCGTCGGGCCGCCGCACACCGACTTTGTCACGCCCGGCCCTCAACCCGCCGGTGAGGGGCTGAGGCGGACGGGGCCGCTCATCGTGGCGACCCGGTTTTCCCCCACCGCTTATGCGGCGACGGGAATTGCAGCCCAAGTGTTGGCATTCTGAAGTTTGCTCCGTTGTTCACGGGGTCAGAGCGCCCCGGCTCGCCGTCCCTGACCGGCCTTCCCCGTCGAGACCGTTCATCCCCATAAGGGCCAAAGGCCCCAGTACCCCCGGCAGGACTTGAACCTGCAACCTTTTGGTCCGCAACCAAATGCTCTGTCCATTTGAGCTACGGGGGCCCAGGCGGGGAGGCAGGGATTCGAACCCTGGGTGGAGTTTTACCCCCACAACCGCTTAGCAGGCGGCCCCGATCGACCTCTCCGGCACCTCCCCATACGTTCAGCGGAGGGAGAGGGATTTGAACCCCCGGTGACCTTACGGCCACAGCGGTTTTCAAGACCGCCGCCATCGTCCACTCGGCCATCCCTCCGGACACGCGGAGGGAGTGCTCCCTGCCGCACTGATATTGTACCACACCCTCCCGGTCCTGTCAACAATACGTGCCAGGCACTTTTGGCAGTACCTGGCACGTACTCGGAGATTCAGTCAGGGATGACGCGGGTGCCGGTTTCGCCCCGGAGCGCCCGGGCGATGTTCTCCGGGTTGGTGATGATGGCCTCTTTGCCCCCCGCCTCCAGGAACCAGATGATGGCTTGAATCTTGGGGAGCATGCTCCCTTTGGCAAAGTGGCCCTCGGCCATGTACCGCTTTGCCTCAGAGAGGGTCATCACATCTATCGGCCGCTGGTCGGGCTTGTTGAAGTTCAGGTAGACCTTCTCCACAGCGGTGGAGATAAGGAACAGGTCGGCGCCGATGGAGCGGGCCAGGAGAGAAGCGGCGTAGTCCTTATCAATGACGGCGGCAATGCCTTTCAGGTTACCATGCTCGTCCTCAATGACGGGGATGCCGCCCCCGCCCACCGTGATGGTGACGATACCCGCGTCCAGCAGCCGCCGCACCGCGTCCAGTTCCACAATGCGCTGGGGAAGGGGGGAGGGGACGACCCGCCGCCATCCCCGACCGGCGTCCTCCACCACTGTCCAACCCTCCTCCCGTGCCCGCCGTCGGGCTTCCTCTTCGGTCATAAAGCCGCCGATGGGTTTGGTGGGATTCTGGAAGGACGGGTCGTTCCGGTCCACCACCACCTGGGTGACCACCGTGGCAGCCTGCTTGGGGATGCCCCGCCGCCGGAATTCGTTCTGCAGGTTTTGCTGGAGGGCATAGCCGATGGCCCCCTGGGTATCCGCTCCGCAGACATCCAGCGGCACCTCGTGCATCCCGGCGACCTGATGGGCGATCTCGGAGCGGCGGAGGATAAAGCCGACCTGCGGGCCGTTTCCATGCCCGATGGCCACGTCCCAGCCCTGTTCAATCATATCCGCGATATAGTAACACGTCTCCTTCGCGGCCTCGTACTGATCCTCTACGGTTACGCGCTTGTTATCTTTAATGAGGGAATTTCCACCAATTGCCACAATAGCCAGTCTTCGCATGTTCACTCCTTTCCGATGGTACAGGCCTGGTGGCCCGTGCTACATCGTCAGCGCCATGACGGCCTTCTGGACGTGGAGGCGGTTCTCTGCCTGGTCGTAGACCACTGACTGCGGGCCGTCCAGCACCCCATCGGTGACCTCTATGTTGCGGTCGGCAGGAAGGGGATGCATATAGATGGCATCCGGCTTTGCCAGGCGGAGTTTCGCCTCGTCCATTATCCAGTGCCGGTACTGGTCCTGAATGCGCTTCCCTTCCTCCGGGTCAGTGGTGGTCAGGAGGGGGCCCCAGGACTTGGCGTAGATGATGTCGGCGCCTTTGCAGGCCTCCTCCATGCCGTTGGGGTCGGCAATGATGTCAAAGGCTGTGCCGTAGCGGCGCGCTTCCGCCTGCGCCTGGGCGACGATGTCCGGCATCAGCGCAAATTCCGGCGGGTAGGCCAGAGTGATGTCCAGGCCGAAGCGGGGCATCTGCAGGATAAGAGATTGAGGCACCGAGATGGGCTTCAGATAGGAAGCGGCATAGGCCCAGGAGACGACCAGCCGCTTGCCGCGCAGGTCCCGGCCCTTTTTCTCTATAATAGTCATCAAGTCGGCCAGGCACTGGAAGGGGTGGTAGATGTCACACTGCATGTTGAGGACGGGCACCCGGCTGTAGCGGGCAACCTCGGTGATGTACCGGTTGCCCACTCCCCACTCCACATGCCGGATGGCGATGCCATCAAAGTAGCGACCGAAGATTTCGCCGATTTCTTTGGGGGTATCGCCGTGGGCAATCTGGGTGGTCTTGCTCTCTATGAAGGCGGCATGCCCGCCCAACTGGGCCATACCGGCCTCAAAAGAGCCGCGCGTGCGGGTGCTGGAGAAGAAAAAGAGCATCGCCAGCACCTTGTCCCGCAGATAGGGGTGCGGCTCGCCCAGGGCCCGCTTGCGTTTCAGGTCAAAGGCCACATCCAGGAGAGTCTCCACTTCTTCTTTGGAGAAGTCCAGGTCACCGATGAGATCACGGTTTCTGAGGTTCGTCTGCATTTTATCCTCCGAGCGTAACTGTTCAGTCAATAGTAACAGTAGCGCAGGCTGTTAGCCTGTAGCGCAGGCTGTTAGCCTGTAGCGCAGGCTGTTAGCCTGTAGCGCAGGCTGTTAGCCTGCAAAAGCAGGCCTGGCGGCCTGCGCTATGTGCTGACCTCCTATTCCATCGCACCCAACACCAGCGCCAGCAGGGCCATACGGACCACCACGCCGTAGAACGCTTCCTGCCAGTAGCGGGACCAGCGGGTGATGTCCACATCGGTGGGGATTTCGTCCATACGCGGGAGGGAGTGGAGAAGGATGGCATCCGGCTTGGCCTTGCGCTCCAGCAGTTCGCGGGTGATTTTGTAGTTGGCGGGGGTCAGGCCCACCTCGCCCGCGCGCTCATCGCGGGGTTTTGTGTAGTCGGGCTGGACAACCGGCTCCACCAGAATGACGTCGGCGTCGCCGATGGCCTGCTCCACATGCTCCGCCTCCCGGAAGTTCAGGCTGTACTGGCGGAGTTCGGCTTTGAACTCCTCGGTCAGGCTCATCTCCGGCGGGGCAACGAAGGTGATGGGGCAATCAAACTGGGTCAGGGCGTAGGCTAGGGAGTGCATAGTGCGCATGCGCATATCGCCCACAGCCAGCCACTTCAGGCCATCAATGCGGCCCTTCTCGCGCAGGACGGTATAGAGGTCGGTCAGAATCTGGGTGGGGTGCTCACCCCAGCCATCCCCGGCGTTGATGACGGGGACGGAAGCCCATCGGGCCGCTTCGTGCGGCGCGCCCTGCTGGAAGTGGCGCATCACGATCACGTCGCCGTAAAACTCCAGCATGCGGACGGTATCTTTGATGGACTCCTGGTAGAAGTCGCCGGCACGCGTCATTTTGGGGTCGGCGAAGCCGACCACGTGCCCGCCCAGACGGTGCATGGCGGCCTCGTGGGCCAGGCGGGTGCGCGTGGACGGCTGATAGAAGGCGGTGACCAGCGTCTTCTCTTTCAACATGTCCACGTTGCGGCGGGAGCGGGCGATAGGCTCCATTTTCTGGGCGACCTCAAAAACGCGGAAGAACTCGCACCGCTCAAAGTCTTTCAGGGACAGGATGTCCCGACCGGCAAAACTGCGCATTCTAACCTCCTGGATGTATGGATTTTCTGAAATAATAGAGCAACTCCTGCGGAGTTGCTCTATCAAACAGAATTATAGCCGGAACATAATGATTGTCAAGTGGAGATAGGTTCCTGTTGCTCCATCGTGGGGAGTACGAGGGTGAACGTGGTGCCCTCGCCGAGACGGCTTTCCACCCAGACCCGTCCGCTATGTTTCTCAACGATGGACTTCACGATAGAGAGTCCCAGACCGGTGCCTTCAATCTCCTCCGTCTCTGGGCGCTGAACGCGGTAGAACCGGTCAAAGATGTGGGGGAGGTCTTCAGGGGGGATACCGATTCCGCTATCCGCGACTCGCACGACAATATATCCCTCCCGGTATTCCGCGCTGACGACAATCCACCCCCCTTCCCGGTTGTATTTGACCGCGTTGCTGAGAAGATTTTCCATAACCCGACGCAAGCGAGGGGGATTTCCCCGGATTAACGGGAGGGGATTAAAATCCCACTTCAGGGTCAGATTTTTCTCCGCCGCAATCTGACGATAGCCATCCACCACGGCATCTATGATGCTTTCCAGGTGGAACGGTTCCATCTCCAGTTCCGGGCTGGCCTCAATGCGGCCCAGTTCCAGAAGGTCGCTGACGAGGGCAGTGATGTGGGCAGTGCTGCGGCGAATTTTCCCGACAAAATCCTGCTGTTGCTCGGTCAGAGGGCCGACCTTTTCCAGAAGGTCTGCATACCCCCGAATGGCGGCCAGGGGACTCCTCAGATCATGGGAGACGGTGGCCAGGAACTCGGCCCTGACCCGGTCCAATTCCTTGATTTGGGTGATGTCGTGCATCATCAGGACGTAACCCACCCTCTCCACCGGGGTCAATTGGGCACTGTAGGTGCGTCCGCCAGGCATCCAGACTTCCGCATAGTAAGTCTTTTTTATCCGGCTGGCTTTCCAGCACAGGTCCAATATCGTGTTGTTGGAAATGATTTCGTGAATCTTTTTCCCGACGACGTCATCCGCAGGCAACCGTAAAACCGCCATAGCGGCAGGGTTGCAGAGGAGAATGCGCATTTCGGGGTCCAAAATGATGACCAGTTCTTCGGTCGCGTGAAGAACAGCCTCCAGTTTACGCCGCTCCGTCTCTGTCTCCTCGTAAAGGTGGGCGTTCTCCAGCGCAATGGCGGCATAGTCGGCCAGGGCGCAGAGAAGGCGAACGTCGTGAGAGATGAAAGAACGGGATTTCGTCCGATTCATCACGCCCAGGAGACCGAAAATGCCCCGTTCCGGCGTCCGGAGGGGAGCGTAGATGAGCGAATGGACCATATATCCGGTTACCACCTTGGACTGTCCTTCGGTGATCAGCAGAGGTTCACCGCTCTGGAAGACCTGTCCGGCGAGGGGATCCCGCACGGGAACCCGGAGTTCGCGCGCCTGCTTCTCGTCCACATTTTTCGCGGCCCGCAGGATCAGTTCACCGGCCTTCGGGTCCAGCAGAAGCAACACCCCCTCTTCGGCCCGGGTAAGAAAGACGGCGGCCTCCACAACACGGGTCAGCACGACCTCCAGGTCCAACCGCGAAGTGACAGAGCGCCCGATGGAGTAGAGGGTGTTCAGTTCCTGCACCTGCTGTTGCAGTCGGCGGTTCGCTTCCTCCAGTTGAGTGACCAGTTGATCCCGCTCCCGGCGCAGGCGGATTTCCGTCAGGGCCCGCTCTATCGCCCGAGACATCTCTTGAGGCTCAAAGGGCTTGATGACGTAATCCCGCACACCCAGGCGGAACGCCTGAACGGCCAGGTCCTCGGAACCGAACGCGGTCATAAAAATCACTGGAATCTGGATGTTCTGGTCCCGCATGGCCCGGAGGACCCGAATGCCGGTCATTCCCGGCATCTGCTCATCCAGGATCAGAAGGTCTGGGCGGGTCTCCACCAGCAGCCGGAAACCGTCTGCGCCGTTGTTAGCAGTCAGCACCCGATAGCCAGCGGGCTCCAGGATGAGGCTGGCGATGATGTCTCGCACCTCGTCACTGTCGTCTACAATCAGCACCCGTTCTCCGGCCAAGAGACTCCTTTGGAAGAAGGCAAGGTGGCAAGATTGCAAGGAAGGACTGGTTGTATCCTGCGTCCTCTATGCTCTTTGCGGTAGATGTTACGGGCCCTCTCAGCGATTCGCGCTCAGGGCAACCTCCGGAATAGAAGCCGCCATCGGTTCGGAGAGGAGCCTTCCGTTCCACCAGAGCCAGAGGCCGATGTCTCCGTCCAGGTCTCCATCGCGGCGGGGAGCAAAGACCAGCGTGGTGGGGCGTCCCTTTGCCCCGGCGTCTTTGAGGCGGAAGACCACCGGTCGGACGCTATAGCGAACCAGCGGGTACTGGGGTCCTAGAACGGTCATGCCAGTACGAGCCCGGGGGTCCACAGCGGCCAGGGTTGCCACCCAGGGGCCTTCAGCAGGGAGGCCCATGCGGACCGCCACCGCCCGCGCGTAGTGGAGAAGGGTATCTTCGGCGTAGCGGCGCGGTCCGGAGAAGTGAATCTGTTCCCAGCCGCCGTTATAGGCCGCCAGGGCCAGAAAGAGGTCCCCCCGGGCCTGCCGAATGACGATACCGAGGGTGCGGGTGCCCCAGAAGACATTCAGAGCAGGGTCCTCCAGTTCCTGAGCGGTGGGACGCCAGGAGAAACCGGCCTCTTTGGGCATTACCCCCATCAGCCCAACCGCTCCTGCCGGGCTGTGCAGGTACGGGCGTCCCAGCGACTCAGTCCAGATAACCGCCGCGATGAGGTCCGGGTCCATCCCGCGCCGTCTGGCTTCCTCCAGGATGATGGGCTCCCAGCGGGTGACGGCCGGATGCCAGTAGGGGGAGAGCACAGATACCCGGACTGGCTCAGGGGGCGACGAGGGGTCAGCAAGAACCGGCCGGGAAAGGAACACCATCAGTCCCAGTAGAACCAGGAAGCCGATTCTGATTCGGATGAAGCGATTTGGCATCTCAGGGGCGATTTCCATCTGGATGGTAAATGGGCGAGACGATCTCTTTAACTATAGCCGAAATGGAAAAGATGTCAAGTTGGGGCGCCACACCCCTTTGTTACGGGGCTCTGTTCGTAGTGAAGCACGAACGGAGCGAAGTGCCGTTCTGACGCCACTCCGCTTCGCTCCTGGGTTCACTACAAACGACACCGCTCCCCTTCGCGACGCCACTCCGCCTCGCTTCGGGGCTGACTACGATCACTGCTCCGCTTACCCTTCCTCCTGTCCGGTTTTCAGCGCTTCCCAGAAGTAGCGGGGCAGAGTGAACAGGGCCTGGTGAATGCGGCCATCGTAGTAGCGGAGTTTCTCCCGCGCGCACCGTTGAGAGAGGCGGGCCTCCACCTCTTCCGGTGTCAGATCGCGCGGGTCACAGACATCCGAAGCCACAATGAATCCCCATGGCTCCGCAAATGAGGCGATCTGGATAGAACAGGGGGCCAGTCGTCCAAAGACGGTGCTCATCATCCGGTAAATGCGGGCAAACAGGCGGATGAAAGCGCCGGTGCTCCCCGACTGATTCACCAGAATCCCCCCGGGTTTAAGACACCGATGCAGGGCCTGAAACATCTCCCGACTGAGCAGTGGTTCGGAGAGGGCACCCGGTTCCGGCTCCGTCAGATCGGAAATGATAATATCAAACCGGTCCCGTGTCTCCTGGAGGTAGCGGACCGCGTCCTCTATCCGGATTTCAGCCCGGGGGTCATCAAATGCACCGTCGCTCCACTCCGGGAGGTAGCGACGGCTGATCTTTATCACCTGAGGGTCAATATCCACCATCACCGCCCGCTCCACGCTCCGGTGGCGCAGGACTTCGCGGAGGGTGGCCCCTTCCCCGCCGCCGAGGATCAGCACCTCTCGCGGGTCTGGGTGAGTGACCATCGCCGGATGGACCAGCGCCTCGTGGTAGATGAACTCATCCACCTCTGCCGACTGGATGCGGCCGTCCAAGATGAGGCAGCGACCGAAAGCCTCCGTTTCCAGGACCTCTATCTGCTGGTAGGCAGAGCGGGAGGAATGGAGGATGGACTTCACCCGCAGCAAAGTCGCCGCGCTGGGATTGACGTAATCCACGAAGAGCCAGTCCGTAGGGGGCTGGAGCCCCCAGCGGGCCGGAAGGAAAGGACTCGGAGGTTCCGATTCGGATTCGTCCATAGCGGGATGTTCTCCTCTACCTACGATCACACAGAATACGCTTTTGGCCTGCAGGGCTTCTGTGATATACAAGGCGGCCCGCAATGGATCGGTGTGGCCGCAGGTGTAAATGTCCGCAGAGGCGTACCCATATTCGGGCCAGGTGTGGATGGAGAGATGGGATTCTCCCACCACTACCACACCGCTGACCCCCTGAGGGGAGAACGGGTGGAAGCGAGCGTCTAAAACGGTGGCCTTCGCCTGTTTTGCCGCTTCTATCAGAATCCGTCTGACCTCGGGGAGGTCATTAATTACTGTGGGGTCACAACCCCGCAATTCCAGCAAGTAATGCACCCCGAGGGGTTGCACCATCTCTCACCTCCTTTTGGATAGATTTCAGGTTGGGGCCTGGAGGATGGCGGCCATCCCCTTTTCACCTCCCCCTTTGTTCCAGCAACTCGCTGATTTCCTCTCTATTGATGCCGGCCTACTTCAGAATCTCTAATAACGTCCCTTCCGGCAGGTCTCTTTTGTGGAGAGGGATTATGACTCTTCGCCTGGTTTCGGGGTGATAGCCGATGGGGTCTTCATAGCAACAACCAGCCAACGGGGGCGACCAACCCCTTACTCCGTCTCCAGTCCCACCAGGCGGGCCCAGGGACCGTGAATGCCGTCTTCGGTGACGCCGTAGTAGACCCGCACCCGACCGTCCTCCCGCTGGGCCAGGTCGTAACGCACCTGACCGCCCCGTTCTCGCTTGCGGATCAGGGCGATGTTTCCCTCCCAGCGAAGTTGGTCCGGGTCTACGGGGTGGTCCTCCGCCTGAGTGATGGCGTAGTGCCAGAGCCGTCGGGCCGATTGGCGGGTGACGTTGGTAACTACATTGCCGTTGCGCAGGTCACGCATGGTGTGGTAGCGGATGCCCTGCCGCTCCTCGGTGGCGATAATTTCCACGCCGGTGCGGGGCGGCTCTATCCCGGCGCGGAGAAGTTCTGCCCGTTCGGGTTGGGGCCTCTTCTCCGGCACAGCCTCCGCCGTCAGAGCCCGCCGGACCAGACTGACGATCTCATCCCGCACGGCCAGCCCGGTCTCCGACTCGCTGCGGATATAGATTTGGTTGTCGTCTATGGCGTATGGCGGGTCAGTCCCACGGGGCACCAGCAGCCGCACTACCTTCTTGCCCTGAGTCTCCTGGACATCGGCGGTGACCTCCAGCGGCGGGGTGATGCGGCGGGCCACTTCAGCCCGGATAGCCTCTATGGCCTGGCGCGGGTTGCCCACACCCACCGGGGGCTGTTTCGGGTCAGCGCTCACGCCAATGTAAAGGGTGCCCCCGTTGGTGTTGGCGAACGCGCAGATGTCCCAGAGAACAGCATCCAGATACCCACCGCGCTGGCTATATCGTTCGTGGAAGTCCTGAACAATGGTCGGGCCTTCCTCCCGGGCCGCCTGGATGTAGTCAAAAGGAGCCTTCGCCGCCGGGCGGAAGGGGCGAGTAAGGGCAAAGTCACTTCCCAGAAAGACCTCCCGCAGGGCCTGAAAACTGACCTGGGGGAGCAGGACCTCCGTGATCCGGTCGCCGATGCCCAGGTTGCGCGGGTCGTTGGGGTCCCGGGCCAGCCGATGGGCATCGGAGCCCTGGATGCAGCGCATGCGGCGCGGGTACTCCGGCTTGGAGCCATCAAAAAAGCGAGCCGTCGTCCGGGGCCCTTTCTTTTCCAGGTCGGTCACCTCCAGCGCATGAAGGTGGGGGTCCTGGGTGTAGGCGATGCGGGTCTGTCCACCGAAGTCAAAGCCGCGCATGGCGACTCCGTTGGCCGAATTGGCATGGGCAGCGATGACAATCCCTCCGGCCTCGGCGATGGCCCGGTACGCGGTCAGGACGTCCGTCGTTGCACCGACTTCCGCACTCCCCTGGTCCAGTTTGTCCAGGGGAATGTTCAGGCGGCGCAAGAGAAACTCCAGTTCCCGCAGGTCGGTCTCCGGGCTGAAGATGCCCAGAATATGAAAGCCAAAAGTGGCGGTGAATTCAAAGCCAGGCAGGACCAGAATTCTGGAAAGCAGGCGGCGATATTCGCCCAGTTGCTCTTTCTCTTCTTTCCGCAGGCGGCCCAGCCGCTCCAGCAACTCCAGGTGGTGAATTTCCTCCTGCATCCGCCAATAGCCGGCCACGGTGTTGTGGTCGGTGAAAGCAATGATGTCCAGCCCCTTGCTCTCCGCCTGCCGAAGGATGTCCAGGAAAGAGACGCCCGGTTCCTGGTAGTCCGCGGAGGCAGGGGTATGGAGATGCAGGTCCACTCGCCGCCACTGGGCCTGGCTTTTGGGTTTCCGTTTTCGGGCCATAGGACTGCTTTCAATCACCTGGCCGTCCCCAGCAGGGTGCCGACCATCCTGACCATCTCGTCCGGGATAAAAGGCTTCAGCAGGAAGCAGTTGGCTCCCGCCTCCAGGCACTGTCTCTGATAATCCATCCCGGAGGTCATCACCACCGGAATTTTGGTCAGGTCTGGCTCCCGGCGCATCTGGCGGACCACATCCAGGGTTTCCCGCCCCTGAACGCGCACATCCATCAGAACGGCGTCCGGCTGGGCCTGCTGGATGACAGGCAGGATGTCCTGATAGCGCTGGGCAGTGAAAACCTCAAAGCCTTCCAGTTCAAACAGGGTGCGCATCAGGCGGCTCATTTGGGGATCATCGTCCACAATAACGATTTTCCTCATTCCGACTCCTCCTCGGGCGCGTCGGACGGTTCGGATGTTTCCGACTCCGGGGCTGGGTGACGGTCGGGTTCCAAAGCCGCCTCAAAGACTTCGTCCACCCGGCTGACCAGAACGAACCGGAGGGCCTTGCGGACCTCGTTGGGAACGTCCTCCAGGTCCTGCTCGTTCTGTTTGGGCAGGATGACGGTTTTAAGGCCGGCGCGGTGGGCCGCCAGTACCTTTTCTTTGATTCCGCCGACCGGGAGGACCTGCCCCCGGAGGGTGATTTCACCCGTCATCCCCACATCAGAGCGGACCTTACGACCGGTGAGCAAGGAGACAAGCGCCGTGGCTATGGTGACGCCTGCGGAGGGTCCGTCTTTAGGAATGGCGCCGGCCGGGACGTGGAGATGGATGTCCATCTCGTCAAAGAAGTGCTCCGGGATGCCCAGATTTTGGGCGTTGGCGCGCACGTAACTGAGGGCGGCGTGGGCTGACTCTTTCATCACTTCGCCCAACTGGCCGGTAATCTGGAAGCCCTTTTTGCCGGGCATCCGGGTGGCCTCAAAGAACATCACGTCGCCGCCGGTGGGGGTCCATCCTAGGCCGGTGGCCACGCCGGGGATCTCCGTGCGCAGTTTGGTCTCGGGGAAGAAACGGGGCCGGCCCAGGTACTTGGGAACGCTGCGCGCGGTAATCCGCACGAGTGTGCGCCCGTTCCCCTCGGCAATAGCGGTGGCGACCTTCCGGCAGATGCGGCCGAGCTGACGTTCCAGGTTGCGGACCCCGGCCTCACGGGTGTACTCCCGGATGATGCGCAGGATGGCCCCGTCGGTGAAAGTAATCTCATCCTGTTTCAGGCCGTTCTCCCGTCGCTGACGGGGGATGAGATACCCCTGCGCGATGCGGACCTTCTCCATCTCGGTGTAGCCGGAGAGTTCCAGAATCTCCATCCGATCCCGCAGCGGCGCCGGGATGGGGTCCAGCAGGTTGGCGGTGGCGATGAACATCACTTTGGAGAGGTCAAAGGGCACATCCAAGTAGTGATCCCGGAACTCCCGGTTCTGCTCGGGGTCCAGCACCTCCAGCAGGGCGGCCGCCGGGTCGCCCCGGAAGTCCATCCCGATTTTGTCTACCTCATCCAGCATGAAGATGGGGTTTTTAGTACCGACCCGCCGCAGGGCCTGGATGATGCGGCCAGGGAGCGCGCCGATGTAGGTACGACGATGTCCCCGAATCTCGGCCTCGTCCCGCATGCCGCCCAGGGACTGGCGGACGAATTTGCGCCCTAGCGCGCGAGCAATGGACTGTCCCAGGCTGGTCTTGCCTGTCCCCGGTGGCCCGACGAAGCAGAGGATGACACCCTCCCGCTCCTTGCGAATCTGGTCGGTCGGCTCTTCCTCCTCCAGGCCTGCTTTTTTGCGTTCCTCCTTCAGTTTTCGGACGGCCAGGTATTCCAGGATGCGCTCTTTGATCTCCTCCAAACCGTAGTGGTCCTCGTCCAGCACCTGACAGGCGTGCGCGATATCCAGGTTGTCCTCCGTCTCCACGTTCCAGGGGAGGCTGGTGAGCCAGTCCAGGTAGGTACGGATAACGCCGTATTCGGCAGCGGCGGTGGGGAGTTTGCTGAGCCGCTCCAGTTCCCGCCGGGCTTCCTTCTCCGCCTCCTCGGGCATGCCGGCCGCTTCTATCTTGCGGCGGAACTCCTCCACCTCCATCTGCTGTTCGCTGGCCTCGCCCAGTTCCCGCTGGATAGCCTTCAGTTGCTCCCGCAGGAAGTACTCCCGCTGGGCTTTCTCCACTTCGGACTGGGCCTCGCTCTGAATCTTGCGCCCCAGTTCCACGACTTCCAGTTCTTTGGTCAACAGGGCCAGCAGGAAGTGGAGTTTCTCGCGGGTGGAATCCAGTTCCAGTAGCCGCTGGGCGTCCTCCAGGTTCATGCGGATGTGAGTGGCGATGGCATAGGCCAGTTGGAGGGGATTTTCGGCGTTGATGGCCATCAATACCAGTTCTTCCGGCACGGCGGGCAGGAGTTCCGCCAACCGACGGAAGGTATCCACAATCGTCCGCTGGAACGCCTCAACTTCTATCCCTTCTTCCATCAGTTCGGGAATCTCCCGCACCCGGGCGATAAGATACGGTTCGGTGGCGATGAATTCCTCTATCCGGATGCGCCGCAGGCCCTGCATGATGAGGGTGATCGTCTCATCCGGGGCCTTGAAGAGGCGGTGGACAATCGCGACCGTGCCGATCCGGTAGACATCGTTGGGGCCAGGTTCGGGCAGTTCGGGGTCCTTCGCGGCAACCAGGCCAATGACCCGCTTGCTGACCACGGCGTCATCCACCAGCCGGATGGAGCGAGGCTGACCGACGCGGATCGGGACGGCCGTCATCGGATAGACCACCAAACCGCGCAGAGGGAGGATAGCGACCTCCTCTGGGATGGACGGCGCGTCGGGTCGGCCGAAGCCGCCCGATTCCTCCCGGCCTGGCCGGGGAATGGCAGGGATGCTGAATGAACGGAAGATGTCTTCCAGAGGTCCCATTGTTATCTTGACTCCTCCCGACTTCCCAGTATCACCGTACGGACCCGACAGGCAGGGGGCCGGGGAACAAACACCCGAAGAAAGCCGTTTTCGTAGGTGGCCTCCACGCAGTCTGGGTCCACGATCCAGGGCAGATATACTTCCACATGGAATCCGCCGTAGCCAATTTCCATCTGATAGTAGGTCTGTTTGGGCTCCGGGTCCTGGCGCACTCCCTCAATGACCAGGCGTCGTTCGTCCAGAGTGATGGAGAAATCCTCAGCGCGCATCCCGGCGATTTCCAGCCGGACCACGACGCCGTTCTCGTTCTCGTAGACATCGGTGGGGGGCTGCCAGGGGCGCGCCGGACGCGGGGATGTCCACCCCACAGCCCTCCAGACCTCCGTCCGGGTCTGCAACCAGTCCGAAGCACCGGTTCTGTTTTTCACGGCCATTTCTGACTACTCCGACAGGATAAGCAGATTGCAGGTAACTACCCTACCCTTCCCCCCTCCGGCGGCTTCGCTGCCGGAGGGAGGGATGAGGATTAAACGCCGCCTGGCAGGTAGTTACAATTGCAGATTATTCGTACCCGGTTTATGTTGGTTTTGCGAAAGAAAAGTGTTAGATTTACGATAGAAAGTGCCATTGAGCGGGAACTATTTTACCACATTGGGGGGAAATTTCAAAATGTTTCTGGATTTGTTACCCCTTTCCGCCTGAATCGGCTCAGTTTGCGATATTTTACTGCCTCATAATACGCCATCAGCAGGCTCAGGCGCAGGCCGTGCCAGCCGTCCTGGAAGCCCTTCAGGGTGACGAAGCGCCACCAGAAGTGGCGCACGGCCTGGGAGTAGGGCGTGTAAAAGTGGGGACGAACGCCCTCGTGGAAGAGGACGGCCGCATCGTAGTCGGTGTACCGTCTCTGGCGGGCGATAAAATCGGCCAGGTCATCGTAATTGTAATGGATGAGGGGGTTCTGCAGATAGCCCACGGGGCCGTCCACGATGGCGATCTCATGGACAGCACGCTCCCAGCGGGCACAGCCGCGCCGGACCAGCCGCATCTGGTAATCAGGATACCAGCCGGCCCCCCGGGTCAGCCGCCCGAAGATGTAGTTGTGACGGGGCACCCACCAACCCACCTCCGGCCTCTCACCCGTCACGACTGCCTGTACCTCTGCCGCCAGTTCCGGGGTCACCCGCTCATCGGCGTCCACGAAGAAAATCCAGTCGGCCTCCACCCGCTCCAGGGCAACGTTCCGCTGGCGGGCGTAGTTCTCAAAGGGGTGCTGGAAGACCTCCGCGCCCATTTCCTGGGCCAGAGCGACCGTCCGGTCGGTGCTGAAGGAGTCCAGCACCACCCGCCGATCCGCCCAGGCCAGGGTAGAGAGGCAATCCACGATGTTCTGCTCCTCGTTGTAGGTCAATACGATTGCGGCCAGGCCCATTTCACGCTTCACATTTCACGTTTCACGTTTCACGTTTCACGCTTCACATTTCACGTTTCACGCTTCACGCTTCACG
>JASFBC010000060.1:0-1466 GCA_036172315.1 Anaerolineae bacterium | reverse complement strand
GGTGTCACGGCTAGCGGTGGCCAAAGCGGCCCGGGATGCAGCGGCGCAAGAGGCACAATCCCTAATTGACGACATCGTCCGCACAGAGATGAAGAACGTGCGATTATCTCAGTATCCGCAGTATGATCCCACTATGCCTCTAAACCAATATGGTGAGGCAGCTCGGAATACCTACACTCGTATAGGACCGCTTGCGGTGAAGGAAGGACGCACAGAAACGATTATCACGATCGTCCATGAGGAAATGCACCACAGACTCTGGGCTCGAGGAGTGCCAACGGGCCTGCATCATCCTTATGTAGAGAACGTTGCACAAAGATTTGCGAGACTGCGGGGGCTAAAATGACCCTAGATAAAGAGCGAAACTATGAAGCGCTAAAGATGCTAATCGCGGAACTTATGGGAAGCACCACTGATCCTGGTGAAATACACGACTGTCCCGTGTGCGGTGGCAAACTCCATGTTCACTTTGATGTCTATTCACGAGGGGACAGAAAGCTCGTAGGTGTTCAGGCTTGGTGTGATGAATGTGAACTCGCGATAGCTATCGACTCAGCAAAACTACCGGTCTGGCTTTCTCAAGACGAGGTCTCTCCTTAAACCTGCTTCCGACACTCTCTCCCGCACAGGGCGGCAAGGGTGATCAGGAGCCCATGATGAAATCTATACCTGCGATCTCATCGGCTACGTGAGAGGCGAAGCCGGGAGAGTTGCACGTGCGGTGCCCCGGCCCACGTCCACGCTCTCACCGCTCTCTCCAACGGTGCGCAGTTCACCTACGACCCCAACGGGAATATGGTCCTGCGGGTGGAGGGTGGGGTCACCTACCACCGAGAATGGGACGCCGAGAACCGGCTGGCGGTGGTCACCAATACCGTCACCGGGCAGGTGGTGCGGTTCGTCTATGACGGCGACGGCCACCGTGTGCTGCGCTTCGGCCCGGAGGGGGCGACGGTCACCCTTGGGGACTACTACGAGCGAGGCGCGGCGGTCACCAAGTACTACTATGCCGGTAGCCAGCGGATAGCGATGCGGCAAGTGGGCACCCTCTTCTTCCTGCACGCCGACCACCTGGGGAGTGCCACCTTAACCACCGATGCCAGCGGCAACCGGGTGGGCGAACTGCGCTACACCCCGTATGGCGCCACACGCTACGAATGGGGGAACATCCCGACCAATCGCCGCTACACCGGCCAGCGCTGGGATGGGGCCCTTTCCCTCTACGACTACCGCGCCCGCTACTACGACCCGCTGCTGGGGCGGTTCGTGAGCGCGGATACGGTGGTGCCGGAGCCGGGCAACCCCCAGGCGCTGAACCGGTATGCGTACGTTTACAACAACCCGCTGCGGTACAGTGATCCTGATGGACATATCGCGATTCTGGCCTCAATGGGTATCGGGGCAGTCATCGGAGGGATTGTTATGGGGGTAACCTATGCGCTTACAACCGACCAATTCCAGTGGGG
>JASFBC010000059.1:0-25891 GCA_036172315.1 Anaerolineae bacterium | reverse complement strand
TGTACAACCGCCTGCGTTTTAACGGAATACTTATAGCGGAGTCCATCGGTTATACGGAAGGCTATGGCACGTTTCACTTGATGGAACTTTACCCGTTGTTCCGCAAATTTCTAGAAAGCCAGGGAATTTCAACACGAGGCGGCTTCGGCACCGGACCACGCCCGAAATGGCAAACTATGGTACGGGCGCTAGATCGGTTAGGTCTTCCGGCCGAGCTGCTTCATCACGGCGTGAAGCGGGAAGTGTTCCTGTTTCGCCTGGTGGACAATCTGGAAGCGTATATGGAAGGCCGTGATACTGAACCGGTCTATCGCGACCTGCCTTTCTCAGAGCTTGTTGCCTGGTGGCGGAAACGCTGGTTGCTCCCGCGAGCGGAGCGCGTGGACGGATGGCGGGAGTGGCGCAGAGATGAGGTCAAGGGCATACTGCTTAAAGCGGACGGTGCTACGGCCGAGACGTGGAGGTAGTACAGATGGATTTCAATTTCATTTTTGAGCAGATCTTGGTCCCCAGCGCCCTGACGCTGGGGATCGCGCTCTATATCTTGCTGTTATCTCCTTTCCACCCCCATCTGCGTCTGCTGCGCCCGGCCGGGCGCCTGGCGCTGATGGGGGCCTCGCTGGTGCCCGGCATCGGGCTGATCCCGGCAGCCATACTGGCGCTGCTGGACGGCGACCCCACCGGGCTGTGGATAGCCATCATCGCTACGGCGGCCAGCGCCCTGGCGCTGGCCGCGCCCGCATCGCCGCCCCCCACGGCCGATTTCTTCCGGATTCAGCTGTGGATTGCTGTCGGGCTGGCGGGAGCGCTGACGGCCATCCTGATGTTCTACTCTACGATCGGGTCGGAAGGAGGTTGCCATGGAAATGATTAAAGTTGCTGCCGATTCCCGCTCCACCGCCGTAGCGGGGGCCATCGCCGGTGTCATTCGGGAACGGGGAAAGGTGGATGTGCGGGCCATCGGGGCCGGCGCAGTCAACCAGGCCGTGAAAGCGGTTGCCATCGCCCGCAGTTATCTGATGCCGGAAGGAATTGACATCGTTTGCATTCCCTCATTCTCCGAGGTGGTGATCGGCGGGCAGGAACGGACGGTGGTCAATCTGCACATTCAATCTCAATCTGCATCGAGGTAGAAATGGTAGCCATCGCGGTAGCGAACCAGAAGGGCGGCGTGGGTAAAACCACCACGGCTGTTACCCTAGGGCACCGGCTGGCGCTGGACGGGTATAAGGTGCTGCTGGTAGACACCGACGTCCAGGGCCACGTTGCGGCAGCCCTTGGGCTGGAAAAGCAGCCGGGGATCTACCAGGCCGTGCAGTTCTTCTCTGGCACGGGCCGGTTGCTTATCGTGCCTGCCCGCGAGCGGCTGGATATACTGCCAAGCGATAAGTCGACCGAAATCGCGAAGCGTGTACTCGCGGGGATGGATTTCCGGGAGCAGATACTGAACGCGGTGCTCTCGGAAGTGAAGACAAAATACGACGTGGTTTTCATTGATTGCGCGCCGTCAGTGGATGTGCTACACGTAGCAGCGCTGCTGGCGGCCGATTACCTACTTGTGCCCACCAGGCTGGACTACCTGGCGGTGGATGGAGTGGCGGAGGTAGCTAGTTCGCTCTCCGCAATCCGCCAGCGGTCCGGCGGCAAGGGAGCGGCGCTGTTGGGCATTGTCCCAACGTTCCTGGACAGGCAAACAAACGAGACAGTTGTCCAACTACGCATACTGGTTCAGAAATTCGGCAAGACTGTTTTGCCGCCAATACCGACGGACACTCGGCTGCGTGAGTGTCCCGCGCTGGGGAAGACCATATGGGAGTACGCTCCCACATCCAGGAGCGTAGTTGGTGTGTATGTGAATGGAAACCCTGTGGGAGGGTACCTGCAGGTTGCAGAGGTCGTCAAGAAAATCCTGGAGGGTTAGATGGGACGGCGGAATCCACTCGACGATCTTGATCCGGCCATCACTGCGGTATTGGGAGAAGCGGCGCGGAAGCAGAGAATCCGCCAGCTTCCCAAGAGCGAACAAGTGAAGGCGCGGCGGGACGCTGCCCGCCAGCGAACGATATACGAAATTCCCGCTGCGCTCAAAAGGGAAGTGGAAAAGATCGCCATGCAGGAGGGGTTGTCTCCCAGCAGCGTGGTGATCTTGTTACTCGCCGATGGCGTGCGGCGATACCAGGCAGACCATGTGTCGTTCCACAACCTGAAGATAGCATCTCGATCGCCCCGGTACGCATACGTCATCGACATGCGCGCCGTGCTCGCGGGCTTTGCGGATGAGGGCGAGAGTGGCGCGAAGGTGCGCCGCTGAACGGTACGCTTTTACCGTACCGTAAACCGTACCGTAAACGGTACGGTAAACGGTACCGTAAAACGGTACGGTATACGGTACCGCTTGACCTTCCCAAATGCCCGTAGAGCCCTATTTTTTCGGCAGGACGTATTCTGCATCGTCCTGCGATTATGACTAAAAAACAGCGGCCTTTTAAACGGTTTTTTACTCTTATATACAAAATTCGGGAGGGAGAATGGACGAGGCAGCCAAGTTCGAAATACGATACGAAAGGTGGCTGGACGCAGGTGGATGGACAACCGTCTACCACCTGATTACGCTGGATAGGCGGATCTCAGACGGTGCATACAGGCTGTATCTATTACTGCACCGGTATGCGCAGGGAAAGGCCTGCGCCTGGCCGTCGCGAGAAACGCTAGCACGGGACCTTGGGGTCTCTGTGGCAACGATCAGGCGGCGACTAGAGGAGTTGTCGGAAGTCGGGCTAATTGAGCGGCGGAAGGAACACTTCGGCGGAGTTTCCGTTACATACATCCTTGACCCGCATTCAAGATACGCCGAGGGGCTTCAGCAGGCGACACAGGCGACAATCGGGTCAAATTTGACCCAATTGGGTGACAATCGGGTCAAATTTGACCCATCAATCGGGTCAAATTTGACCCACGAAGAAATAATAATAGAAGAAGAAGAAGAAGAAGAAAAGCGCGCAGAAGAAAAAAACAGCAGCGCCCAGGAAATCCGGCGGGTGCTCGAGGAAAACGGGGTCTTCCCCGAAGCGGCGCGCCAGATAGCGGAGAAAATGAACGCGGCCGGAATTGCTCCAGAGGATGCACTGCGGATCCTGCTTGAAACGATCCAGTTTATCCAGTCAGGCGCCCGTCGCGGGGACGGTGAGGTGATGAGCATAGCCGTGAGCCGACTCCGGCGAGGGGTCTGGGATGCAGGAAGACGTGCCAGGCATGCTATTCACCATTCCCGCTGGGCTGCGACTGCTGGCCCGGCGGCAGAGGATGCGGGCCCGGCGGAGATCGCGGACCCGGCGGGGGCTGCGGACCCGGCGGCTGACCCGATCTGGCAAGCGGCCCTGCGCGAACTTCAACTGGAACTGACGCGCGCGACCTTTGAGACCTGGCTGCGGAATTCTCACCTGGTCGCCTGTGAGGACAGCGTCTTTGTAATTGGCGTTGCCAACACCTACGCGCGGGACTGGCTGGAGAGTCGGCTCCGGCCCGTTGTGGAGCGCGTTCTCACCCGTCTCACCGGGCGAACCGCATCTGTGCGGTTTGTCGTCTGGGAGGGCCGGTGAGTGGGGGTAGGATAGCCTGTGGCGGGCCGGGCTGTGCCGCGCCGTCACTCCGCAGCGCCTGCGGCGCTGCGGGCGGCGGCGGTGTGTGGCTGCCCCGCCGCCCTGTTGCCCCTCAGCGCCTGGCGGCGCTGAGGCGCAACGGGGCGCTTCCCCGCCGCCGCCCGCCTTTCTCCGGCACTTGCGTGCGCGGGAGCGGCGGGCATCCTCCAGGCACTTCCGTGCCGGTTTTTGCGGCGCTTTGCGCCGCCCTGCGCCACGCTGATGAACACAGTCATCATTAGCGGGATGGTGCTGAAGCGTTATGTCGCCGTCATTCAGGCGACGGGCCACCTGTTCACGCGGTTCACGCTGCGGAACAGGAACGGCGTGTTTGTTGTGGTGTGCTACGGCGACATAGCGCGTGCGGCCCTTGCGGCCGACGTCGGGACCGAGGTCGTCGTGAGCGGGTGCCTGCGCCAGCGACGTCCCAACGGCCGAACTCTATGGGAGATCGTCGTAGACAGCATCGTAATCGCGCGGGGTGAGGAAAAGGGGTGAGGAAAAATGGTGAAACCATCCGGCAAATTTCTTCTTGTGGTGGCTGCCGTCGCTGTATTCGCTGTATTGGTGTGCATCGCGGTCGCCGGCCTCGGTGCGTTTGTCTCTCCGCGCGACGAGCGCGGCGAGCCAATTTTGCTGCGGCCGTCCGTGCGGCGCGCTCTGGAGTACGAGCGCGCCGAGGCGGAGTTGCGCGGCAGGCTGGCTGTTGTGCGGGTGGCTGTCCGCTACGCGCTGGACAGCAAGCAGTCACTTCTGGCCCGATCCAACCGGCTGGAGTCTGCCCTCCAGTTGGTGATGGACATCCACGCCGCGGCGGAGCGGCTCCGCCCGCCGCTGGCATACCAGAGCCGCCGCGCGGCGCTCCTGGAGGCCGTCCAGGCGCACGGCGATCTGATCCGGCTTGCGGTCGAGTGGCTGAACGAGCCGAGCGCCGAGAACCTCCGGGCTGTCGCTGAGGCTCTCTGCAGGCTGGAGGCGGATGCGCCCGAGTGCGCCATCCTGACGCCCGCGCCCACCCCGACCCCCTGGCTGGCCACGCCGACCCCTGTGCCAGGAGGATAGGGACAGGTGCGGGAAATGAGAAGACTGTCTTATCAATGGTCAGCGATGGTTAACAGTGTTTAACACAGTGTTTGATTTGGACGGCACGGTTCTGACCCGATGGAGGCCTGGTGATTTCTCCCCCCGCCCCGCTCCCTGGCTGAACTCCCTCCTGGCCCTGGGGGAGCCCGTCGCGATCTGCTCCAACCAGGGTGGGATCGCCTGGATGCTGGCCGGGGGCAGACCGGGGCGGCAGTACCCGACCTGGCCGGAGGTGGAAGAGCGGGTGCGGGCGGGTATGAGACTGACGGGAGCGAGATGGGGGCTGGTGGCGCTCCATCACCCGGGGGCGGTCATCTCCCCTCAGTCCCTCCAGGAGAGGGGGAAAGAAATTGGCCTTTCCCTGGCACTGATAGGTGCATTTGGAACGAGTGTCAGGGTCGGGATATGCGTCAGGGAAGGTATAATCATCGCTTCCTGGGACCCCGGATGGCGCAAACCGGCCCCGGGGATGCTGATAGTCGCCCGGTCCCTGGTGCGCGGCGGTGGATGCGTTTATGTTGGGGATGAGGACTCGGACCGACAGGCCGCCGCGGCGGCGGGGATGGATTTCATAGACGTGCGTATTTTCACAGAGTAGTGGAGGTACGATGATCCTGCTCAACTTTTCCCATCCTATCACTTCCGAGCAACTGGCCCAACTGGAAGGGCTCATCGGCCAGAAGGTGGAGCGGGTGATAGAGATTCCCACCCAGATAGACCCCCAGCATCCGCTGGCACCCCAGGTAGTGGCCCTGGCGGATAAGGTCGGCCTCTCCCCGGCGGAATGGCAGACTTTGCCCCTGCTGGTGAACCCGCCAGCGCTCAACTTCATCGCCGTGGTACTGCTGGCCGAACTCCACGGGCGGATGGGGTATTTCCCCCCGGTACTTCGCCTCCGCCCGGTGCCCGGGGTTGTCCCGCCCCGCTATGAGGTCGCCGAGATCATCAACCTGCAAGCGCTGCGCGACGAGGCGCGAAGACTGCGCATAGGGTAGGGATGGGACGCAATGGAGCAATGGAGCAACTGTGGCACGATCTCCTGGACACCGAACGCCAACTTCGCAGGGCAGCGGAAAACCTTGCGCGTCAGTGGCGTGACGCACTGTTCTCCGTTGCCGCTACCATCGCGGCAACGGATTATGAGAACCGGCTGCGCACTGGCACGCTGCCGCAGACGCCAGATGAGGCAGCGCGCTGGCTGATATCCGCGCAGTCCGGCTGGCGCGCCGCGGCGCAGGATGGCCGCCTCCGCCAGGAGAACGCGCGTTTGGCGGCGGAGACGGAGCGCCTCCGCCAGGAGAACGCGCGTTTGGCGGCAGAGACGGAGCGCCTCCGCCAGGAGAACGCGCGTTTGGCGGCAGAGACGGAGCGCCTCCGCCAGGAGAACGCGCGTTTGGCGGCGGAGACGGAGCGCCGCCAGGAGAACGCGCGTTTGGCGGCAGAGACGGAGCGCCGCCAGGAGAGCCCGACAGAGGAGGCCGTCGGCATCCGCACGTCCGGGGAAACCCACCCAGCCCCGCCGTTGGATGTGTCCGGCCTTATGCAGGTGCTGGCCGGGATCCGGCCGCCGCCCCAGCCGTTCCAGCCAGAGTTTTTCCAGAAGGACGGCCTGCTGGTAGCGGCCATCGGCCGCTACGGTGTCTCCAGCAGGCCGCGCCTGGCAAAGACACTCGCGGCCGCCTTGGGGGTGTCGCCTAAAGCCGGCAGCCTCACGCGGTGTTTCGACCGAGTCGCAAGGCTCGGCCTGATACGCATCCACAAGGAGCCAGGAGCGCCGTTTTCGCTAATTTCACTGACCGAGCCAGGCAAGCGGGCATTCCGGCAGATGTTCGCTGCTGACCCGGTGAGGTCGGAAGCGGAGCTCTTGCTGGATGCGCATCCCGGCAGTGTCACCCACGCCGTGCTGTGCGCGTGGGCACGGGAGTTCGCTGAGGTTGCCGGATACCAGGTGGAGGTCCCCGGCAGGTCGCCAGTCCCCGGCCCGGCACCAGATCTGGTCTTCAGGCATGGTGACCGGGTGCTGGGGGTGGAGGTGGAGCGGGCGCTGGGCGGGAGTGACCTCCAAAAGTGGCAGGCCATCGCCCGGCGGGGGCTGGTTGCCGTGGTCGCCGCCGACCGGGAGACGGCGGAGCGCATAGAGGCGACGCTGGCCGGCCAGATGGACTACTTGCTGACCGATTTTTCGTATCTTGTCGCGGAACAGCCCCGGACGCCAGAGCTGTTCTGGCGACGCAGGTCGGAACTCGCCAGCGGAACTGCGAGGTGAGTTCCGGTGGAGAGAGAAGGTCGGCGTTAAGCGCCGGGGGGTACGCCGCCGGCACTTGACAGCGCGGCCAGGTTTTGGTATAATGTGGACAAAGCGCCCAGCGGGGGGATCGCCCCGCGATGGGCGCTTTTTGTTTGCCAGTTCACGGAGGCTGAGAATGAAACGAGTGAAACCGGGACTTGCTGGACTTGTCGGACTCATTCTGGCGCTGGCAGCGCTGGCGCTGCTATCGGGTGAGCATAGCGCTGCCACTGTCGCGTCAACCCCCACACTTCCCCCGCGCTCATACCTGCCACTGGTTCTACGCAGTTTCCGCTTCGGGACGGCGACGCCCACGCCGACGGCGACGCCCACGCCGGGCCAGGTGACAGTCGGGGAGACCGCTCCCTGGAGCGAGGTCTGGGGGTGGAGCATTGTCGGTCTGGTCGCAAACGGCACTGACGCGAGCGTCTCCGGTGTCCAGATCGCAGTGGAACTGAAGGATGCCAACGGGCAGGTGATAGAGACGGCGGTTGCCAATGTGCCGGCCTGGGTGCTGAGGCCCCAGGACTGGGTATGCTGGAAAGCGGTCGCGTTTTCATCGTGGACTACCTACACGGTGCGCGTCGCGGACTACACGTCTTCCGGCGCGGCGTGTCCACAACTCCAGGTGACTTCGGCATCCTGGACGGAGGAGGGCACGGTGTCCGGGCAGGTGAGAAACGCCGGGAGCACGACAGCGTATGATCCGCAAGTCACTGCCTGGCTGCGGAGCGACGGTAAACTTGCCGACTGCATCTCCGAAATTCTCTCCCCGCTCCCCCCGGCTGGAACGGCGAATTTTAATCTCTATCCGGCACGTGCTCTCACGGGCACGATCACGTTGGGTGGAACTTACGTTTCCGGGAGGCCGGCGCCGTGAGAGCATGGATCGGGGTGTTGCTGGTTGCGGCGGCAGTCCTGGCCGGGGTCGCGGCGTGGGATGCACTGGATGTGGCGCTGGGCGGCCCCGGGGTAGCCGCGCGCGGCCTGATCCCGGCGGTACACCTGTCCACCAGCGGTGACAGACATCCCGGCACGGAGATCTTGGCCCCCACGTCGGCCGCAAGGGCCGCACAGGCAGGGCGGGCGGGGCAGGAGATAGTCCGCTGGGGCCGCATGGCACTAGTGTATGAGCTGAACGGATGGCTGTACATCCTCTTTTTGGTGGTGAAGAACGCTGCGGTGGTTGTTGTGCTGTGTTTCGCCGCAGCGTGCACCTGGATTGAACGCGCGGGGCAGGGAGCAACACGCGTCCTGACGGTCATTGCCCTGGCCGCGACGATCGTTGCCGCGCTGTCGGTGCCGATGCCGATCCCGGCTGTGCTGGCGGCAATGTGGGGCTTTGTGCCCCTGGTCCTGGCGCTGGATCCGGTGGGCGGCGGGACGCTGGCATGGCGCGCGAAGAGCGGTATCCTGCTCTACACCGGTGCCTGCGTCGCGTACGTAGTCTACATTCGCGGCACAGCCAGGGTGACGCCGGAAGCCTGGGCGGCGCTGGCGGGCGGCGTAGAGGAGGCGCGGGCGGTCCTCGCCCAGAGCCGCGCATATATCTCCACGATGGCAAATATCGCTCTTTATGTGTTGCCAGCCGGATACATGTCGCTGATGGCGCAGGCGTTACTAGCGCACCCGATGCCATCGGCACCATTCCGGACGATGGCCGAAAGGGTGCGCCTTATCCGCACGCGAGGAGTGGAATGACGCGGGACGCAGGCATACGCTCCAACGGGGGCAACATAGAGTACCTCTGGTTCAAGGTCGCCGATGACAGATTCCGCCTGCTGGGTCTGAACCGGCTGGCCTACATCCCCGTGGCTGCCCGGGAGGACCCAGACGTCATGGGCAAAGCCTGGGCGATGCTCCGGGGGCTGTACGCCGCCAAGGTGGATTTCGTCTACGTGGCCGCCGGGATATGGTTTCCCCGCCCGGTCGGAATTCTGCAATTTTACGGCGCACTGGCCGAGGGGCCGGACGAGGAGACGGCCAGGAACGAACTCCGGCGGCGGATGAACGCGGTCATCGCATCATTCCGCGGTATTTATTCACAGAGCCGCCTTTTGCCAGCGGAGACGGATGATCTACGCTGGATACTGGAGGCCATTACGAATTTCCCCCACGCGCTAGCGCTGCTGGGCCAGCCCAGCCCGCGCGCCGCACCGCGCGGGCTGGGTCGGGACGGTAAGACTGGCGCGGAGGATGACGAATTTGCCAGCCAGCAGAACGAAATACTTTTCCGCGCTCTCGCCGCCCTCCGCAAGGACTTCCTGTTCGAGTTCATCGCCGACCGGATGGACAGGAACAATCTGGCGGAGATGCTCCGGCGGGTTGCCGAAGAAGCGTCCATCTTTGCGTCGCGCGTGCGGGGCACGCGGACCATGGGATTTTCTTTCAGCCTCCCCGTCATCTCCGCCGTGGCGCACGCCGCTTCGGCAGGGCGCACGTACAGCACGTCTGACGCCGATTCCACGGCACACACCGATTCCCACTCCACCAGCACGACGCATACAAAAGCATGGTCACATACGGACTCCGTGGCGGACTCCGTGGGTGGGTTCGAGTCGTGGGGCACGGCAACGACGAGCGGGTCATCATACTCGCGCTCCGTTGCCCACACCGACTCGCACGCCACCACCGACGGGACAGCCCACACCGACTCGCACGCCGTCACCGACGGGATGGCAACAACGGGTGGATCGTCCACATCCACCACGACCTCGGTGACCCACGTGCCGCAGGTCTCCTCGTCGTCTGTCTCATCTTCATGGTCATCGGGCCATAGTGCGTCAGTTTCACTCGGCACTGGCCATGCGACAACGCAGGGTGATCACACCGCGATAACTATCGGACACTCGTCGGGAACGTCTGGCTCAAGATCCGACACGTGGTCTGCGTTCGCGAGCGGGGGCGGCAAGGTGGGTATCGACCTTGGCCTGGATATAGGTACAAACGTTACAGTCGGTGGAAGCCGCGCGTTTGGGACGACGTCCGGCTGGGTTTTAAGTGATTCATCTGCGACAACAACTGGAAGCTCCAACGCGGAGACATCCTCTTCCAGTCTCGGCGTGGGGATGACAGCGTCGTCATCGCGCGGCGGTGCAACGACGACCACAGTTATTCCTGCGCACGACATTGTTTCGTCTTCAACTTCTTCTTCATCCTTCTCGTCAACCACGTCGAGCCACGCAGAGACCCACGGGTCGGCCGATACTACCAGCCACGCAGAGACCCACGGGTCGGCGGCAACGACCGGGGAGTCGTGGGGGTCGTTTTCGGCCACCACGAGCTCACACTCCCACGGACGCTCATGGTCGCACACCGTCGGCCACGCGGACTCGTACACGGTTGGCGAGTCCGAGAGCAAGGCGCACGGCACGGCAGATACAACCGGCCATACCAGCGGCGTCTCGCGAGCACAGCAGATTGGCGAGGGCACGGTCGGCGGATGGTCATTCGGAGTGGTGCCGACCTGGAACATCGGCCGCTCGTGGCAGACCGAGGAGGATCAGTTTGATCAGCTGGCGCGCCTGTACCGGCTGGTTGAAAGCCAGCTGGAACGGGCCGCCGCCGAGGGTGCATACCGGGGCAGTACGTTCATTCTGCTCCGGGACGGCGACGCGATGCAAGCCGTTATGGCGGCGGCAGTGGAGGCGTTCCACGGCGCGGATGTCCCCACGCCGGTTCTGGCTAGGACCGGCGGGTGCGCCGCTAACCACGCGCGGGTCTTTGAGCCGTGCCGGTGCCCGGACCCGATGCACCATCCCCTGGGCGGTTCGGCGCTGGGGTCCGTGCTGACGTTTGAGCAGGCAGCGGCATACGCGGCACCAGGACTGTTCGAGGAAGGCAGTGCCACCACAACGCAGGAGGCCCTCCCACCCCTGGCGTTCTACCCGCCGGTGCGGGATGGGATTGTGATAGGGCACCAGTACAGTCAAGAAACCGGGGATTTGACAGACACACCGCTGGTGATTCCCCAGGACCGGTACTCCCACGCGGCCTTCGTGGCCGACACACGGTTCGGCAAATCCGTCGCGGCGGAAAGGCTGGCGCTGGAATCCACGTCCGCATGGCAGATGCGGACGATTGTACTGGACTTCGGTATCGGGTGGCGAAAACTGCTGAACGCCCCGCAACTGGCCGGGCACGTGGATTTCTATTCCCTCTCGCCCGGGGGGCCCCGGCCGCTGCGCTGGAATCCGCTGCAGATCGGGCGGAGGATCCACCCGGAGGCGCAGTGGCGGGCGTTCTGTGACATCTTTGCAAGTGTGTCACGGATGGGCGTGCGCCGCCAGGCGCCGGAGTTGCGGGAAGCACTCCGGCAGGTGTATTTGCGGGCCGGTGTGCTGGTGGACGATCCCGCGCTCCCGCCCCAGTGGTCAGTTGTGCACCCGGACGAGGCGGATGTGATCCGGCAGGCCCGCGCCGAGCGGGGGCTGGCGGTGGAGGATCGGACGGGATGGGCCCTGGCTTCACTGGAATCCTTCGAGCGGCAAGCGCTGGCGGTACATCGGTCGCGCGCGGTGTCTCTCACGCACCTGTACGCAGAGATAGAGCAGCGCCTGGCGTCTGTGCCGCCGCGAGACACCATGCTCCGCGGCGTGCTTGAAGGTATTCTGTACCGCTTGCATCCCCTGACGCAGGGCGCCGCGGCGCGGCAGTACGCGCATGGAGCGGATACGGTCGCGCTGGAGGATCTGGCACTGCCCTGGGGGCTGGCCGTCCTGGAGGGAGGCGCTGATTTAGACGAGTTCAGCAAGTCACTTTTGCTGGGTTGGATCGCCTGGCTGCTGTGGCGCGATATGGTTGCCCGGCGGCAGGCAGAAGGTCGGCATCTCCAGCCGATGCAGATCATTTTTGAGGAGGCCAATAAGATTCTGAACAGCCCGCAGGCGGCCAGCGATGATGAGGCAGAGGGGGGGAACTATACCGCGGAGCAGTTCGCGCTGATGTGGCGCGACTCCGCGAAGTACAGATGCTACCTGCACGTGATCGCCCAGTCGCCTTCACTTTTGCCCCGTGGTGTCCTCAGCTCTTGTTCGATGGTCTTCGTTGGGCAGTTGAAGGACCCGCAGGACGCGAAGATCGCGCTGGCGGCGCTGGAGCGATCCGAAATCGGATTCGTTGACGAGCCGTACAGAAGGCTCATCCGGCGCCTGGGCGTCGGGCAGTTTCTGGGGCGCCTGGCATACGGGGAGATGAGCCAGTTAGAGCCGGTCCTGTTCCGGCCGCTGATGGTCTCTTTGCCTGAGCCGTCAGATGATGAAATTATTATGATGTTTTGAGAGATGGGTCTGATCACATTAACACCCGAGACACCCATACCAGATGCACCGAATGCACCGATAGAGGCGGAACTGAGCGGCGATTATGACCCGCCTCTGACCCCCGACGAACAACGGATAGTCTACGGCACGTATCAGGAGGAGAAATGAGCAAGAAACGCGTGTTGCTGTGGGCACTCGCAGTAATACTTGCATTACTCGCGTGTGGCGCTGTGGCATCGACCGCATTGTATTTCTCGCGCCGCACGCCGGTGGTGGTGTGCAAAAGCCACCTGCTGGCTGGCGCGGTGATTGCCGAAGCGGACGTGGAAACGCGGCTGGTTCACCCGGCAGACGTGCCGGCCGGAGCACTGGAAGATCCAGCGCAGGCAGTGGGTCAGCGCGTGAAGGTAGAGCGCTGGCCGGGCGATATCCTGGTCAGTGACCACATAGGCGAGGCACAGGTTTTCTCGCTGGCACCGGATGAGGCGGCGATCGCGGTGACGGTCGACCGTGCTTCCGGCCTGGCCGGTCTCCTGCGACCAGGCGACCGGGTGACCGTCATCGGCGTGATCGCCACAACCAACCTCCCCACAGCGGCCGGACTGGCGGCCCCGGTCTCCGGTGCGGAGGCCGCGCCGGAGGCGGAAGCCCCGGTCCCGTATGCGCATATTTACCTGCGGGGGATGCGGGTGCTGTTTGTACACCACGAGTTTGTGTATTCCCTGCCCCAGCCCCAGGCGGCGGAGGCGGGCGGGTTGGTTCCCATCTCCGGCACCCCGGCGCGGCAGGCGGAGAGCGGTGTAGTTTTGCTCGCCGTACCCGTGCCGCCGCAGCCGGTTACAGTCTATTACGGCACCGACGCGCAGATCCGTTTCGTGTCCCCCGCCGAACTGGTTGCTCTGCTGAACTCGGTGGCAAAAATCCACCTGGCGCTGGACCCGCTGGAGCGCGCGGCGGATGCCAGCGCGTACGGCATCCGCCTGACCGAACTACTCCCCATCTCCTCCACCCTCCCGACCGCACAGCCCACCCCGGCCCCGGAGGTGACGCCATGATGCAAGAAGGTGCTGCGGTCTCCGTGCTGATGGCGGCACCCCGCCTGGACACAATCCTGCAGGGGATGTATCCTGCGCTGGCAGGCGACCCGGGACGCTTCCAGGTGGTGGGGCTGGCGACCGAATGGGGGGACCTCAAAGCAAAGACCCAGGCACTCAAGCCGGAGGCTCTCCTCATTCAGGCTGAGGTGGCCCCGGGCCCGGACGAGCTTGTGGCGTTCCTCAAACAGTTCCCGGGTGTCGCGGTGGTGACGCTGACCCCGGCGTCTGCCGCGGCGGAGGCGATGATCCGGAGTATCCCGGCTGTGCGAGATGTATTTGTGTCGTCAGTCCCGAGTTGGGTCGAGGCGGCGCAGCGGCTGTATCAGGCTGCTGTCTCCGAGCGCGCACTCCGCGTCCAGAGTGCCCCGCCAGCCTTTACCCAGATCGGCGGTGTGGCGGGCCCGATCGTGCCGGTCGGGCTGCGGATCTTCGCAGTGATGAGCCGCAAGGGTGGCACGGGCAAGTCAACGTTCGCTTCCAACTTCTCTTACGCCCTCGCGCGCCGCGGGATATCGACATTGCTCATAGGCTTTGACCGGCCCGATGACATCGGAGCGTATCTCCACTTACCGCCATATCCCAATCAGGCGTTGTTCTACGAGAATCCGACACTGGAATCGCTCCGTAGCGGAATCCAGAAGAAGGACGCCCTCGATGTTCTGCTGTGTGTCAGCGATGACCTCTCGGCTGACACCGTCGCGCGTCGCAGCCCCTCGGACCGGGGGTCCATCCGGTCCCTGGTGATGACAGCCGCGATGGGCGGCTGGGCCGCGCTGGTGCTTGACCTACCGCCTGATATTGCGTCAGAGTGGGCACTGCAGCCGCTCCTGGCGGCGAACACCGTGTTGCTGGTTGCGCGGCTCACATTGGCTGACGCCAACAAGATGATGCAGGCATATCAATTATTGACACAGCGCTTGGCCGTCGAGCACGCCATCCCGCGTGAGAATATGTTTATCGTCCTGAACCAGTACACGCGGGACGATAACATTTCCCCCTCCGCATTCTCTAAAATGCTTCAGGAAGCCATGCCCACCCGGGGGCAGGTGCCCCCGATTATTGGGGTGATCCCTCTCGATCCGGCGATCCCGGCGATCCAGAACACCGGCGAGCTGCCGCTTTTGCGGTGCGATGGCTTCCGCAGGGCCGTGGAGGGGGTAGTGGACGTATTCTACCGTGGCGTTTCGCCCGGACAGGAACGGAGGGATCATGCCCCTCGCGGACTACGCTTCCGAATCAAGTAGCGACACGGAGACGCTGGTCTCTGCCGTCGTTGAAGCGCTGGCGAATGAGTTCGACCCCCTTTCGGCCCGCACACAGCGGGAGCAGGTGCGGGCCCGCGCCAGCGAGCTGCTGGCGCAGGTATCGGCGGCGCGGGGGCTTTTCGTTAGCACCGGTCAGCGCCTGGCGGTGGTGGATGCCATCGTGTCGCGCGTGGCGGGATACGGTTTCCTGGATGATCTTCTGCCGCCCCGGCGGACCGACCTGATCGAGATCGCGGTGAACCCGGACGGGTCCGTCTGGGTGCTGCGCAGGGAAGGTCGTTACTTCGAGCGCCTGGATATCCGGTCGACGCCGGAGGAAGTGTCGCGAATACTAGACGCAATCTTCGGCCCTCAGGGCCGTTCGCTGTCGGAAGCGACGCCGGACGTGGACGGACGCCTCCCCCGCACGCCGGACAACCCCGGCGGCGGCCGGGTGAAAGCGCTTCATCCCGCGCTGGTTGGTGGGGGGAAGTACCCCGCAGTTAACATCCGTCTGTTCGAGCAGAAACCGGTCCGGGTTGAGCAGCTGATCCGGTGGGGGGCCGGACCGGCGGAACTTTTCGCCGACCTGGTGCAGGCAGTGCGTCAGTCACTGCGCATCATGATCGGCGGTGGCACGGCGACGGGCAAAACTACCACCCTGTCTGCTCTGGCCAACGAGGGCATTGACCAGGACGAGCGGGTGGTGAAGATCGAGGATCCTGAAGAGATTTACCTGGACCGGAAGAACGTGATCACAATCGAGGCCCGCCACGCCCCGCCGGGCGCGGTTGTGAAATCGTACACCGTTGCGGATGGCGTGAATGCCGCGATGCGGATGCGGCCCGACCGGCTCATCGTCGGCGAGGTCCGCACGGGGGACGCAGCACTGGCACTCTTTCGCGCGCAGATGTCGGATCACCCCGGGTTGACTTCGTTCCACGCCGAGTCTCCCCAAGCATCCGTGCACAGACTGTCGGTGATTATGTTCGCCGACGCCGGTGTCCGCATCGAGGCGGCAAAAAATTTTTTCGTCCAGGCCGTTGACATTTACGTGCAGCTGGGATACGACGAGCGCAGCGGAGGAGCCCGCCGCGTTATGGGCGTCTGGGAAGTGGCGCCCGAATTGCGCGGCGGAGATGTGGTGTTTGTACCGATCTGGCTGCGCCAAGATGGCGCGCTGGCAAAGGTGGGTGAGATCACACGGAGGCGAAAATGATCGCCGGAGTTCTGGCCGCGGGGGCCGTCCTTGTGGCGGCATTCGCCCTGATGGGCCCGGGGGCTGGCGTCGGGATCTGGACAAAGCGCCTGCGACGCGTGGCGGGGATGGATATGCCTGCCGACACGAAGACGCCGGAGCCGGAATTTGGGACGCTGGCACACCGGCTGGCGCTTGTCGGCATACGCGTCTCCCCCGGGAGGGAGATTGCAACGTACCGGGCAATCCTGGTCGCGGGGGCGCTGGTCGGCATCGCGGCCGCGGCGGCTTTCGGCCTGCCCTTCCTGCCTGCCCTCGGCGGCGGGGCGGTGGGAGCGTTCCTGTCCAAGATGCTCATCGACTCCCGCATCGCTGACCTGCGCCGGCGGGTAGACCGGGAACTGCCAGTGGCCTTCGGCCGCATCGCCGCACTGATGAGCCTCAGCGCCAGCCCGGTCGAGCTGCTGCGCACAACCGCTTTCAGCCTCCTGCTCGCCGACCCGCGCAGCCCCCTGGGCCGGGAGCTAGCGGACGCGGCTCAGCAGGTAGGCTCAGGTGCGGCGACCTGGGATATGCTGATGGCCCGCGCGCGGCCCATCAGTTCCTCGCTGGAACTTCTGTATTACGAGCTGAAGCGCTTCGCCGACGTCGGCGGGGCGCATTTCGCGCAGGCACTGCGTGCGGCAGCGGCCAGCCAGGCCCGCCTCTTGGATGCCCGGGAGCGCGCTCGGGGGAAGGGGAACGCAGCCATCTCCAGCCTGCGCATTATCGCGCTGGTGATGATCGGCCTCCTGGCATTCCTGGTTGTGGACCCGGTCTATCGCCCCGTCGTGGCGTCACTACCGGGGCAGATCATCGTCGCGGCGTCGTTCGTCGCGATGGGATTCGGATACTGGTTCGTGAGCAGAATGGTGGAGGATGTGCTATGATGATCGCCGGAGTTCTGGCCGCGGGGGCCGTCCTTGTGGCGGCATTCGCCCTGATGGGCCCGGAGGCTGGCGTCGGGATCTGGACAAAGCGCCTGCGACGCGTGGCAGGGATGGAATCTGATGCCGGCACGCCAGTAGATGCCCACGTTGGCCAGCGCGTGCGCGCTCAGCTAGCCCGGCGCGCTCCGGCCTTCCTGCGCGCTATAGAGCAGGACGCCACCTGGGTGAGCCTCCAGGACCACGACCACGCGTTCGCATCCACAGAGCGAGTGCTGGGAATGATGGCGGTGGGAGCACTGCTGGGAGTGGCGCTGTTCGCCGCCGCCTTCGGCGGCATCGCTCTTCTGCTTCTGGGTGCGCCCGCAGGGGCGGGCGCCGTGCGCCTGTTCCAGCGCTCCAGGGCCAGTGGGGTCCGCAAGCAGTTCCGACGCGAACTGCCGGAAATTGCTCAGGTCCTGGCAATGGAGGTGGCCGCCGGCGCCGGTCTGAGCCAAGGGCTGGAGCGGGCCGCCCAGGCTCGGACCGTTGTCGCGGTCTGGATCCGCCGCGCCATAGTCGCAGCACAACGAAGCGGAAGGAGTGTGTTTGAGGAGCTCCTGGATTCGGCGCGCGAGCTGGGCTTGAATGAAGCGGTCTCTTTTGCCACCCAGGTGGAGTTGATCCACCGGAAGGGGGTCGGCCTGGAGTTGCTGTCCGAGGTGGCGGAGCGGGCAGCGGCGGATTATATCTCGGAAGTGTCCCGTCGGGTGGACGCGCTCGAGCCACAAATGGCCGGCCCGACGGTGCTGTTCTTTTTCATACCGTTCTTTACGGTAATATTGGGGTTAACCCTGCTGGCACTGCTGGCCAGTGGGGTGTTCGGAGGCCCATGATGCAGGTACAGATAGCAGAAATTCTCCGCTGGACCGTGTTGGTATTAACCGTCCCGGCGGCAGTGTGGGACGTGAAGGAGCGCCGCGTTCCGAATCTCATTTCCCTCCCCGCCCTGTGCGCCGCTGCCGGCGCGGCGGCGCTGGGCGGGCTGGACGTGACAGCGCTGATAGCCCTGCCCGTCATCCTGGCCGCCTGGCAGGCGGGATGGATGGGCGGCGGCGACGCCAAAATCCTGATGGCATTGGCCATCGCCTTCGGGCCTGCCCCCGTTGTCATAGCGACGGGAGCGGCGGGGCTGGCCGCGCTCCTGGCCCGCAGACCGATGCCGGGCGCAGCCTTCGCCCTGCCAGCGGCAGCCATAGGAGCAATATGGTCTTGACAGAATCGGCAATCTGTGATATGATAAGCAAAACGCCCAGCGGGGGGATCGCCCCGCGATGGGCGTTTTTTTGTTTATCCATCTTCGCAAAGGAGGTGCAAAATGCTTAGGGGAATCGCGAGATTCCTGAGGGACACGCGCGGCGACATTACCCAGAACGCAGTGTTCCTGGCGATAATCATCATCCTGACTATCGCCGCGCTGAGACTGCTGGGGGGCAACGTCCGCGACCTCTTTAATAGGATCGCGGGATATGTTGCCAACCCGTAGCCATACGGGGGTGGGCTCTGCCCACCTCCCCCTTTTTCCAGGAGGCTTTATGAATGAGGAAAGCGGGGAAATCACAGAGTTCGCCCTTGTCGCGCCATTGATCCTCCTGGTCTTAATCGGTCTCGTGAACTTCGCGCTCGCGGGGTATGCCAGCGCGGTGGCGCAGCAGGCCGCCGCATTCGGCGCGCGGCGCGGGTCCGTCGCACAGACCAACGCCGGGGCGGTTGCAGTGGCCGAGGCGGACGCGATGCTCCAGCATCTCCGCGTCGGCACGTATCAGGTGCGCCTGCTGGCCCCCGGCGGCACACCGGGCACGGTGCTGGCAGTGGAGGTCCGCTGGCGCGTCCCCAACTTCTTCAAAAGATTCCCCGGCCTCGTCAGCCGGGATTTTGAGGGTCGCGCCGTGGCCTTCTTCCGCCAGGAAGGATGGTAATTGTGGTGATGCGGTTGCGGGGGGAGCGCGGCAACTCATTGGTGATGTGGGCCCTCTTCATGGCAATCGTGGTACTGCCGTTGATGCTGGTTGCCATAGAGGGCACCAGGATATTGTACCTGCGCGGCGAAGTCCAGAAATGTGCCGACTCCGCTGCCGAGGCGGCGGCGCGGCAACTGAACGTCCGGAGTTTCGAGCTCACGGGAGTCCCCACGTTCCTCCCCGGAGCGGCTGGGGAGGCATGGACGGTCGCCAGCTGGAACTCATCATATCTGTTCCAGCGGGGCGTATACGTCCAGCCGGAGGGGATCTACGTCAACTCAGCAACACGCAAGGTCCTGGTCAGGCTCCGGGCAACCGTGCGTCCGCTCCTGCCAGGCCTGACCCGGATCCCATTAACCATCCGCGCCCAGGGGGAAGCGGAACTGCGCGTTCGTAGAGATCGCTAACTCGGAGAACAAGATGAAACGTAAAATCGTGGTGAAGCGTGAAAAAATCATCTGGTTTCTTTTACTGGCGCTGGCGCTGGCAGCGCTGGCGCTGACCTTCATCCCGATGGGGAAATCTTCAGCCCCGGCCCCAACTCCGATAGCCACTGGGGTGGCGACGGCAGAGCCAGCCACTTCGCCGGAGCCGACCGTCCCGATAGAGCCGACCGCTTCGCCGGAGCCGGCCGGGCCCTGCACGGAGCCGGAGCCGGTCCCGATCCCCACTCGGGATATCCGTGGTACGCCGATCCCGCCGCCCATCGGCGCAGGCGGTGTCTTCAAGATTGAGGCCGCCCCGTGCACGCGGGAACTGGCGCTGCGGGACTTCGCCAAGATCTACCGTTTCTGGTCCAACGTGGACGGCAACCCCCTGCCCCGCTACAATGACCGCTGGAACTACTTTGTCCAGGGCCAGCCAGCAGGGGAGATGTGGGGTTTCAATACCAGATATTACGCCGAGAACAAGGCGGAGTATGGCGTTTGGGACCCCCGCGGCTACCGGGCGGAAGCGATGAAGGCCCTGTACCAGGACCCAACCGGCACAACGGTGTGGGTGCTCTACCTGAAGTCCGCGACTGGTGAGTTCCGCAGGATCGCGGACGACGCCCTGGTGGAGACCTACCAGGTGCGCGAGCCGCTGATGCGGTGGGTGCTTCGGTGGGACGGTAGGCAGTATAAGGCGGTGTCATATGAGAAAATTAGTGGCCCGTAGGGCCTGGTTTCTCTGGTTTCTGTTTCTCCTGATTCCGGCATTGTTTGTCAGGCTGGCGCAAGCGCAGTCGGGATGTCCGGAGGGCTGCACGTTCGTGTGCGTGCAGCCAACGGCCGACTGCGGCTGCTACGGATACTGCATCTGCTCCGAGGGCACTCCGCCACCAACGGCGACGCCAATACATGATCCCCACTATGATGTGTGTTACCAATACACATACCGGTGCGACTGGTCATGCACCGACCTGGCACTGGGGGAACTGAAAAAAATTTTCCGGTACGTGGATTGCGTAACAGGAGGGACGCTGTTCGAGAGTGTGGAGGAGGTATATCCCTGCGGCGCTTGCCGCAGGACGCGCGACTGCTACCAGCCCGGGGCCTGTACACCGACGCCGGCGAGAACCACGCCGACGCCTGGCCCCACTCCCACCCCGGAGCCCTGCGGCTGCCCGGGGCCGCAGGAAATCCTGGGCACGCCGTCCTACCAGGTGTACCAGACCCCGCCACATCCGGTCGTCGTCGGCCAGGGCGGGAGCGGGATCACGGTGCGCGTGGTAGTCACCCTGCCGGACTGGACCCTCCGGCAGTGGCGGAGGGAACCCCGCCTGATCTGCGTGCCGGGGGCGGCAGGCCCGGGCCAGACGGCCTGCACGCTCATAAACGGCCAGCCGGGACACATGGAACGGCGGGACGGAGAGTGCAGTGGCCAGAGCTGCCCGGTCATCTGCCAGGGCATCAACGGCTGTGCGGCCGGGGTCTGCTGGATGCCGTTCTGCACATCGTGGGACGAGCGTTATCCAGAGTACGCCACTGGCGGGACCATCAGTCTCCGCCTGCGCCAGTCCAGCATAGACTGGATCCGGACGGAACTGGCGACCCGGTACCCCGGCGCGCGGGTCTACCAGCAGTCCTGGCAGACGTCGGCGCGGGTGGTCGCGGCGTATGATACTGGCAGCGCGACCGTATGCGTCCTGGAGGCGTATTTCCCTGTTCGGGACCCGGGCTATTATGACATCTCCGCCACTGTCACTTCGACCAAGCGTGTTCTTACCATTGTCTCACAACGTCCGGCGTCCGCGTATTTGATTGATTCATCGATCATCCGGTAGCCGCTTACCGGGGTGGTCGCTGGCACGCTATCCCGGCGCGTCCCCGGGGGCGTCGGGGTAGTCGGTGACTTCCTCCGGCCCCGCGCCACCACTGCCGGAAAGGAGGTGGTGGAGATGCGCGGGCTAGTATATGCCTCGCTCTTGGCGGCGGTTTACTACATCTTCGCACGCCTGCAGGCGCTTATTCAGTATGTGCTCATCCTGCGGGTGGTGCGGCTGATGCGTAACTTACTGCCGCAGTAACTGGGGGAAGATCCCGCAGCGGCCACTCCGGCCGGCGGGCACGGGAGAGGGCCACGGGACGGCCTTCTCCCGTGTCCGCTGGCCTGAAGGCCCACGGACACGGGCGCGCCGGAGTGCGCCCAAGTGCCCGGTCCCACACCAGAGCCGGGCCTGGTGGCACTGGGCCGCCAGGGTCTCCGGCTTGAACGGGGGGTCCAGTGGCCGCACTCCCGCGCAAGGGGATAGGCTGTATAGCCTGTCATCGCCGCCCGCTCGGATATATGGGGGTTCGACTCCCCCGCGGGCGCTTCAGCTTGAAAAACTCGGGAGGGAAAAGGAAGATGTTAAACGAAGTGCACGTGGAGGGAACAGTGATACAGAACATCGAACACGCTGGCACCCGCCTAGTGCGGGTGGCTATCGCCCCCGACCCGGGGCGCGGGAACGACGCGGCATACGTCACCCTGCGCGTTGAGCCGCCGCTAGCAGCGGTGGCCGCAACGCTGAAACCGGGGAGCCGCGTCCGTGCCAGCGGCTATATCACACATCGAGATTATCAGCTCTTCCTGGCGCGGTTTGCAGAAACCGCAGAAACCGCCGATGAGGATGCTGGTGATTTGGAAAAACTCCGGGAGCTGGCCCGGAGTGCAGGGAAAAGAATTTACAAGCCGCACACACTGACCGAGGTCAAGGTGGAGCGGCTGTTTGTCTAATACCATCGCACATTAACAACCGAAACAACCGAGTACACGGCTCGGCTCGTTTTGCTTTGCACGGGACACTCGCGGGGGAGCGTCATTCTCTGACGCTTCCCCGCTTTCGTTAAAGGGCTGGCGGGCATCACAGAGCGTCGAACGGCCTCGCGGCCTTTCGGCGCTCCGTCCGTGCCCGCCAACCACTAGCCAGTAACACGAAGGAGGTAACATGAACAACAAGAGTCCTCAGACGCAGGCCCGGCCTGTCCAGCAGGCCCAGCCTGTCCAGCAGGCCCAGCCTGTCCAGCAGGCCCAGCCTGTCCAGCAGGCCCAGCCCGTCCAGCAGGCCCGGCCCGCCCAGCAGGCCCAGCCTGTCCAGCAGGCCCGGCCCGCCCAGCAGGCCCGGCCCGCCCAGCAGGCCCAGCCCGTCCAGCAAGCCCGGCCCGCCCAGCAGGCCCAGCCCGTCCAGCAGGCCCGGCCCGCCCAGCAGGCCCAGCCCGTCCAGCAAGCCCGGCCCGCCCAGCAGGCATCCGCCCCGCCGTGGGTCAGGGAATACCCGCGGTGGGACGCTGGCCTCTCGGTCGGGGGTTACCCATTCATACAATGGGTGACCAACGGGATCCACCAGCTGGAGCCCCCCCAGGCGGTGGGGGGCTTCGCATACCCCCTGGACCAGGGCCTGGTGGATTTCCCCGGTGTGCCGGTGGTGATCCGGCATCCCGGCAGGGAAACTCCCGCTTTGTACACCCCCAGCCTACAAGTGGCAGTGCTGGCACGGCGATCATATTGGATCGCCGACGGGAGAATCCTCCCGGGCTACGTTGGGGGGGCACGCCGCAGGACCCAGTACCTCTGTCTCTTAAAGGCAGAGGGAGGGGCCCAGGGCCCAGTTATGCTAACCTTCGTGGGCCTAGCCGGGTCCTGGTTCGACGAGGCCCTCCGCCAGTTCGCCAGTGCTGTCCGCCAGGCGACCGCCGGGCAGGCACCCGCTTGGGCATTCTGGATGGAAGTCGAGGCGGGGCTGCCCGTGGTGGTCGGGAAGAGCCACCACCGCTCCCCGATTTCGCCCCCGATCTGGGGGGGAAAGTTCGATCCCTTCCAGGACTTTGTAGGGTCCGACGTCCTAGAAGGGATCGACTGGGACGAGGTAGTCCGCTGGGAGACCCGTTGACCAAACATAACCTAACAACACGAAAGAAGGAGATAAAGATGAACAAGTTCTCTTACTTCGAGTGTCCCGACTGTGGGGGGTTGTTCGGGTCTACAGAGATCTGGACAACCAGGACCGGAGGGGTCCGAGAAGTGGTGGGCGTCTGGGACGCCCGCTACTACGAACTCGATGACCCTCAAGACCGCCGCCGATTCCGGCGGGCGCTCGCCCGGTGGCGTCGCCGCTGGCCACAGGCACGGTTCTGTGAGTGCGGTCTGCGGTCTAAGAAGTGAAACACGCCACCGCTGAGTGAAACACGCCCCGCGGGGGGCCCCTCCCCCGCGGGGGGGCCCTCTCCCGTGGGGGGGAGGGAAACATGAAAGGAAACGTGAAAATACTCGCGAAGTTGCAGTGGGACGAGCTGTACATCTTCCTCAGAAGCGCCCTTTCTCCTGTCATTAGGGCAGGAGGAACTGTGGGCGAGCTCGAGGTGACCGTCGAGGTCGAAGTGCCATCCCCGATTAGCGTTGCTGGAGACGTCATCCACTGGGATGCGGAGGCGCAGAGTTTCTGCGCCCCGCACCCAGGGCTCACAGGCGAATTCCTCTGGGGGGACTCCCTCCTGGAGGTAATCGGGAAGTGGCGCGAGGCTAGCAGGGTGGTGGCGGACCACGGCCGCCACAACCCTGACCCTTCTTAGGCCTATAGGCCTCAGGGCACGGACGAAGCCCAGGCTTCTCAGCCTGGGCTTTTTCTTTTTCTAAAGCCTACAGCTCTTCTACCATTGCCTGCATCCGCGCCACGTCCGGGTGCAGGTACCGCGCTGTCGTTGCAGCGCTGGTATGTCCCAGCAACGCCTGGAGCGTTGCCAGGTCTCCCCCGGAGCGGAGGAACCGGGTGGCGAACGAGTGCCGCAGCGTGTGCGGTGTCACCCGTCGCCGGATCCCCGCCCGGCGCGCTGCGGCGGAGACAATCCGCTGGACATCTCGACCGGACAGCGGCCGGAACGTGCGGGAGAGGAATAGCGGCCCCGGCTGCTGCGGCCGCACCTGCAGGTATGCCCGCAGCGCCTGGCGCGCTTCGGCGGAGAGCGGCACTCGTCGCTCTTTCATACCTTTCCCCCTGCGCACCAGTACCCAGCCGGAGCGTGTGTCGATTTTCACGTCCTCCGGTGCCAGCGCCAGTGCCTCGCCCACCCTCAGCCCGGCCCGCGCCATCAGGGCAACGAGCGCCTGATTGCGGCGGGCGATCCACCCGCTGCCCTCCAGCGCGGCGGAGAGCCGGGCCAGCTCCCGACCGTCCAGGACGTCCACCGGTGCTCTCTCCTGCCGCACCCCGCGCACCCGGATGTCTCGACCGACATACCGGGCCAGCGAGCGGAGGGCTGAGAGGCGCAAGTTGATGCTTGCCGCCTTCAACCTCCGGACAGAAGTGAGGTAAGAGACATACTCTCGTACCTCCTGCGGGGTCAGCAAGTGGGGCTGTGGGTCATCGGCATAAGCGGCGCGATACCACAACGCGAACTCCAGCAGGGCATCCTCATACCGCCTACGGGTGATGCCGGAGTACTCATCACCCAGGAACTTCTGGACGGTTTCATCCCAACACATTCTTTTCCCTCCTTTCCCCCTTGCATTGTACGACGCATTTCAGGGGGCATTGATTGGTCATTTTGGGGCATTGTACGACGCTGTAACAGGCATTGTGAAATACAATGCCCATTGTGCGACAAATGCGCCCAACGTGCGGGACGGCCTGAGAACAGGACTGGCGGGTCCTGATTACAACCCAGTCTCAGTATCCGCATCCGCTTCGGGGTGGACAGCGGTTTCCCCGGCTAGAAGTTTTTCTACTTCGCTGATGTCCACCCTCCAGTAGCGCCCGATCCGAACCGCCGGCAGAATGCCAGTGTCTATCCAGCGGTAGACTGTTGCCTGGCACACGCCGAGGATCTCGGCCACCTGGCTCGGCCTGAGCAACCTTCCGGGCCCCAACTTGGGCACAGGGATCCTTCCGAACTCCTTCATTATGCCTCCTCTTCTAATATAAAAAACAAGCGCTACTCGGGCTTACCCAAGTAGCGCTTGTCCGGGCCCCCCGTGGGGGGGGCGTGGGCGGGCGCTTCACTTCGTTAAGACGGCTACTCTTTTGCCCACTCTCCTTCTTCTGTCTTGCTATACACCCCCTCCCCCTCCCACCTTTTGAAAAAGAACAGGTGGGCAATGATGCCTATTGCTCCTTCCTCCTCCAGGAAAGCAGGCCACTGGCCCTCCCGAAGAGTCAGCGGCTCCCATGTGGGGAAGGGGTAATAATACAAAATCCGCCAGCCTGAGTTTGTCCAATACTCCCTCAGGACAAACTCGGCCTGGGAAGGCAACTGGTACACAGCAGGACGTTTCTGTGTCCTACCGATTTCGACAACGTGGAGTTTCCCTTGGGACACCCAGCCAGCATACACCGGCATCCCAGAGGTCCTCAAACTCCGCGCCCATTCGTGGCCCTCCACAATGACCTTCTGGTTTATCACCTTCATCGCACACCTCCTTTTCGCTCTTGCACAATATCACGTTGCCAGCCACGCGCTCCTGTGTCGTAGGAGTTACGCCGAGTATCACACCGCCTAGGTGGTTTCTCGTGATGTAGGTTTCCGCCCTGCCGTGCCATTGCCCGCAGTTGCCATTCTCTTGCGCGTGCCTGGACGCGTCCGTTTGCATCTCGCTGGCTTGAACGGGTTGTGGCTCTTTGGAAACCATTGTCTCTACTTCTTAGTACTCATCGGGCCGGAACTCCCCGGACCGCAGATAAACTCCGTTGTCCAGGCGGC
>JASFBC010000058.1:0-1327 GCA_036172315.1 Anaerolineae bacterium | reverse complement strand
TATCCGGAGGTAGTACTTTTCGTCCTTGACGGCATGGTCCAGAAACCTGAACCGGCCTTGGGCCGCCGGAATCTGCAAAAGGTCTATTTCAGCGATCGGCAGTTCGGCCGTCCTTCCGTCATAAGCGATGAGCATCGGCACGGTGAACTCCCGGGCATCTTCCTCTCCGATAAACCTTTCCACCAGGGCAGGCTCGGCAAATTGGCGGTGGATGCGTTCCACCCGATTTCGCACCTCTTCCAATGCGCCGGCCGGGACGACCGAAGCCTCGTCCAGTCCCCGGCTGTTCCCCTGGAGGAGCGGTTTGATGATCACATAGCCCTCCCAGGACCTATGCCGGTAGATCGGCGAAAAGTCGCCCGGATGGACCACGTACGATTCGGGGGTCGGCAGCCCGAGTTGACGGCAGACATCCTTGGTGGCCTCTTTGTCCAGGCCGACCCCCAAGGTCTTGGAGCCCGGACCGGTATGGGCAAGCCCCCATCTTTCCAGGAGGCTGACGGTGAAGATATCCCGGCCGGAGGGGCCGGGCATGAACTCGTTAAGCCAGAAGACCAGGGCTTGCGGGGATTTCTCGGCGATTTCCCGCAGCCCGGTCTCAAAATCCTCGTCGGCCTTGAGCAACCGGACGGCGCAGCCCACCTCCTCAAGCAAGCCGGCCACGTACTCCACCGTATCCAGGCTGGCCCAGAAGGGGGTGTGGCCTGCCGGCGTGTATTCCCAGCGTGGGTCATAGGTCAGAACGACTCTGGTGAGGTCCATCCCGCCGTCCTCCCAACGGGCGGCCCGACCCTGAATCGGCCTCTGGTCGGCTTTAAATTATAACTTCCTTTGGGCCTTTTGCCAAGACGAACATGCCAGGCACTTTGGGAAGTGCCTGGCACGTTCAGGGGATAGTGAGAGGGGGGCCGATCCCCCGGAGGACTACCAATTCCGCAGCACAATCGGCAGATGGAAATAGGACGCGGATGAACGCAGATTCACGCGGATTATTTAATCTGCGTTTCATCGTAACACCTACCGGGCGGTGGTTTAATCCTCACCCCTCCCCCTGGCGGCGCAGCCGCCGGGGGTGGGGTGAGGAAGGGTAGTTACGATTTGCCTCTTATCATGGAGTGGGGTAAAATAGAATCCAAACGTAACCGCCTCACCCGGTGGGGTGAGGGCTCCTCTTAGGCGGACAGGCTATGGAAGGGACATTGTTGAACGGAAGGTATCGGCTGGTGGAACTGCTGGGCTCCGGCGGGATGGCGGTGGTCTATAAGGGGGTGGATACGGTGCTCCATCGCCCCGTGGCGGTCAAAATTCTGCGCGAGGCCTACGCGGG
>JASFBC010000057.1:0-2706 GCA_036172315.1 Anaerolineae bacterium | reverse complement strand
GGAAAATGCTCTTTCGAGTCCATCATTGACAAGTATGGACTTACCGACCCTGCCTTACTTCGGCTAGCCAAAATCGTACACGCGGCAGATATAGAAGCAGACCTACACACAGACGAGATAGCCCCTGGGCTGGAAGCCATTGCGGTAGGTTACAGCCTTCGCTTTCCCAAAGATACGGAGAACTTGAGCCGCCAATTTGATGTATACGATGCGCTATATGCCTGGTGTCGTCTGCAAGTGGCAAAACAAGTATAAAGCCCATAGGTGCGCCCAACAACCGGTTGCAGCCGACACGCTCCGCTGCGCTGCGCGGCGCGGCGGCTGAGCTCGGTGCCGTTAGGCGGCCCAGCAGGAGTGGAGGAATGCTAAAAGAGCAGCATTGGAGTATGTGGTTTGTTGTGGGTTATCTGGTCCTTCTTTCTTCCTGCACAACAACTTCTGTTATCCCAACACCTGAAGCCACTTTGCTACCATCGCAGCCTCTCACTTCCCCTACAAAGTCGTCTGAGTTGAGCACGGCTAATCCGAGATACACCATGGCGCCACTGATAGAGAGTAGTATGGCCTATCAAGAGATCGTCCAACGCGGCGATTACATCCTCAAGGCCGAAGTAGGTCCATCAGGATATGTAGTGGTCTTCTTTGCGTCCATTGGAAAGGACAAAGGAGGGACGCCTGTTCCTGAGTTTTCAACGATAGGAGTGACAGTGTTGCGAGCAGATACCCACGAGAAACTATGGGAAAAAGTGACCGATATAGAAAGTCCACTTGCGTATGACAGACCAGTAACCTCATTTCCTTGGCTACATCGTTATTTCGAGTTGCGCGATCTGACACAAGATGGGCAACCAGAAATTGTCATCGGTGGTTGCACGGGTTTCGGCAATCGCTGTTGTTATCAAGCGGCAGTATGGTCTCTTGATGGAGAACTGCTATTTTGTACAGAGCCGAACCGCTTTGGTGGCGTGCAATTCTTGCAGGACAACCAAGCCATAGTGATCCGCAATGGGCTCAACATTGTTGGCCAAGCCGAAGCGGATCTCCATCCGGAGCAGTGGCGGATTGATTGGTATGCATGGAGTGGGGCGGAGTTCATAACAACTGGGACAAAGATTGTTCCATATATCGACTTTTACGGTCCTGCATTAGAAGAGTAGGCCGCCTAACCACTCGCCCCAGCCGACTGCTCCCTCGTTCGCTCCGCTGCGCTGCGCGGCGCGGCGGCTGAGCTCGGTGCCGTTAGCCTGCGCGTGCCAATCACAGTTGGGCAATAGAAGGCGAGTAGAAGAAGTGGACCAAGAGCGTTATTTTGCGAAAACCCTCCAGGTTCCATACAAAAGCGGCTGGTACACTGTCGTCCTGCCTACTTTGATCGCCCTGGGCGTATGGGCGGGGCTGGCAGTGGGGGTCCCAGCCCTCCTGGGCTGGAGTATCCCGGGCTGGCTAGGGGCGCTTCTCTGCCTAGGCGGCTTCATCCCCGGGCTGGCCGTCGCCGTGATGACCTATGGGTTTCTCCTGCGCCTGGCCGAACGGGGGCGAGGGGAATTGACTCTGGAGGGCGACCGGCTCCGCTGGCGCACGGGCCGCCGCCCGCGCGAGATAGATTTTACCCAACCCCACAGGGCCGAGATTGCAGCCGGATCCAGTGGCTTGGGCGAGCCCAACGCCAGTATTACCCTCTACCCCGGCGGGGGGATGATCCACCTGCGCGGCGCACGCCGGGAGGACGTGCTCCGCTTCTTCCCCGAGCCTTACTTCGTGGGTGAACTCGCTCCCCTGCCGGAAGAGGGGCTGTGGGGCTTTGAATTCGCTGCTGCGGACCCTGCTGCCGCTTCTTTTTTTCCCGAACTCCTCGGATGCCTCTGGCGCAACCGCCAGCAGAACGAGCGCTTTCGCCTCTATCAGAAATTCCCCTGGCATCGCTGTCCCCAACCGGCCTTCCGCCACATCCGCATCATTGACCTGAAGACCAGCCCCCTCCGAAGAACGGTTCTTTCTGGAAGACCTGAAAGCCCGGGCCGTGAGTTCGTTGTTCTATGTTGAGGCCACGCCGGACTATCTAGTCGGCTGGCTGTACGACTCGCTGCGCAGCAAATTGGACGGTTTGCCCGATGGCTGCTGCGTGATGCCTCTAGGTTACATCAGCGCCGAGGTCTCGTTCCCCCGCCCGGACTGGAAGCCGTTCATCGTCGGACACGTGCTGAAGCAGGCTGTAGCCACCGCGCTGGGGTCCACCGCTCCGGCGGGGGGGCCTTATCTGGAAGACCGTCGGTACCTCTATGTGCGGGGCTCAGGGGAGGACGGCGCGCCCCTGGAACTGGCTTTTGAGTGGTATGGACCGGCGGATGAAGGTTATGAAGAGGCGGAATTCCTGGTGCGATTTGTCCAGGCAATGCAGCAGGCACAGTTTGGCGCGACTGATAGCAAGCAGCAGAATTGGAACGCTAGAGGGAGCGTGTGAGCATAGCGCGAGGCTCTGAGGTCAAATGGGCGTCTGGCACGAGACTGCGAGGTACGGGCAGGTAAAGCGCGCTTCAACAAAGCGCTGCCCAACACGCGCTTCCACCTGACGCCGCTCCGTTGCGCTTCGGTCGCAGCGGCTGAGCTCGGTGCCGCTGGACCCCGCAGGAGGACATGCATTGCCAAAACCACGCAAGCCTGATACGGCCCGAAAGCCACCTGTGCCGTCGGACAGCCACGCCGACA
>JASFBC010000056.1:0-31748 GCA_036172315.1 Anaerolineae bacterium | reverse complement strand
GATCCCCTTTGACCGCTTGTCCCGCCTGACTCCAGCGGTGGCTTTCCCGGATACCCGGCTCGTTACGGTTGGCTCTCACTCCAGAATGGCGACAGACCCATGGTTGATCGCAAGGGCCGTAGAGATCGGTTGGCGCATCCTCGAAAGATGTTTGAGCAATTCTCTCCCATTCTCGGTGACACTCTGCCCTTGCGTATGATTCAAACTGTCAGGTGGCTAGATCACCGATCAAATTCTCTCCACCGGCAAAAAAGCGGTTGGCTTGGTCAGGGGTTAGAGTGGTAGGAGTAAGCGAGAATCTGCCTTCATTGGTTGCAGGCGTTGGGGTTGCTGGGGGAGTGGGGGCCGGTGTTGGTTCAGGAGTGAGGGTGGGGGTGGGCTGAATCGCTTCCGGCGTCAACCCCCGCTCCGTCGCTGCGCAGCCGGTCCCCGAACCCCCCAGGATTACGAGGGCGACTGCCACGACGGTCCGCCAAAACTTCCTGTTCCCCCTCTCCGGAGGCCGCCCCGAGCGAACGGGGGTTGGGCTAACTTTCTGCCTGGTCATCTCTCTTTCCTCCGCGCCAGACGCCCCGGCCGAACGGGAATGGTTGGACGCCCTTATCGCAAAACCGCGCCATTTCCGAGCACCGCTTTTAATGGTACTGCATCTCCCCGTAATGTCAAGAATAACGCTGGCACGGACATCCTGTTGAGGGGACGCAAGCCGTGAGCCGCCGCGAAATCCCCGCTGGCTGGAAGTCAGCCTGCCTGGGCCTGCGGCCAATGGACGGCCTGCGCCGTCCTCCCAGGGCGTCAGCGGAGGTTGACGCCCGGCGCGAAAGCGCCCAGGGGAGGCCGATTTCCAATCGGCGTCGGGAGGACGATCTCCATCGGGCTGAATCGTCACTTCTGTGGTATAATTCCTGTGAAGGAGTATTCTCCCGTAGCGAGCCCGTCACGATGGACCCGGTAGAGAAACTGCGGCTGTTGGGACCGGCGACCTGCTACGAGCCGGCCGAGGAGGTGAATGCCGCCGGAAAGAGGTCTCCTGCGCCCGCCGGCCTCCCTCCCGACCTCTCCGGCTTCATCCACTACGCGGCGATGCCCGGCGGCAGGCGCATCGCGCTGCTGAAGACCCTCCTCACTTCGGCCTGCGAGCGGGATTGCTTCTACTGCGCGTTCCGCGCCGGGCGGGATTGCCCCCGCGCCACCTTCACGCCCGATGAACTGGCACGGCTGTTCCTGCAACTGCATCAGCGCGGCATCGCCGAGGGGCTCTTCCTGAGTTCCTCCATCCTGGGTGGGGGGCCGCACACGCAGGACCGGCTCATCGCCACAGCGGAGATTCTCCGCCACCGCTACGGCTTCCGGGACTACATCCACCTGAAGATTATGCCCGGCGCGGAGCGGGATCAGGTGGCGGCCGCGATGCGCCTGGCGGACCGCGTCTCGGTCAACCTGGAGGCTCCCAACGACCGCCGTCTGGCCGCGCTGGCTCCCCACAAGCAGTTCACCGATGAACTCCTCCGCCGGCTGCGCTGGATAGAGGAACTTCGTCGGGAGATGCCCGGACCGGCCCCCAGTTCCACCACCCAATTTGTCGTCGGCGCGGCGGGGGAGAGCGATAAGGAACTATTGCATGTGACGGCGTTTCTCTACCGCCACCTGGGGCTGGCCCGGGCCTACTTCCAGGCCTTCCGCCCCGTCCCCGGGACGCCGCTGGAAGCCCTCCCGCCTGCCTCGCCTCTCCGAGAGCATCGTCTCTATCAGGCTTCCTTCCTGCTTCGTGATTACGGTTTCGGCGTGGAGGAACTCCCCTTCCGCCCGGACGGCGATCTTCCCCTGGAGACGGACCCCAAACTGGCCTGGGCGCGGGAGCATCTGGCGGAGACGCCGGTGGAAGTGAATCGGGCGGGACGAGAGACCCTGCTGCGGGTGCCGGGCATCGGCCCCCGGGGCGCCGACCGCCTGATCGCCGCGCGCCGTCAGGGACGGCTGAAGGACCTGCGGGACCTGCGCGCCCTGGGCATCGCCGCCGACCGCGCCGCGCCGTTTATCCTGCTGGACGGTCGTCGCCCGGCCCGCCAACTCCCGTTATTGGAAGCCGGCGCATAAGCGCACCCTATCTCTTTTCGCCCCCGCATACGGCCACGGCTTGCCGGACCGCCGCCACGTCCGGGCGGTAGAGGGTGCCCGGTGGGGCGGGCCGGTCCCCGACGGCGATCAACACGGTCCCCTTCTGGCAGGGGATCGCCAGGTCCACCACGTATTTGGCCCCGCCTTCGCACACGGTATACTCCCGCTCCGGCCGGAATCCCGCTTCCTTCAGGGTGACAAACAGCCCGTCGGCTCCTGAAGCAAAGAGGTCGTTGATTTCCTGCGCCACCGCAAAGCGATCCCATGTGGTCTCAATGAAAGTGATTCGCCGCCAGCGGAGGCTGGGGATGGGCCGCTCCAGCCGGACCAGTGGGCCCAGTTGGAGTTTGTAATAGGGGTCATCGGCACGGGGGTGATGGGGCTCCTCGGGCAGGAGGTCCCGGCGGCGGGCCAGTTCGTGCCCCCGAACCGGGGCGTACCAGTGGATGGCCCAGCCCTCCTCGCCAAAGGCGCGGGTGAAGTAGAAGGCCAGCACAGCGGCTTCGGTGATGGTGGGCGGGGCATACCGCACGGGAATCCGGTACCAGCCCCGATCGCGGGCAATCTCAAAGTCCCGCCGATTATTCATCACGGCAACCAGGACGCGGTCTTCGGGGTGGAACATCCTCTCACCTGCATTTGGGGCTACTGGCCTTTCCTCCGGTCTGGCCTCGCAGGCAAATCGGCGGGATAGGTCGACAGGCCCACCGGCCGGGCCGACGCGCACCGTAGTTCTACTGTGACCATATTTTACCATAAACGACTCCAAAAGACGAACGATTGCTTCTCCGTCTTGAGATCAACCACCCTTCCGAACCGGACAAAATTAGCGAAAGACAGGTAACCACCTTGTGCTTTCCCTCCGGGCATGTTACAATTCTACTACCCGATCACCAATTTACCAATACCCAATCACCAATTTACCAATACCCAATCACCAATTTACCAATACCCAATCACCATGAGACAAATTCTGGCCGGACTCCTCCTGATCGCTCTGATAGCGGGGAATGGGGCGCCGGTTGCCGCCCAGCAGCCGACGGACCCGGCGGTTGCCCTGCTTGCCCGCATGCCGCCTGCGGCGCGCGTCGGGCAACTCTTTGTCGTCACTTTCCCCGGCACCGACACGACGGAGACCTCTGCCATTTACGACCTGATTGTCAACGAGCGCATCGGGGGCGTGTTGCTCAGCCCCGAGAACGGCAACATTCTCAACGAAGGGGATACCCCCGCTCAGATCGCGACGCTGACCAGCCGGTTGCAGCAACTGGCCTGGAACGCGGCCCAGGTCCCCCTCCCTCTCTCCGAAGGGGAAACCGCCCTCAGCCCCTTTGTTCCCCTGTTCATCGCCCTCCGCCAGGGGGAGCGAACGGGGCTACCTCTCCTGCCCATCAGCGGTACAACCCTGCTGCCGTCCCCGATGGCGATAGGCGCCACCTGGGACCCGGCCACCGCCGAGGCGACAGGACGGATCGTCGGGGCCGAACTGGATGCGCTGGGGATCAACGTCCTGCTGGGCCCGATGCTGGATGTTCTGGACACCCCCCGGCCTGGCAGCGCTGCCGACCTGGGTACTGCCTCTTTCGGCGGCGACCCCTTTTGGGTCGGACAGATGGGGCGGGCCTATATCCGGGGTATCCATGCCGGGAGCGAAAATCGGGTGGCCGTTGTCCCCGGCCACTTCCCCGGCCTGGGCGCGGCCGACCGCCCGCTCTCCGAAGAGGTCTCCACCGTCCAGAAATCTCTGGAGCAACTCAAGCAGATTGAACTGGCCCCCTTCCTGGCCGCGACGGGCGGCGGCGAAGCCCTGGAGCGTCCGGACGGCCTCCTGGTTGCCCCCATTCGGTACCGGGGGTTTCTGGGCAATCTCTACGCCTCCACCAAGCCGGTCACCTTTGACCCTCAAGCGCTGCAATCCCTGCTGGCGCTGCCGGAGGTCGCCCCCTGGCGGGACTCGGGCGGGATTGTCGTGGCCGACGAACTGGGCGTGCGCGCCATCCGCCGGTTCTACGACCCCTCGGAGCAACGATTTAACCACCTGCGGATTGCCCAGGAGGCGTTCCTGGCGGGCAATGATCTGCTCCTTCTCTCTCATTTTGCCACCGGGGACGATTGGGAGTCCCACCTCGCCAACGTGAAGGCGACGCTGGCCTTCTTCCGGGAAAAGTACGCCTCTGATCCCTCCTTCCAGGCCCGGGTGGACGAGGCGGTGCTGCGTCTCCTCCGGCTGAAACTGCGCCTCTACGGCTCCCGCTTCACCCTCGGCGCCACCCAGCGGGATGCCGACGCCGTGGCTGGCCGGGTCGGCCGTTGGGGGGAGACGGTCGCCCCTATCGCCCGCGCGGCCGTCACCCTGTTATCGCCGCCTTCGCCCGACCTGCTTCCCGACCCTCCAACGCCCGAGGAGCGCATCCTCATCTTCACCGACGACCGGCAGATGGTGCCCTGTGCGAGTTGCGCGCCGGTCCCTATCCTCTCCCCCACCGCCCTGGCCGATACAATGGTCCGCCTGTACGGCCCCCAGGCCACCGGACAGATCTCTCCCCGGCGGGTGCAGAGTTTTACCTTCAGCGAACTGCTGGATATGCTTAACCGGCCACCGGCTACCCCAACCCCAGAATCTACCCCTGTCTCCCAGCCGGTTGCCGCTGCGCTGGAGCGGGCGGACTGGGTGATCTTCGCCATGCTGGATGCCGGAGACCGCGCCTCTCCCTCCGGGGCGGTACGTCGTTTCCTCTCCGAGCGGGCCGATGCCCTGAGAGGGAAGAAAGTGATCGTCTTTGCCTTCGGCGCACCCTACTATCTGGATACCACCGAGATCGCCAAACTCTCCGCCTACTTCGGCATCTACAGCCCGGCGCCGCCGTTTGTGGAGGCCGCCGTCCGCGCCCTTTTTGCCGAATTTCCCTTCACCGGCGCGCCGCCGGTCACCGTCCCCGGCATCAACTACAACCTCACCCAGCAGACCCAGCCGGACCCCGGCCAGGTCATCCCGGTCTTCATCGGCGAAGAAGAAGCGAGCGGGACGCCGGAACCGCCCACCATCTATCAGGGGGATGCTCTTCATCTGCGGACGGGGGTCATTGTGGACCGGAACGGCCATCCCGTGCCGGATGGGACGCTGGTGGAGTTTATCTTCACGTACCCGCAGGAGGGATTGGAGCGGACGGTGTCGGCGACCACCAGGGGCGGGGTGGCGAAGGCGACAGTGACGCTGGATCGGACGGGGCAGTTGCAGATTTCCGTCCGCGCGGAGCCGGCGCCGCGCGCGGTGCGGCTGGAGATGGACATCCGACCCGGGGAGCCGGCGGTGATCATCCCGATTACGCCGACACCCAGCCCGGAGCCGCCCCCGACGCCCAGTCCGGCCCCCTCTCCCATGCCGGAGGTAGAACCGACCCCGGCGCCGGTGGCGCCGGAGCGTCCCCTTGACCGGGCGCGCGGCTCGGACCTGATGCAGGGGTTGCTGATCGCGTTGTTCGGGGCGGCAGCCGGTTACGCGACCCTCTGGAAACGCGGGCAGAGCCTTGCCCGGGCTGTAAAAGGGAGCCTCCAGACGTTCACCGGGGGATTGGTGGGTTATCTCCTGTTCCTGGCCTTTGTCGGCATCGGGCAACTCCGGCCCTTCGGGGATCTCGGGGCCGTGATCCTGACCGCCGTGGGGACGGCCCTCCCGCTGGCGGTTCTGCTTCTCCGCCGTCCATAAAGGACAGCGCAGGCCGTCCTCCGGCCGAAGGCCCAGAGAGGCTGACTTTCCGCCAGCGCTTTATAGCACCAGCGTCAGAAGAACGGCCAGCAGCAAAAGCCCCGCTGTCAGCAATACCCACCCCCGATTCTCCTCCAGTGCCCGCTCCCATTCCCGACCGGGAGGAACCCAGACCGCCAGTGTATCGGAAAAAGAAGTGTCGGTCAGCATCTGCCGGAACGCCTCCACGGTGGGGGGACGGTCGTCGGGGTGCATGGCCATAGCGGCTAAAATGGCCCGCTCCGTCGTTGGAGAGATACGGGGATTCAGCGTTCGGGGCGGGATCAGCGATTCCGGCCGGAGAAACCGCTCCCGGGCGTCCGCCGGGGGCTGGCCGGTCAAGAGATGATAGAGCGTTGCCCCCAGCGCGTAGATGTCGGACCGGGGGTCCGTGTGGCCTGTGTCGCCGCCGTATTGCTCCAGCGGTGTGTAGGCGACCGTTCCCCTGCCCTGGAGAACGGTGATGGTACGGGCGTCATCGGGGGTTAACAATTTCACCAGCCCGAAATCCACCAGTTTAATGAATCCTCCGGCCGTTTCCTTGATGTTAGACGGTTTTATATCCCGATGGAGGATCGGGGGTTCCTGGCTGTGGAGATAGGAGAGGGCGTCGCACAACTGCATGGCCCATCCCAGAACCCGCTCCTCCTCCAGCATCTGGCCGGCGCGCCGTGCCTCCTCCAGGACCTGCCGGAGGTCCGGCCCGGCGACGTAGTCCATCACCAGATACTCCCTTCCCCCTTCCGTGAAGTAATCGGAGACTTTGGGCAGGTTGGGGTGGTCCAGCCGGGCCAGGATGCTGGCCTCGCGGTAGAACTGTTGCTGGGCCTGGGCCTGCAGGTCAGGGGGGAGGTCGGTGTCGGTGAGGATCTCCTTGATCGCGCAGATGCGGCCTTCCAGCCGCAGGTCGGTGGCGCGGTAGACAGCCCCCATTCCCCCCTGCCCGATGGGGGCCAGAATGCGGTAGCGCGCGTGTAAGACGGTCCCGGGAACCAGTAGCCGCGACACCTTCTTCCCCTCCAGCAGAGCATGATAAACGAGATTGAGTTTCTGTCAAGCCATTGTCCAGGCGGTCCACAGGACATCCGAACCCCTTTTCCCTCGCCCCGCGAATCTTTTGACTCCTCCTGGTGTTATCTTTCTATGAACTTATCATCGGTCACCTTTGCCTCGTGCAGCGCAGGCCGTTGTAGCGCAGGCCGCCAGGCCTGCACGCAGGCTAACAGCCTGCTACAGGCTAACAGCCTGCGTGCTACAGGCTAACAGCCTGCGCTACGGGCCGCCAGGCCTGTTTTGAAGTCATCTTTGCTGGGGGAGGTACCTAATGAGCAGGCAACCGATCGCCATCGTCACCGATAGCACGGCCTATCTGCCCCCGGACGTGCGGGAGCGACTGGATATCCCGGTTATCCCCCTCAACGTCCTCTGGGGAGGAGAAGTCCTGAAGGACGGGGTGGACATTGACCCGCCGACTTTCTACCGCCGCCTCCAGACGGCCAAAGTGATGCCCACTACCTCTCAGCCCTCGGCCGGCGAATTCGTGGAATTCTTCCGTCGGGTGGCGGAGGAAAAGGGGACGGATACCATCGTGGGGGCGTACATCTCCTCTCAACTGAGCGGGACCGTGGCCTCTGCGGAGGCCGCAAAGGAATTGCTTCCCGACCTCCGGATAGAAGTGATTGACTCCCGCTCCACGTCTATGGGGCTGGGCTTTCAGGTGATGGCGGCAGCGGAGGCTGCCCGGGCCGGTGCTTCATTGGAGGAGATACTGGCCGCTGCCGCCTGGGTCCGGGAACATATGCATATCCTGTTTATGGTGGACACGCTGGAGTTCCTCCACCGGGGCGGGCGCATCGGTGGGGGCAAACGGTTCCTGGGGACAGCCCTCCAGATTAAACCGATTTTGGGATTGGATGGGGTTATTGAGGGCGTGGAGCAGGTGCGGACGAAGAAAAAGGCACTGGCCCGGATGCTGGAAATCATGCGGGAGCGAGCCGGTACTTCTCCAATCTTCCGGGCCGCCGTTGTCCATGCCAACGTGCTGGAGGACGCTCAGGCGCTGGCAGAGGACGTGAGGGCCCAACTGGGGCCGGAAGAACTCTATCTGGCGGAGGTTAGCCCGGTGATCGGCACGCATACGGGACCGGGGACGCTGGGGATTTGTATTGTGACCCGGTAAGGGCCTGGACGCCGTACGGGCTTTCCTCAGCAGGCGCCCCCTCTCCTCCAGGGGCGCCTGCTTTTTCCCCTTTTCATCCTCACCGAAATCGGGTATACTTCTTCCGCAGTAACTATTCAGCGCTGACGGAAAGTCAGCCTCCCTGGGCCTGCGGCCTCTGGACGGCCTGAGCCGCCCTTTCCGGATGGACGATGGACGACGGACCAGCGACCACCGTCGTCTGTGGTCTATGGTCTGTGGTCTGGGGCAGGGGAGGCCGATTTCCCATCGGCGCCAAGAGGGCGATCTCCGTCGGGCTGAATGGTTACCTTCCGCATATACTCTTCAGGAGAGCCACTGTGCCGTTTACTCACGCCATCTTTGACCTGGACGAAACTCTCTATCCGACCAGTGCCGGGCTGATGCAGGATGTGGCCCAGCGAATCACCGTCTGGCTTCAGCGTCACCTGGACCTGAGTCCCGAGGAGGCCTCCCACCTGCGGGAGGCCTACATCCACCGCTACGGCACTACCCTGGCCGGCCTGCTGGCGGAGCACCGGGAGAAAGTGGATGTGGAAGAGTACCTGACCTACGTCCACGATGTCCCCGTGGAGGCCTACCTCCAGCCCGAACCGGCCCTGCGGGCTATGCTGACGGCTATCCCTATTCGCCGCGTGGTCTTTACCAACTCCTCGTCCGAGCACGCCGCCCGGGTTCTAAATGCCCTGGGCATCGCCGACCTCTTTGAGCGGGTGGTGGATATCCGGGTCCTGAACTTTATTCACAAGCCCCGGCGGGAAGCCTACGAGCGGCTGCTGGCTCTGCTGGGCGTCTCCGGGCCGGCCTGCATTCTGGTAGATGACCGCGCCGTCAACCTCCAACCTGCTAAAGCCCTGGGTATGACGACGATTCTGGTGAACGGCCCACCCCAGGATGGGGTGGATTTCACTGTGGGGAGTGTGCTGGAGGTCGGCCCGCTGATCCAGCGCCTCCTGGCGCGGGAGAAGCGTAGCCTGTAACGGGTGGCGCCGGCTGTTAGCCTGTAGCGCCGTTAACCTGTGCCTCCGATTTCTATGTCCACCTGGATAACCTCCATTCCCGGTGGCGGCAGGGGGACCACGCTCCCCTCTATCAATTGGCCGTTCACCCGCAGAGAGACCCGATTTCCTGGCCCGACCCGCCGCACCCCGATGTGATACGTCACCCCGCGAAAGACCCGCCGGGCCGTGAACCCCGCCCAACCACGCGGGATGACCGGGGCGACCCGCAGCCCCTGAAAGGCGGGGCGAATGCCCAGAATGTGCTGGGTGATGGCGACGTAGTTCCAGGCGGCTGTGCCTGTCAGCCAGGAATTCTTCGCCTCCCCAAAGGTCGGAGCGTCCCGCCCGGCAATCATCTGAGCGTACACGTACGGCTCGCAGCGGTGGACCTCGCTGATCTCCTCCTGGACCGACGGGTTGATGCGCCGGTAGTAGTCGTGGGCCTGGTCGCCGTTCCCCAGCACCGTTTCGGCGATCATCACCCAGGGGTTGGTGTGGCAGAAGACGGCGCCGTTCTCCTTGTAGCCGGGTGGATAAGACGAAATCTCTCCCAGATGGACGTAGTAGCGGGTATAGGCCGGCTGGTGCAGAAGGATGCCGTGAGGCGTGCTCAGCCGGTCCCGCACCGACTCCAGCGCCCGCCGGGCCCGCCCCTCTTCCAGGCCGATGCCGGCCATCCCGCATATCCCCTGGGGCTCAATGAAGATCTGCCCCTCGGAGCACTCCCGCGAACCGACTTTCTGCCCAAAGGCGTCGTAGGCACGCAGGAACCACTCCCCATCCCAGCCGTGCTCCAGCACCCGACGGGCCATCTCGTCCGCCGCCGTCTGGTAGCGGCTGGCTTCCTCTTCCAGGCCGCGCCAGCGGGCAATTTCGGCCATCTCCCGCGCGGCCAGCACAAACAGCCCCCCGATGAAAACCGACTCGGCTACTGTCCCATCCCGTTTCAGCGGCGCTATCTGGAACGATTCTCCCGGCTCCTCCGAGAAGGTGTTCAGATTCAGGCAATCGTTCCAGTCAGCGCGGCCGATGAGGGGGAGCCCGTGCGGCCCCAGGCGCTCCAGGGTGTAGTGGATGCTGCGCGCCAGATGTCGGTAAAGCGGCTCCTCCGTGCCCGGCTGGTTGTCGTAGGGGACGGGCTCATCCAGAATGCTCCCGTCCCCCGTCTCTTTCAAATAGGCCGCTGTGCTCAGTATCAACCAGAGGGGGTCATCGTTGAACCCGCTGCCGATGGCGTCGTTCCCCCGTTTTGTCAACGGCTGATACTGGTGATACGCGCCCCCTGTCTCCAACTGGGTCGCCGCCAGGTCCAGGATGCGCTCTCGGGCCCGCTCCGGGACCATCGCCACCGCGCCCAGCAGGTCCTGGTTGGAATCCCGAAACCCGATGCCCCGTCCGATACCGGATTCAAAGTAAGAGGCCGAACGGGCCAGGTTGAACGTGACCATGCATTGATACGGGTTCCAGATGTTGACCATCCGGTTTGTATGAGGGTCGGGGGTCTCCACCTGGAGGATGCCCAGCAACCGGTCCCAGTAGGCCTGCAGCGCCTCAAAGGCCGTTCCCACGTTGGCCGGTTCCAGATAGCGCGCAATGACAGGGAGCACTGTCCGCTTGTGGATGCGAAACGAATCCGGGGGGTCAAACTTTTCCTGGGGTGGGTTCTCGTGGTAGCCCAGCAGGAAGATGATCCGGTGGCTCTCCCCGGGCATCAATATGAGGCGGATATGGTGGGAGCCCATTGGTGCCCAACCGTGAGCGATGGAGTTAAAGGACCGGCCCCGTTCTACGGCCAGGGGGCGGTCCCAGCCCCGGTACGGCCCCAGGAAGGTATCCCGGTCGGTATCGTAGCCCGCCAGCGGTTCTGAGCAGGCAAAGTAGGCGAAATGGTTGCGCCGTTCCCGGTATTCGGTTTTATGGTAGATGACCCGGCCCTCCACCTCCACTTCGCCGGTGCTGAAATTGCGCTGGAAATTGGTAGCGTCGTCCTGAGCGTCCCAGAGACAGAACTCCACTGCTGAGAAGACGGAGAGGGCAAGGGGGCGATCGCGGTGGTTGGTCACCGTCAATTCCCAGATTTCCAGATGGGATCCCAGGGGGACGAAGTAGCGGGTCTGGGCCGTGACTCCCCGGGTGGTGGAGCCGATAACTGTATAGCCCAGGCCATGCCGACAGACGTAGTCCTCTACCTCCTGTCGGGTCGGCTGCCAGGACGGAGACCAGAAAAGGCCCGTCTCATCGTCCCGGAGGTAGATGTAGCGTCCGCCGGAATCCTGGGGGACGTTGTTGTAACGGTAGCGGGTCAGGCGGCGCAGGCGGGGGTCCCGGTAGAAACAGTAGCCACCGGCAGTGTTGGAGATGAGGCCAAAGAAATTCTCGCAGCCCAGGTAGTTGATCCAGGGGAGCGGGGTATCGGGACGGGTGATGACGTATTCCCGGCGCTGGTCGTCAAAGTAGCCGAACCGCATATCGCCTCCTTAGAAAACAGATTTCACAGCGAATTGGCCTTCACGAACTCTGCCACTTCATGCAGATATGCGAAGGCCAGGCAGGTGACCGTATCTGCGCCGCCGTAATAGATGGCCATCCGACCGGTCGGCGGATCCACCAGCGCCGCACAGGGGAAGACTACATTGGGCACATCCCCCATGCACTCATAGTACTCCCGGGGATTCAGGAGGTAAGGGCGGGTACGGTAGATAACTTTCCAGGGCTTCTCCAGGTCCAGCAACGCCGCGCCGAAACTGTAGACGAAGCCGTTACAGGAGGTCAGGACGCCATGATAGATGAAGAGCCAGCCTTCGGTGGTCTCAATGGGCGTGGGGCCGGCACCGACTTTGGTGGATTGCCAGCCGCCCACCGGAGCCATCACGAAGCGATGGCGTCCCCAATGGATCATATCCGGGCTTTCGCTGTAGAAGATGTCGCCGAAGGGAGTATGCCCGCGATCGCTGGGGCGGCTCAGCATGGCATACTTCCCGTTGATCCGGCGCGGGAACAGGACCCCGTTGCGGTTGTAGGGCAGAAACGCGTTTTCTAACTGGTAGAACGTCCGGAAATCGTACGTGTAGGCTACGCCGATGGTCGGACCGTGATACCCGTTGCACCAGGTGACGTAGTAGCGGTCCTCTATCCAGCAAACGCGCGGGTCGTAGCCGTAGACGAATTGCCCGACCTCCGGGTCCTCGCAGACGAACTGGATGCGCTGCGGCTCTATCCGCCAGCGGATGCCATCGTCGCTGAAGCTGGCATGAATCTGCATATCCCGGGCGGTATTGTCGCAGCGGAAGACGCCGGCAAAAGCCCCGTTGAAAGGCACTACCGCGCTGTTGAAGATGCTGTTGGCTCCAGGGACGGCATCCCGCGTGATGATAGGGTTTCCACTGTAGCGCCAGACGACATCGGAGCACCCCGGGGGACGGTCTTCCCAGGGGATATGGGGAAGGGCGGAGCCGATCGCCTGAATCATCCTCAGCACCTCCGCTTCTCTGAGAGATGGTCTGAAAACCGGATAGGAGAGACTTTTCAGACCGAAACGGCCTGAGTTTCCCAAGAAGACGTTCGGGGTCAATCGCAGAGCGCAGCGGAGTGGCGCCAGTGGAATCTCATAATCGCGCCCAGCAGGCCACGAAGTGGCCCGTTTCCGCCTCTTTCAGTTCCGGCTTCTGCCGGGTACATATCTCCATCACCAGAGGGCAGCGGCCGGCGTACACGCAGCCATCCCCTGCAGGGCTTGCCAGGCCCCCCTCCCGCTCCACGCGAATCTCCTCCCCCCACTTTCGGTCCAGCCGGGGGACTGATTCCATCAACATCTCTGTGTAGGGATGGAGTGGACGGTTGTAGACCTTATCTGTGGGGCCCATCTCGGCGATGCGGCCCCGATAGAGGATGATGGCTCGCTCACTGATATAGTAGCCCAGAGAGAGGTCGTGGGTGATGAAGAGGATGGAGAGGCCCCGTTCCTTCAGGTCCGCCAGCAGGTTCAGGACATCCATGCGGGTGGAGGCGTCCAGCATGCTGATAATCTCGTCAGCAATCAGCAGGCGGATGTCCAGTAGGAGCGCGCGGGCGACCAGGAAGCGCTGCAATTGCCCGCCGCTCAACTGATGGGGGAACTTGTTCAGCACGTCCGGAGGGTTCAGGCCTACGGCCCGCAGAGCACCCTCCACTTTCTCTGCCCACTCCCGGGCGCCCATCTCCGGATAGAACTCATCGTGGACCATCCGGAAAATCCGGTCGGCTTTGAAGATAGGGTTAAAGGAAGCGAAGGGGTCCTGAAAGACCCCCTGGACTTTCCGGTAGTATTCCTTAAGGGGCCAACCGTCCAGTGTGGAGATGTCCGTCCCCTCAAAGCAAATCTTTCCAGAAGTGACAGGGATCAGGCGGAGGATAAGTTTCCCGATGGTGCTCTTTCCGCTCCCGCTTTCGCCGATCAGGGAGACGATCTCCCGCTCACCAATTTCAAAACTGACGTCGCAGACGGCGGTCAGTTTCTGCAGGCCAAAGGCGCCGAGCCGGTAGATTTTGGTCACTCGTTCCAGGCTGAGCATCTCAGTACGCCCTCCAGCAGGCCACAAAATGTCCGGGGGAGATTTCCAGGAATGGGGGGACTTCCCTGCAGCGGTCAAAGGCGACGGGGCACCGCTCCTGGAAACGGCATCCCGCCGGAGGATTAAGCAGTTGAGGGGGAGCGCCGGGAATCCCCAGTAATCGTTCCTCCTGGTAACGCACGCCCACCTTCGGGAGGGAGCCGATGAGCATTCTTGTGTACGGGTGGCGGGCATCCCGAAAAATGGTTTCCGTCGGTGCCTTCTCCGACAGTTGGCCGGCGTACATCACCAGGATGGAATCGGCAATCTGATAGAGGATGGAGATGTCGTGGGTGATGATGATGGTACTCCTGACGAAGCCCTGGTTTCGGAACTCCACCAGCATCTCGCAGACCGCCTTTTGGGTAGACACGTCCAGCGCGGAAGTGATTTCGTCGGCAATCAGGAGGGAGGGGTTCAGAAGCGTGGAGATCACCATGACCGTCCTCTGTTTCATCCCTCCCGACAGTTCTATGGGGTACATCTTCAGCACATCATGGGACAACTGGACCAGGTCCAGACGGCGCTTCAGTTCCGGCAGGACCTCGGCATAACTCACCCCCCGGCTTTCCAGGAGTTCAGCGATCATCTTCCCAATTTTTCGGGTCGGATTCAGGGCATTCATCGCATGCTGCGGGATGAGGGAGATATGCCGGTAGCGGAATTCCCGCATTTGCTCCATATCCCAGACCGGCACTTCTCGTCCGTCCAGGGCGACGCGGCCCTCTATGTAGTTCATCGGGGGGCGCAGGTAGATGAGGCTGTGGCCCAGAGTGGTCTTTCCGCAGCCGGATTCGCCCGCCAGGCCCATAATCTCGCCATCGGCGAGGGTGAACGTCGCCTTCTCCAAGGCGCGAACGTATCCCCGAATGGTTTTGTAGTAAACGGTGAGGTTTTCCACCTGGAGCACGGCTACATCTCCCGCAGTTTAGGGTTGAAAATCTCGTCCAGACCGACGTTGGTAATGTAGAGGGCGCCGACGATAGCAGCAATCGCCGCGCCAGGTGGCAGTAACCACCACCACTGCCCCAGTTGCAGGGCGGCCCAGAGGACGGCGTTGTTCATAATCAGCCCCAGGGACATTCCCCTTGTCGGGCCCAGACCGATGAAGTCCAGTGTGGCGGCGTTGAGGACGGCGCCGCCGAACTGAAGGATGAAGACCAGCAGCAGATAGGACATCATATTGGGCGCGATTTCGGTGAGGACAATGCGCAGGGAACTCCTGCCGGTCATCCGGGCCAGGTCCACAAATTCCCGCACCCGCAAGGAGAACGTCTGGGCACGGATGGCCCGCGCCGCCCAGGGCCACGCCGTCAACCCGATAAACACACTTTCGGTGAGGATGCCCCGCACCGAGAGATAAGCAGCGATGATGATGAGGACGGCCAGGGTCGGGATAATGAGGATGATGTTGGTGATCATGTTCAGAAACTCATCCGCCAGCCCGCCCCGGTAGCCCGCGATGAGGCCCACCAGAATCCCGACCAGGGTCCCAATGCTCCCTCCCAGCAGACCGACGATCAGCGTAGAGCGGGTGCCGTGGGCGAACTGGCTGAAGACATCCTGGCCAAAGGTGGTGGTCCCGAACCAGTATTCCCGCGAGGGTGGGGCGCCCATCGGGCCCACATATTCCAGCGGGTCGTATTTCGCCAGAAAGGGGCTGATAATGGAAAATAGCACGAAAGCCAGCAAGATGCTCACCCCAATCCGCAGTTTGACGTTTCTCCAGGCAAAATAAATGAACTCGCTTTGGACTTTCTTCGGCTGTTCCTGGCTCATATCTACTCACCGGTCATTCCGAGTCGCGTCCGAGGGTCTACGATCACGTAGACCAGGTCAATCAGAAAATTGGCCAGCAGGACGCCGATGATAATGAACAGGAAGCATCCCTGGAGCAGGAAGTAGTCCTGGTTCTGGACCGCGTTCAGGATGATGTAGCCGATGCCCGGGTAGGCGAAGACGACTTCCGTGGCGACGGCGCCGGCAACAATACCGCCCAACTGGAGGGCCAGGCCGGTGATCTGGGGAAGCATCGCGTTGCGGAAGGCGTACTTCCGGATGAGATTCTGCGGGATGCCCAGCGCCTCCAGGTAGCGGGAATAGTCCGATTCCAGTTCATAGATGATCATATTGCGCATACCGATGGCCCAGCCGCCGAACATCACCAGGAACAGTGAGAGGAAGGGCAGGAACCAGTGATGGAGCAGGTCCAGGATGAACGGCAGAGAGAGATGAGGACGGACGGCGAAACTGTAGGCACCGGCGATGGGGAAGAGGCCGGCCTTGTTGCCCAGCGACCAGGCCAGGACGATAGCCAGCCACATATAGGGAGTGGCGGTCAGGAGGTATCCCAGGGGGAGGATCGTGTTATCCAGCCAGCGGGCCCGCGCCGCCAGCGCGCCCACTTGATTCCCGGCGAACCAACTGAGGAGAATGGCCGGGAGCAGAATGAAAAGGTCATAGGGAATGGCTCGCTGGATGATCCGAATGACCATCTGTGGGTACAGCCAGATGCTGACCCCCAGGTCGCCGCGAAAGAGGGCGTTCCAGAAGTTCAGATACTGTTGCCAGAGGGGGACGTCCAGTCCGAAGGCTTTAATGAAGTACCCGCGAAGCACCTCAGCCGCTTCCGGGCGGGTTCCAATGCGGGCAATCATAATGGAGACCGGGTCACCCGGCATAAAGCGAGGGATCATCCAGTCTATGGTCACCGCCACGAAAAAGGTGAGCAGATAGATGAAGAGTTTTCTTCCCAGGTATCGTCCCACGGCGACTCCTTCCGGGCCGGGATGGGCCGCGTAGATAGGGGAATGTGTCGCTTGGAATAGTTTATTCCGGAATTCCGCAGATGGCAACTCCTTCATGCAGGCTAACAGCCTGCACTGCGCAGGCCGCCAGGCCCGCTTTCCCCGGTAAACGCTGTAAGCCTTCTCGGAAGTGGAGAAGAATCGCCCCTCCCCAAAGGGGGGAGGGGCGATTGAGGACGACTACTGGACTGGTTTCAGTTCAGTGAGCATCAGGAGGGCGGTCATGTTCCAGGAGCCGTTCCAGGTACACGGCAGATACTTGGGCGCCCCCTCCGCAGCGGACGGCCAGTTGGTCCAGTAGGCCTCATTCCACTGGGCCCACAGACCGTTGTACCACAGCGGCACAGCCGGCATATCCGTCAACTGGATGCGCTGAATCTTGGAGATGACGGACGCCATCTGCTCTTTGGGGGTCCGGTCCAGTTCGTCCACCAGCGCAAAGACCTCGGGGTTGTCGTACCGGCCGAAGTTACCGTTGGGCATAGAGGCCTCAATGGGGCTGCGGAAGAGCCAGGCGTAGAAAGTGTAGGGGGTGTTGCTTATGTTGGAGCCGAAGTTGTTGATGGCCATGTCAAAGGTCCCGCCGGTCAACTGGTCCCAGTACCCGCCGAAGTCCGGGAAGTCCGGCTGGAGGTTGATCCCCACCGCCTGAGCGCCGGCCGCCACAACCCGGATGGACTCCATCCAGTCCGTCCACCCGAAGGGCACCATTATCTTCAGTTCAATCTTGGAGCCGTCGGGGGCCTCCCGCCAGCCATCGCCGTTCACGTCCTTATAGCCGGCTCCGTCCAGAATCTTCTTGGCCTGTTCGGGGTCGTAGGAGAAACCCAGTTCATCTACCACTGCCTTGTCCACGTACTGCGACCACGTGGGCAGGAGACCACTGGGGTCGGCCTTCTGGACGATATTGCCGTAGACTTTGGTCACGATTTCGTCCACGTTGACGGCGTAGGCCATCGCTCTACGGAAGGCCGGGTCATCCATAGGCTTCTTGGTGGTGTTCATGAAGAGGAAAGCGGTGTTGGCGGCCAGCATGAAAGGCGCGTCATCGTACCAGGTCTTCACACCATACCCGCCCTTCACCAGGGTGGCGATCCCCGGCAGGAAGTTGTTGCTCAGGTCTATCTCACCCTTGAGGAACAGGCCCAGGGCCACGTTATTGCTGGGATTGACGATATCTACGATGTACTTGGGTGCCACAGAGCGGCCCAGCAGTTTCGTGGCCCACCAGTTGTCGTTCCGCTTCCAAACCATGCGGTCCTCGGAGTGGGTCTCGTACATATAGGCGCCGGTGCCCATCGGCGGCAGGTTCGGCCCGCTGACGATATCCTCCTCCGACCGACCCTCCCAGGCGTGCTGGGGGACGATCGCGATGGAGTAGAGGGAGTTCCCCCAGGACTGGTAGCGGACTTCCTTAAAGGTGAACCGGACCGTGTAGTCGTCCACCGCCTCCACCTTTTCCATCCAGTTCCAGAGCGGCTGATAATAGACGCCACCGAGTTTGCCCAGTTCAAAGGTGTAGAGGACATCGGCGGCGGTAAAGGGTTCGCCGTCCTGCCACTGGATGCCCTGGCGGAGTTTCACCTCGTAGACCTTGTCGCTCACGAACTGGCCGCTCTCCGCCAGCCAGGGGATGTACTCGTTCTTCAAGGGGTCAAAGAGGAAGAGAGTCTCGTAGCAGAGGCCGATCACCCCCATAGCATAGGAGCCGGGCTGGAGCGGATTCCACGAGGTAGGTGGACCCCACTGCTTCCCGCTGGTGTAGAGGGTCTCGTTGCGCGGATAGACCACCGGCGAAGGAGCGGGAGTAGGAGTGACGACGACGGGTACGGTCTCTTTGACCGGAACCGTCTGAACCACGGTCACCGTCTGCGGCTGACAGGCCGTCAGCAGCAGGCTGCCCACCACGAGGGCGCTCAGGATCACAAACATCAACTTCCGGGACATCTTTCTCCTCCTGTTTTTTGGAATGATGGGTAGGACAATATGATCGTTGGCTGGATGCTGATGGTACTCCCTGGCACTTTCCTCCTTTCTTCTGGACAGGATGGATGGAGTTTACCGGACCCGGACCCCGCAGGAGGCCCGAACGACCAGTTCGGTAGGCAATACAACCCGGTGAACGCCACTGGTTTGGGGATTTTCCAGCAAGCCGATCAGCAGTTCCACCGCCATACTGCCCAATTGTTCTATGGGCTGACGGACGGTCGTGAGGGGTGGATCCACCATAGAGGCCAGTGGTATATCATCAAAGCCGACCAGCGCTACATCATCGGGAACCCGCAGGCCCGCTTCTCGCAGGGTTTTGAGCGCGCCGACTGCCATCATATCGCTGGCAGCAAAGACGGCTGTGGGTTGATGGGGAAGGAGCCGCTGCATGGCCGCCCGGCCCCCCTGTTCGGTAAAATCCCCTTCAACGATGAGGCGCTCATCCACCGAGATCCCCCAGGCGGCCAGGGCCTGCCGGTACCCCTCCAGCCGATCCTGCCCGGCGCACATATTCAGGGGACCCGTGATGGTCGCAATTCGCTCATGTCCCAGCCGGAGCAGATGTTCCACTGCCATCCGCGCGCCGACCACATTATCCACATCCACATAATTGGCCCGCTCATGGGGGTACCGGCCCACGATGACAAAGGGTACCTTGTCCTCCAGGAGACGGGGGAAAATCGGGTCGTCCAGCGGGGCCGAGGAGACAACCACCCCATCCAGATAGCGGCTGCGCAGTACTTGCTGATAGAGAAGGTCCTGCCGGGCATAGGAATCCCGAATCCGGCGGTGGCTGAACAGCGAGAGCATCAGGTGGTAGTTGTGAGCGTTGCAGGCATCGGCAACGCCGCGCAACAGGATGGAGAAATACGGGTCGGTGAAAAGAGTGGTGACCGCCTGGGGGATAATCAGGCCGATAATCTGGGTGCGTCGGGTGGCCAGACTGCGGGCGGCGGCATGGGGCTGATAGCCAGTCTGTCGGATGACTTCCCAGACCCGTTCTCTCACCTCGGGGCGCACATTAGGGTGCTGGTTGACCACCCGGGAGACGGTGGAACGGGATACTCCCGCCAGTTTGGCGACCTCTTCCAGGGTAGGGGGCATGACCGGCCTTTCTGGGAGCGCTCTCACTCGCGATGTTTTAAAAAGGCCGATAATCGTGCCTGAATGCGGAAAAAGGCCCATTTTTGGGGAGCGCTCTCAAATTATTTTACCACAAAACAACCCATTTGTCAAGACCGAAAATATCTGAATTATCCGCTGAACTTGACGCCCCAGAACAGATGGGGTAGTATTTCCGGAGGAGGCGCTCTCTTTCCCGCTATGAACCGACCACAGCGCATCCGACTGGACCGGCTGCTGGTGGAACGAGGCCTGGCCGGGAGCCGGGCCGAGGCCCAGCGGTGGATCCGCGCCGGCGCAGCGCGCGTCGCCGACCGGGTGGTGGACCAGCCCGGCGCGCTAGTGGACCCCGACGCGCCGGTCACGTTGACCGCACGGCCGAGATTCGTCAGCCGGGGCGGGGAGAAACTGGAAGCGGCCCTCCTGGGCTTCGGGGTGGACGTGCGGGGGTGGGTCGCGGCCGACGTGGGCGCCTCTACCGGCGGTTTCACCGATTGCCTCCTCCAGCGCGGCGCCACCCGGGTCTACGCCATAGACGTGGGCTACGGGCAACTGGACTGGCGGCTGCGCAACGACCCGCGCGTGGTGGTCATGGAGCGCACCAACGCCCGTTACCTGGAGCGGTTGCCGGAGCCGGTCCACCTGGTGACCATAGACGTCTCTTTCATCTCGCTCCGGCTGATCCTGCCCCGGGCGGTGGGATGGCTCCGCCCCTCTGGGCAGGTCATCGCGCTGATTAAGCCCCAGTTTGAGGCCGGGCGGCAAGAAGTGGGGAAGGGCGGGGTGGTGCGGGACCCGGCCGTCCATCGGCGCGTGCTGGTGGAGGTCATCCGCGCCGCGGCTGACCTGGGTCTGACCCTGCGGGGGCTGATGGTCTCCCCCCTCCTGGGCCCTGCCGGGAATCGGGAGTTTCTGGGCTGGTGGGCTTTTTAACGTGCCAGGCTCTTCCGGAAGGGCCTGCCGGCACGTTCTGAAAAGGCGGCGGGCGGCTCCGCCGCAGAGGTCTCCCTGCCCAATCCCCCAGCAAGACCGGGGGAGAAAAGGGGGGCGGCCTTTGGCCGCCCCTCTTCGTTGTCCGCCCGTCCTATCGGGCCCGCAGAAGTGGTATCTGCGGGAAGTCGTCCGGGCCCAGGGTGGCGACATCCGCTTTGCTGGAGGGGTAGTGGGAGAGGATGTCCTCCTGAGTGGGTACCCCGGCCCAGGCCAGGTCCAGGATGCGGGTGTGGTTGGTGTCATCCGGCCCGCCGCCGCAGCGCCATTGCTGCGCCTGAGGGAGCACGTCCCGCACCCGCCAGACCCCCGTGGAGGGGAAGCCCTCCTGGCTGAGCACCGCCGCCCCATAGCCCCACCCAGCCGGGTCGCCCTCGCCGAAGACGCCCCTCGGCACCCGCAGCGTCACCGTCCGCGCCGCCGGATCCACGATGACCTTGAAGGAGACGCCCGTCACCTGCTTCGGCGCGCCGCTCTGCGGGTCCGGCGCCACAATCTGCGGCGTCCACCCCTCCGCCCAGACCGCGACGTCCCAGCCGTTGCCCGCTTCCAGCGCCGCGTTGCGGCCCGGCAGGAGGAGTCGGGCACCCGTCCCGGCGCCGGGGTCCTTGTCCACATAGACGTCCAGCGTCTGGAGGGCCAGGTTGTTGGGCGAGCCCCACGGGTTGGGGATGGGGCCGTAGAAGGCGAACTTGAAGACCAGGCTCTTCTCGTCGTAGGCGACGGTAAAGGACTTCAGGTCAAAGACCTGGGGCTTGAAGACGGTGTCGGTGGGGTAGGTGTAGGTGCCGGGGCCGTGGTCGTCCCCCTCCGGGTCCTCCACTTCCAGGACCTTCGTGTAGCGGCCCAGGTCGGGGAGGATGATCTGGGCCGGCCCGCCGACGGGCAGGCTCAGGCCCGCCGGAGTAATGATGACGACCAGCCGCAGGTCGTCGCCGGCCTCCAGGTCGCCCAGGGCCTCCCAGGGGATGGCGGCCTCAAAGGCATCGGGGCCCATGGCGGCCTCCCCGACGGTGCCGGCGGCCTGCCACTCCGATTTGAGGGGTCGGTAGGCCGTCAGGGCCTGCCCGTCCCACTCAAAGAGATGGGTGGCCGCGATGCCGGTGAGCCGGGGCTCCTCGCCCTCGGCCGCACGAGCGAAGGGGGAGACCTCCGCCGCGCGCGGGGAGACGACGTACATCCCGAGGCGCGCGCCGGCGGGCAGGGGCTGCCGGAAGGTCACCCGGACGTAGAGGTTGCGGGCGTCAAAGGCGTAAGCCAGGTCGGCGCCGGCGGCCTGAGAGCCGCCGGTAAACAGGGCTGCACCGGCCCACTCGTCGGGCCCGGCCCGGCCGTCCACCACGGGCGAGGAGAGGCCCTGAACCTCCCGGTCGGCCCGGACCGGCTTCCTGGGGATGATGGGGACGTTGACAAAGGCCGGCACCGGCTCCCCCAGCGACTCGTACACTTTCTTCAGCAGGGCCCGGAAGCCCTCGTCAAAGTACTCGTCCTGCCCGGAGTCCTGGTCGGCACCGTACCACCAGAACCAGTCCGAACCCTCGGCCAGGTACATATAGTCCAGCGCCTGTGCGATGGCCTCCGGCGGGGCGCTGCGGGTCTTGGAGATGTCGTACTTGGAGAGATCATAGCGGGTCTGGACCAGGTAATTCCAGGCCTGCCGCTCCTCCGGTTCGCCGATCCAGGTGTCGTAGTTAGCGCTGAACCAGGCGCCGGGGAAGAGGCGCTCCAGCGTCCGCTGCTCGGGGAACATGGCCAGGTATTCGGACGGCGTTACCGTCCGGATAGTCCGGCTCTCGGAGAGGAGACGGTAGAGGGTGTGGAGGAACTCCTTGCCGTCGTTGTCGTAGTACTCCCAGGCGTTCTCGCCGTCCAGGATAATGCTGACGATGTGAGGGCCAGGGGCTCCTTCTTCTTTCAGGCGGGCGCGGATGTTCTCCAGCCGGTTCATCAGGTCCCGGGCGGCCTTCTCTCCGGGCATGCCGGAGTAGGTGAAGCCAATTTTGTCCGAGAGGTTCCAGTCCCGGAAGAAGACGGCGACCCGTTGGTTGCCTTTGCCGACGTAGTAGGGGCGATAGAGAGCGTCGGCTTCCTGGACCGTCTCTTTGAAGTCGCGGGTGAAATCGCCGATGCCCAGAGACTGGGCCAGGACGGGCTCGCCGGTGGCCATCCACTGGTATCCGGCCCTCGCCACCAAGGGGACGATCTCCTGAGCGACGGCGCCTTCGGCGGGCCAGAGGCCCCGGGGCTTTTGACCGAAGTGGGCCTGGTAAATTTCCACACTGCGCGTCAGATGGGCAATGGCGTCGTTGGGATAGGAGAAACGCTGGGGCATCTCAGCGCCGGGGTTGCCCTCCAGGGCCAGGTTCGTGTCGTAGATGAGCGGGAGGATAGGATGCGCGTAGGGGGTGGTGGTGACCTCTATCTGGCCCTTCTCCTGGAGTTCCCGATGGATGGGGAGGACCTGGGCCATGATGCGGCGGACTTCGTTGAAGAGGACGACTTTATCCTCTTCGGTGAAGCCGTGGTCTTTGGCCACCAGGCTCCGCAGGGGCTCCTTCGCCAGTTCGTCGGGATCCATCCAGGCCAGGTTGAACCAGACCTGGAGGTCGCGAAAGTCCTGTTCGGTGAAGGTCTCCAGCGCGCGGGCGATGGCCTCGTCGTCGGTGCCGCCGCGCTGATCCAGGAGCGCCCTGTAGCCGGGGTAGCGCCGAATGACGTGGTCCCAGTTGGCGTCAAAGAAGCGGCGGAGGATGAATTCTTTCTCCTCAGCCGTCAACTCCGAGGCCGGTTTCTCCGCCAGCACCCAGTACCGGTCCTTTGCGCCGTTCTGGACGAAGTCGTCCAGTTGGCGGATGAGGACGGGGGTCAGGTTGAAGGTGACGTGGACGTTGGGGTACTGGGCGACGGTGGCGGCCATGTCGTAGTAGTCTTTGGTGGCGTGGACGCGCACCCAGGGGCGGGTGTAGATGCCATCGGCGTCCTTGTAGTAGAGGGGCTGGTGCTGATGCCACATCAGGTTGAGGTAGAGAACTTCCTCCGATGGCGGGGTTGCCGTCGGCGCCGGGACAGTTTCGGTGGGTTGGGGTGGGGGGGTGGGCGAGGCCGTCGGCGCTCCGCAGGCGGCCAGGAGGGTGGTCAGCGTAACCGTTATACTGAGTAGCGGCATAAATCTGCGGAACATGGCCAACTCCTTGGATGAAGGTCGGAAGAGTAGCGGGTTAGGGCGCGGCCAAGGGCTGTTGCCGCAACCCGCGTTTTTCTTTTATCCCTTCACCGAGCCCAGGGTCAGGCCGGAGATGAGCCACTTGGACGAGTACAGGAAGAGGGCCATTACCGGGACGGCGATGAGCACCGACGCGGCGGCGAATTTGCCCCAGGAGACGGTGAACTGCTGGGCATAGGTCCAGATGCCCAGGGGCCAGGTAAAGAGGTCGTTTTTCTGCAGGACCACCCGCGCGACCAGGTACTCACTCCAGCCGCCCATGAAACTGAACAGGAAGGCAATGGCCAGGGATGGGCTGGAGAGGGGCAGGATAATACGGGTAAACGTCATCATCCGGGAGGCGCCGTCAATGAGCGCCGCTTCCTCCAGATCCACCGGGATGGTGTCGTAGTATCCTTTCAGCATCCAGATGGTCAGTGGCACAGAGGATACGGAGTAAGCGATGATCAACCCGAGAGAGGAGTTGATCATTCTCAGCTTTGCCAGCATGATGTAAAGGGGAAGCAGGAGCATACCGGCCGGGATCATCTGGGTGGTGAAGAGGAAGACCAGACCGGCGGACCGTCCCTTAAAGCGGAAGCGGGAGAAGGCGTAGGCGCTCACGGCGGCCAGCGCAACGCTGATGATGGAAGTGACCATCACCACGGAGAAGGAGTTCCAGAGCCAGAGGAAAAAGTCGGATTTCCGGTTCTTCTCCGGGGCACCGAAGATGACCTCCCGGTAGTTATCCAGAGTGGCGTTCTCCGGGATGATGCGCAGGCTGGTGGTCAGGAGGGTGTCGTTCGGGCGCAGGGAGATGGTCACCACGCGCAGGACCGGGTATACGGAGATCGCGCAGGCGATGATCAGGAGCAGGTGAATCAATAGCCGCTTGAAGGGGCTATCGCCGCGCGCCCGGAAGAAGAACCAGCGGTAAAGGCGAACCAGAGCGTTTCGCTTCTTCATCGGGTCCTCCCTTATTCGGTAGCCGATTTCAGCCCGCCGGTCACCCGCAGGTACACTATTGTAAAGCCCAACAGGATGAAGAAGATGACCAGCGCGAACATGGCGGTGAAGCCATAGCGGTAGAACTGGAAGGCGGCTTTATACATAGAAGAGACCAGGATGTCCGTCTTCTCCTGGGGGCCTCCCTGAGTGATGAGCCAGATGACGTCAAACTTGTTAAAGGTCCAGATGACCCCCAGGATGATGGCGGGTGTGAGCACCGGACGCAGGAGCGGCAGGGTGATGTTACGGAACATCTGCCACTTGCTGGCACCGTCCATCTCCGCCGCCTCATAGTACTCGTGGGAGATGCTCTGCAGGCCGCCCAGGATAATAACCGCCATGAAAGGAATGCCCAGCCAGATGTTGGAAATCAGGATAGAGACAAAGGCCCAGAAGGGGTCCTGTTTCCAGGAGACCGGGCCGATGTTCGCGGCCAGCCAGGAGAAGACCGGCGACAGCGGGGCAACTTGGGTGCTCAGGCCGGCAAAGAAGCGGTGGATGTTATTCAGCATAATATTGAAAAACCCATAGCGCAGGTCAAACTCGTTGCGCAGGGCCATGGCCGCGATGGTGGTGGGGATAGCCCAGGGGAAAACCAGCAGGGTGCGGTAGAAACCCTGCAGTTTCATCGGTCGGTGAAGAAGAAGGGCCAGCACCATGCCGCCCGTGACATGGAAGGTGACGTTGATGACGGTCCAGAGGACCGTCCGACCGAGAACCTCAAAGAACTTGGCGTCCTTTGCCACATTGCCCGTAAACAGGGTCACCAGGTTCTGCCAGCCGTATTGGAGTCCGTAGGAGGCGTTCTTGGTCGCCTGAGTCCCCAGAGAGGCGTTGGAGAAAGCCAATTTGATCTCAAAGAGGAAGGGATAAATAATCAGAAACAGGACGCCGACAAAGGCGGAGATGACCAGGAGGTAAGCCAGCCCGACGCGGCTGACGCGCGGCTCGGTGATCCGCTGGATAAGGAAGAACAGGAGACCCAGCACCAGGAAGAGCAGGAGAGCCGCGACCAGGGAAGCCTGCCCGGCGGGGCCCATCTTCGCCGTCACCAGAAACTTCTGCAGCGCGGCGAACCCGCTGGTGGGGAACAGGATGAAACTTCTGAGCGGCCCCTCAGGCAGGCGGATGAGGTCGGTCAGGTCAAAAAAGGCGATGACCAGCAGAAGGGTGATGAATCCGAGGAAGCCCTGGATGAATCGGACGATGATGGTAGTGATGGTGTGAGAGGGGCGGCGGAAGAAAATCTGGTAGAAGTAGACTTCAATGAGGACCATTCCGGCGGCGATGGCGCCCAGGAACAAAGAGACTTCCCGGATACGGGACAGGATCATTTTGGAGTTGAGGCTGATCCCACTGGCGTGAGGCGCGAACAGGACTCGCAGGATCAGGTAGAGGGCTACCAGGCCGATAATCCAGAGGGCTGTGGGAAGATATTTGCGAAAAATACTGGCTTTTTCGCCCATAACTCCTCCCTTGTTGCGAAAAGGGGGAGCGGGATGTCCCGCTCCCCCTTATCGGTGCAAAGGCTACTTCAGGGTGGCGACACACTCGTCGGCTGCCTTCTGGGCCGCCGCTGCCGCCTCCTCGGGGGTGATGGTGCCCGCCATCACGCCCTCCAGGTTGGGCCGCCAGGCATCCCAGGCGCAGCGCATCTCCGGTGCCGCCGGCATACCCCGACCGTTGGCCAGGGCCGCCATGGAGCCCGCCAGGATGGGGTCGCTGGTGATGGCCGGGTCCTTCGCCACCTCTTTATTGGAGGGCAGGCGCTTGAACTGGTCCAGCCAGCGCTTCTGGACGTCCGCCGAGGTCATGAAGGTGATGAAGCGGACCACCGCATCCTTCTTGGCCGGGTCGTCCAGGACACCCTTGTAGACCATGAAGTACTTGCCGCTGGTCATCTCGGTGTAGGGGTGACCCTGAATGGGCGGAACCGGGGCGACGCCCAGTTTATCGCCCAGGGCTTCCACGTAACCGCCGAGGGACCAGTCGCCGTTGATGATCATGGCCGCCTTGCCCTCTTTGAAGAGTGTGTCGGCGCAGTTGTAGTCGCACTCCTGCGGCACCACACCCTCGTCCTTGAGGCTCTTCACGAACTTGAGGTAGTTGATGAAGGCCTCGTTATTGAACTGGGGCTTGTCGTTCTCATCCAGCGGCCAGCCGCCGAAGGCCCCGTAGAAGCCGGCGCCCCAGAAAGGCTCATTCAGGTTGTAAGCGAAGCCCTGAATCTCGCCCTTGGTGAGCGCTTTGGCTTTCTCAATCAGTTCCTCAAAGGTGGCCGGCGGCTCGGGGATGAGGTCCTTATTGTAGAGGAGCATCAGGTGGTTGCCGTAGTTATCTGGCACACCCCAGAGGACGCCCTTCACGACAGCGGGTTCCAGCGCGCCGGGGAAGAACTGGTCCAGGAACGCCTGATCAAACAGTTCGGGGATGGGCGCGACGATGTCCAGCGCACTGAAGGGACCGGCGAAGTCGTTGGGCACGCGCACCACTTCGGGGGCCGCCTCAGCCAGCGCAGCGGTCTGGAACTGATCCCGCAGCGCTTCGTTCTCGTAGTGGGTGCGTTCCACGTCAATGTTCGGGTTGGCCGCCTCAAACTCAGCGATCAACTGATCCAGGAACACATCCACTTCCTCCCCCTCCTGCTCCCAGAAGGCAAGAGCGACCTTCTCGGGAGTCGGCGGAACCGTCGGCGCCTCCGTCGGCTTCGGCGCCTCCGTCGGCTTCGGCGGCGTGGTCGGAGTCGGGGTGGCCGGCGGCTTGCACGCGCTCAGCACGAACGCGGCCGCCAGGGCGACGCTCAGTACGAGCCAGAGGGTCTTCTTCATTTTGCAATCCTCCTCTCAAATTTGGATTTGAATGGGAATGGAATCGGATCAGGATACGGTTGGTGAATGGGTTGCTGGCTCACTTTTCCCAGGCATCCCTCCTTTCTTGGTTCTCGCCCCCTCTGGGGAGAGGGCGGGGTCTGCGGCGACAGGGGTTGCGCCGCAAACCCCGCCGTTTCCCCTACCGGGCACGGGAGAGGTCACATCCGGCACGGCACCTCACAGATGACCGAGATAAACTCTGCCGTCCGGCGGATCAGGGTCTCAATGGGCATCGGGTCCGAGAAGGTCCGCTCAAACATCGCCTGCAACTGGCGGGAGACTTTGACGTATTCCGGGATGGACGGGCGGGCCCGGCCCAGGGGGATCATCTCCGAGACCCACCGAAGCAGCGGTGCGCCGTTCGGCGAGACCAGCCGATTAAATGACGGGTTGGGCAGAATCTGGAGGAGTTCCTGATACTTCTCGCCAATCCGGGCCGGGTCGGTGGCAAACCGGAGGACTTCCATCACCCGCTGAGGCTGGGGACTCTGGCGCAGGATGACGTAGGACGTTCCTCCGACGGTGGGAGCGGGCTGACCGCCCAGGGCGGCGGGAGGAAGCGTATAGCCCACTCGCTCTTGAAACTCCCCGTTCTCCCAGCCGCCGATTTGTCGGATAAGGTCGGCCTCGTAACTTCCACCCAGGGCCATCACCGCTTTACCACTGGCAAAAAGCCGAAAGGCGGTATCCTCCCGATAACGGATGACATCGGGAGGACTCACCCGGTGGGTTAAGACCAGTTCCCGGAGGAACAGAAGTGCCCGGCGGGTAGCGGCGCTATCCAGCACCACCTCTCCCCGCTCAAACACCTCCCCTCCTGCCGACCAGATGAACGGCATCAGCGTATAGACGGTTGCTTCCCCTCCCGCCAGGCCGCCGGGGAAGACCAGCGGGTAGGCGTACCCGTACCGTTCCCGCACCTGAGGCTGAAGGAAGTGACGGGCTACTTCCATCAAATCATCCCAGTTCCTGGGGGGGAGCAGGCCTTCGTTTTCCAGCCAGTCCTTCCGGTACCAGAGCAGGGAGATGTCCGCCTTCACCGGCAGGCCGTACAACCTCTCCCGATAGGAGTTGGCGTTGACGAAAGCCGGGTATAGGTCCTTGCCGAAAATGGAATGGGTCCAGTGCGAGTTCAGGCCCTCCAGCGGGTAGAGGAACCCCGCCCGGGCCAGCCCGGCCACCCAGACGCAGTCCACCATCGCCGCGTCGGGGGCGGTGCCGCCGCCAACGACGGTGCTCAGGAGGTCGTAGAAGCGAGTGTGGCTGACCACTTCCACCTGGAAGGCAATTGGCCGGTGGGGGTGGGTGGCATTCCAGACCATGCGGACATGCTCCAGCAGATGGGACCATCGGATGTCCGAGCACATCAACTGGATGGGGGTATCTGCGGAGGACTGGCGGGGGGAGGAATCGCTGACGAAGGTGCCGGCACCGGGGCGGCGGACCAGCACGCCTTCGTAGACCAGTTCCTTGAGGGCCTGACGGACGGGGGAGCGGCTGATGCCGTAGAGCCGACAGAGTTCGTCCTCGGTGGGAATCCGGTCTCCCGGCTTCCACAGGCCGCTCTCTATCTGTTCCCGGATCAGGGTCTTGAGTTGATGGTAGATGGGGACGGGTGAGCCCCGGTCAATCTTTCCCATTTTGGCCCCGGGATTTGGTGTACTGTTATAATATTACACCAAAGTGTTCGTTTTGTCAAGGGGCTGAACGCTGGGGTTCAGACGCGGGTTGGGACATGGGGGGCGGTGGGGTATCCTCACCCCAGCGGCTTCGCCGCTGCCGCCAAAGGCGGTGGGGGAGGGTGGGGACCTCTATGTCCCAACGGATGTCCGAAACCTCGGCCGCCCAGCCCGCTGACGGCGACCCCTGGCGCCCTTATCAGGAACTGATGCTCACTGGCCGGGTGGACGGTTTCATCCTCTCCGAGACTAACCGGGACGACCCACGCATCCGCTTTCTCCTGGACCACGACTTCCCCTTCGTCGCTTTCGGGCGCGCCAACGAGGAGTGGGACTTCCCCTACGTGGACGTGGACAACGCGGCGGGAACCCGAATGGCGGTGGAGCATCTGGTGGAACTGGGGCATCGGCGGATTGCCGTCATTGCCTGGCCCGAGGATTCCCTTACCGGCAGTTACCGCCTCCAGGGGTATCTGGAGGGAATGGCGGCGGCAGGCCTTCCGGTGGACGCGGATTGGATTATTCGGACGGAGCACTCGGAGGCGGCGGGGCGCCAGGCGATGCAGGCGCTGCTGGCCCTGCCACCGACTCGTCGCCCCACTGCTGTGGTGACGATGAGCGACCTGATGGCCATCGGCGCGATGAATGCCCTCTACGAGGCTGGCTTTCAGCCTGGCCGGGATGTCTCCATCGTGGGATTTGATGATGTGCCGATGGCCCAGTATCTCCGCCCGCCCCTGACTACCCTTCGTCAGCCCGTCGCGGAGGTAGGGGCAAAAGTGGTGGAGATGCTCCTAAAACTGATTCGGGGGGAATCGTTGCCGGAGCGGAAAGTGCTCCTCCCGCCCCGGCTGATTGTGCGGGAATCCAGCGGGAGGATATAATCTCACCCCACCTCCTGGCGCAGATGCTGATGGTGGGATGGAGGAAAACTCCGGGCAGGGGCCCGTCCCGGGCCAGGAGACTGCTGGCCCCTGCCCGACGCACCGACGCCTACCCACCCAAGGTACAGGCGGGGAGTCGTCGCGCGTGTTGCAATTATACCACAAATCGGGAGAACTGCCCAGATGCATATCCGAGCCTTCATCTTTGACCTGGACGGCGTCCTGACCGATACTTCCGAGTACCACTACCGCGCCTGGAAGCGGCTGGCTGACGAACTGGGCGTTCCCTTTGACCGTCAACGCAACGAGGCCCTACGTGGCGTCTCCCGCCGCCGCTCTCTGGAACTCCTCTTGGATGGCCGCCCCGCCACCGAGGAACAGATGACGGAGTGGATGGAGCGCAAGAACCGCTACTACAGAGAGTCCCTGGAAGCCCTCACCCCCGGCGATCTCCTCCCCGGTGCGCTGGAACTCTTGCAGGAACTCCGCCAGGCCGGATTGAAGGTGGGCATCGCCTCTGCCAGTAAGAACACCCGCACCGTCCTGGACCGCCTGAACCTCTGGCCTCTGGCCGACGCCGTCTCCGACGGCTATAGCGTGGAGCGGACCAAGCCGGCCCCTGACCTCTTTCTGCATTGCGCGCGGCAATTGGGCGTAGTGCCGGAGGAGGCCGTCATGGTGGAGGACGCGGCTGCGGGCGTAGAGGCGGCCCTGGCCGGCGGCTTCTGGACTCTCGGGCTGGGTCCTGATGCGCGGGTGGGCGCGGCTCACATTGTCCTCCCCTCCCTGGAGGGCGTCACCCTGGCCGGGATCCTTTCCCGCCTCCCTATTCCAACGGAGCATGCTTTAACCGACACCTGGCGCGTCGTGGAAACGGAGTTCCGCCCCGACCGCCTCCGTCAAATGGAGACGGTCTTCACCATCGGCAACGGCTACCTGGGGACGCGCGGCGCCTTTGAGGAAGGGTATCCAGGCGACGTCCCCGCCTGCCGGAATGAAAATTCCCACCGGCTTCGGCCTGCTGAACAGCCTGGGGGCGCTGATCCTGCCGGGTATCGTGGACGCCTTCGGCCTCTTTATGATGACCCAGTTCTACAAGAGCATTCCCTCCGAACTGGAGGAGGCCGCGCTGGTGGACGGCCTGGGCCGGTCCGGCATCTTTTTCCGCATTGTCCTGCCCATCAGCCAGACGGCGCTGCTCACCCTGGCGCTTTTCACTTTTCAGGGGGTCTGGAACTCCTTTATGTGGCCGCTGATTGTTCTGCGCTCGCCGGAGAAGTTCACGCTCCCCATCGGGCTCCAGTGGTTCAAGGGTGAATACTACACCCTCTACTCCATTGTCCTGGCGGGTTCCCTTTTCAACAGCCTGCCTATCATCCTCATCTTCTTCCTCTTCCAGCGCTACTTCATCCGCAGCGTGGCGATGACGGGGTTGAAAGAAGCGTAGATGGAATCGCTGCGGGAGCAGGTCTGACGTGAGAACTCTGCCTGGGGCGGGCAGGGACCCCAGAGGGCCAAATATTGGCGGCGGCGGCCAAAGGCCGCCG
>JASFBC010000055.1:0-22908 GCA_036172315.1 Anaerolineae bacterium | reverse complement strand
GACCCGCTCCGAGATGGCGGTGCCGCTGAAGGTGGGGGAGCGGGTCATCGGCGTGCTGGACGTGCAGTCTGAGGAGCCGGCGGCCTTTACCGAAGAGGACGTGGCCGTTCTGCAGACGATGGCCGATCAGATCGCGCTGGCCATTGAGAACGCGCGCTTGCTGGAGGAAAGCCGTCGGACGCTGGAGGAACTTCGCACCCTCTATGGCCAGCGGGTCCGCGAGGCCTGGGGACTGTGGGAGGCCCTCCCGCCCGCCCTGGTCTACGACCGCGTGGCGATTACTCCGGCAGAAACTCTACCGCCGGTTCCAGCAGTGGAGGATGCATTGCAGCAAGGGCAGGTCATCGCCCTGAGCGAACCGGATAACGGTCGGTCGGTCATCGCCGCGCCCCTTCGTCTTCACGAGAGGGTTGTCGGCGCCATCGCGCTGGAGGAGACCGACGAAGCCCGCCCCTGGACGGAGGACGAAATCGCTTTGGTCCAGGCCGTCAGCGAGCAGGTGGCCCTGGCGCTGGAGAGCGCCCGCCTCTACCAGATGGAGCAGCGTCGCCGCTTCGTCGCCGATACCCTCCAGGAGATCGCTCGCGTCGTCGGCTCCACTCTGGAACTGGGAGAGGTCACCAGACGGTTGCTGGACCAACTGGAGCGGCTCATTCCCTTTGACGTCGCTGTTATCCACTTGCTGCGGGGGGAGCGGCGGGAGATTGTCGACGGGCGGGGGGTGGACCTGGAAGCCATGCGGCGGTGGCTGGAAAAACAGCCGCCCCCCTCCCAGGACCCGCTGCTGACGGAGGTCATCCGGACTCGCGCCCCTGTCGTCATCGCGGATACCCGGATGGACCCGCGCTGGAAGCGGCGCACGGCCCGCTCCGGGATGGCTATCCCGTTGATCCTGGGCGAGGAAGTCATCGGCTTTCTGCTGATGGACCATCGCCAACCCGGGGTGTACAATGAGGAGACGGCGGCTCTGGCAACCGCCGTGGCCGCGCAGGCCACCGTTGCCGTCCAGAACGCCCGCCTTTACGAGGAAGCCCGCCGGACCGCCGAGCAGATGCAGGCCCTTTACGAGACGGGTCGGGCCCTCTCGGCCACCCTGGAGGAAGAGCATGTTATCCGGGCCGTCCTGGAGACGGTGTACCGGCTCATGGGTTGTGACTTTGCCATCGTCTCCCTGGCTGATGAGGTCGCAGGGACCATCGGCTTCAGCCACGGCATCTGGGAGGGCGAATTTGACCGGTACCCCGAGTGGCTGGATAAAGCCCGGTATCCCCTGGACCATCCGGACATTGTCGCCGATATCTATCGGACGGGACGGACGGAGATCCTCATTTGGGACGACCGCTTCAACCGGGAAATCTGGGAGAAGTACGGTCATGAGCGCTACCTGCGGGTCTTTATGCCCATTCGCTTCCAGGAGCGCAATATTGGCGTTCTGGAAGTGAGTTGGGACCGGGGCCGGAAGGACCGGGTGACAGAGGAGGAACTGCGGTTGCTCTCCACGCTGATGGACCAGGCGGCGATTGCGATTCAGAATGCCCGCCTCTACTCCGAAGCCCACGAGCGGGCGATGGAGCAGGAGGGACTAGCCCGCATTGCCGCCCTGGCCGTCTCCACGCTGGAACTGGAGCCCCTGCTGGAAGGAATGATGCGGGAGGCGGCGCCGCTGGTGGAAGCCGAAGGTGCTGCGTTGCTCCTCTACGATGAAGCAGCCCGGGCTTTACGGCCTCGATTGGTCCTGCTTCGGGGCGAGCCGCTCCCTGAGGCCCGGGATTGGAAAATCCCGGCGGACGCGCCGGGGATGGAGCAGAGCATCTTTGCCCGAGGGGGTGTCTATTACTCCAACCTGGGCACTGCCGACCCCAACCTGATCCCGGCCTACCTCCCGTATATGGAGCGGCTGGGGGTTCAAAACTTCTGCGGCGTGGCCCTGCGGGTGCGGGAGCAGAGCATTGGTGAACTTTATTTCCTTAACCGTCCGCGCGGCTTCGGGCGCAACGAAGTCCGCCTGGCGCGGGCCATCGCAGGCTATCTCGCCAACGCGCTGGCCAACGCCCGCCTCTTTGAGGAGGCCCGCCTGCGGGCGGAGGAACTGGCCGTTCTGAACGAACTGGGCCAGGCCCTCACCGCCCGGCTGGATGTGCAGCAGGTGCTGGAGGAGGCCTACCAGGGCGCCAGCCGTCTGGTGGACACCACTAACTTCTACATCGCCTTCTATGACCTCTCACAAGGGATGGTGAGTTTCCCGCTGGCAGTGGAGGGGAATGAACGGCGTCCCTACCGCACTCGCCCGTTCGCCAACGGTCTGACCGAATACATTATCCGGAACCGGAAGCCGGTCCTGATAGAAGAGGACCTTCCGGCCCGCCTGCAGGAGATGGGGGTGGATCAGATCGGCCGGATAGCCCAATCCTGGCTGGGAGTGCCGCTGATGGTGGGCGACCAGGCCCTGGGCGTTATGGCCGTCCAGAATTACACTACCCCGCGTGCCTATGACCGCCACGATCTGGACCTCTTGACCGCTATTGCCAGCCAGGTGGCGATCGCCGTGCAGAACGCGCGCCTCTTTGAACAAACCCGCCAAACCCTGGCCGAGACGGAATCTCTCTACCGGGCCGCCCGGGCTATCAGCGAGGCCACTTCCGTGGAGGGCATCCTGCGCGGCGCGGCCGAAGTGGCCGGACTTCTGGGCTTTACCGCCTGCTCCCTCACCGTCGCCACCCTGACTGACCCGGACGGCGTCCCCACTCATGGCGACATTTACCCGCTGGTAGCCGCCGGAGAAGAGTGGATGGCGCTCCCGCCGATGCAGGCCTTCCCCATCGTCGACCGGCAGGCTGCCCGCCGGGTGCTGGATGAGCCAGACTTTGTTCTGGTCTACGCCGATGTAGAAGACCCCCGAGCGGATATACCCCCCGAGGTCCGGGAGACCACCCGCAACATGGGGATGCGCGGGCTGGTCACCACCGGGCTGAGTATGTTCGGGCGGGCTCTGGGCTTTCTGAGTTTCATCAGTCCGAATCCGGTCACCGGCATCTCGGAAGAGCACATCCGCCGCATTCGCACCGTCGCCGACCAGGTGGCCGTGGCGCTGGAGAACCGCCGCCTGCTGGAGGAGACCTCCCGCCGGGCCGCCCGACTGGCCACCGCTGCCCAGGTCTCCAGCGCCGCTTCGTCTCTCCTGAGCCTGGAGGAACTTCTCCCGCAGACCGTAGAACTCATCCGCCAGCGGTTTGATCTCTACTACGTCGGCATCTTCTTGCTGGACGAGACGGGCCGCTGGGCGGTTCTCCGGGCCGGCACCGGCGAGGCCGGGCGTCAGATGTTGGAGATGGGCCACAAACTGGAAGTCGGCGGCAAATCTATGATCGGCTGGTGCACGGCCAACGCGAAGGCCCGCATCGCACTGGACGTGGGCACAGAGGCCATCCGCTTTGATAACCCGCTCCTCCCGCTCACCCGCTCCGAGATGGCCCTGCCACTCATTTCCCGGGGCCGGGTCATCGGCGCGATGACCATCCAGTCCGACCGCCCTGCCGCTTTCACCGAGGAGGACATCACGGCCCTGCAGACGATGGCGGACCAGTTGGCGACGGCGATTGAGAACGCCCGCCTCTTCGCTGAAACCAGCCAGACCCTGACGGAGACGCGCGAACTCTTTGAGGTCAGCCGGGCCATCGGTGCCGCTACCACCCCCGCAGAGGTGGCCCGGGCACTGGTCCAGTACGTCGCCCGGACCGGCCTGGATATGGCCCGGGTTCTGACGATGGATCCCCCGGATGAACCCACGCACGTCGTGATGGGCGAGCACTGGACTGTAGATAGCCGTCCCGTTCATCCCTCTGGTACTCCTCTCCCGCTGACCGATTTCGGCCTGCGTATGTTCATTCGGCCCACCGAAACCTTCTTGGTGGAGGACATCTATGCCGACTCACGCATGGACGCCCAGACCCGGACTTTTCTGGAGGTCTTGCGGCTGCGCTCCTTTGCTCTGGTGCCCATCTCCATCGGTCAACGGATGTTAGGCGTGCTCCTGGTGGGGCGGGATACCCCGTATGTCTATCCGGAGAGGTTGATCCGCAACCTGTGGACCCTTTGCGGTCAGGCCGCTATTGCAATGGAGAACCTGCGTCTGCTGGAGGAGACCCGCCGCCGGGCCCGGGAACTGGAGGCTATCAACGAAATCGGCCGTACCATCAGTTCGGTTCTGGACCTACAGGCCGTGATGCGGCAGATTGTGGACATCACTCAATCCCGCTTCGGTTATCACTTTGTGGGCATCTGGCTGGCCGAGGACCGGCGTCTGGTCTTTGAGGATGGGAGCACCATTGGGAGCACCGATCGGCGGCTCTCGCCTCGCAGCATTACGCTGGATATTGACCGCGCGGGTATCCCCACCGATGCCGCGCACATCGGGCAGCCGGTGCTGGTCAACGATGTCCTGCGCGACCCCCGCTTCATCACCGTACCGGAACTTTCAGCCACCCGCGCGGAACTGGCCGTTCCCATTGAGGTCAAGGGGCGAGTCATTGGCGTCCTGGATGTCCACAGCGACCGTCCCTTTGCGTTCACCCAGAGCGATGTGCTGGTCCTGCAGTCGCTGGCCAGCCAGGCGGGTGTCGCGCTGGAGAACGCCCGTCTGTTCGCCGAGACGGAAGCGGAGGCTCGCCGCCGGGCGCTGATCAGCGAGGTACTCCAGGTAGCGGCGACAACGATGGATCCCCAGGAACTGCTGTGGCGGGCCGCCGGGGCCATCTCCCGCCAACTGGAGATGCCCACTTTTGTGTGGGAGTGGGAGCCGGAGATGGATGCCCTGCGGCTGGTAACGGCCCGAAGCGCTAATGATGCCGAGATCCCGATGCCGCGTCCGGATGTCCGGATAAACCGCCAGCAGGCCCCGCCGATGCTGGATGCCCTGTTCCGGCCTGAAGTGACCGTGCTGCGGGACATCCCCCATATGGTGACGGGTCGGATGATCGGAATGGCCCGCCAGTGGGGGCTGATGGACGCCGCGCTGGTCCCTCTGGCGATTCGCGGCCAGCCGCTGGGTCTGCTGGCCCTGGTCCGGTCGCCCGGGCATCCGCCCATTGACGAGGGTGAGATAGAGTTCCTGAGCATCGTCGCTGCCAACCTGAGCGTGGCCTGGGAGAACGCCCGCCTCTACCAGGAGGCCGTGGAGACGGCGGAGCGGCTCAAAGAGATGGACCGGCTCAAGTCCCAGTTCCTGGCCAATATGTCCCATGAACTGCGGACGCCGCTCAACTCCATCATTGGCTTCTCCCGGGTCATTCTCAAGGGGATTGACGGGCCCGTCACCGAACAACAGCGGCAAGACCTGGAGGCCATCTTCAACAGCGGCCAGCACTTGCTGGGCCTTATCAACGACATTCTGGACATCTCCAAGATTGAGGCCGGCAAGATGGAACTCGCCTTTGAGCCGACTGACCTGCAGGAGATCATCCGGGGCGTGATGTCCACCGCGATCGCCCTGGTCAAGGATAAACCCATAGAACTCCAGCAGTCGGTGCCTGCCGACCTGCCCACCATCATCGCCGATAGCCGCCGGGTGCGGCAGGTCCTCCTGAATCTGGTCTCCAACGCGGCCAAGTTCACCGACCAGGGCTTTATCCGGGTGGAGGCCCGGGTGGATGGAGATTTTGTCGTTATCTCCGTCTCCGATAGCGGGATCGGCATCCCGCCGGAGAAATTGCCGACCATCTTTGAGGCGTTCACCCAGGTGGATGCCTCCCCGTCCCGCAAGTATGGTGGCACGGGTTTGGGGCTGACCATCAGCAAATCCTTCATAGAACTCCACGGCGGGAAGATATGGGTGGAGAGCGAGGTGGGTAAGGGCTCCAGGTTTACTTTCACTCTTCCCATCCAGGGGCCGCCTCAAACAAGGCCGGAGGCCGGACCAACAATTGAGGAAGCCCCGTCGGAAGAGATACCGGCTTCTGCCCCGGAGATGCCCGGTCGTGTGGTCCTCTGCGTGGATGACGATGAAGGAGTGATCACTCTCTTCCGCCGGTATCTGGATAAACAGGGGTATCGGGTGGTGGGCCTGAGCGACCCGTTCCGGGTGGTGGAGGAAGCCCGGCGAATCCGACCCTTCGCCATCACTCTGGATGTGATGATGCCCGGCAAGGACGGCTGGCAGGTCATCCAGGAACTGAAAGCAGACCCCGAAACCCGGGATATACCGGTCATTATGTGCACCATCGTTGGCGAGAAGGGGCGGGGGATGAGCCTGGGTGCCGCCGACTATCTGGTCAAGCCCATCCTGGAGCAGGACCTGCTGACTGCGCTGGACCGGCTGGATCGGGAAGAAGGCTGCCATCGGATCCTGGTGGTGGATGATCAACCGGATGACCGCAGGCTCCTGCGGCGGATGATTGAGAGCCAGGAGGGGTACGAGGTATTGGAGGCGGCCAGTGGTCAGGAAGCCATCCTGGCCGTCCGTCAGCGGCGCCCCCACATCATCATCCTGGACCTGCTGATGCCGGAAATGGACGGGTTCGCTGTGTTAGAAGCCCTGAAGGCGGATGAATCCACCCGTTCCATTCCCATTATCGTCGTCACGGCCAAGAAGTTGACGGAGCGGGACCGCCAGATGCTCAACGACCGGATTGAGGCGCTGATCCAGAAAGGGGTTCTGCAAAGCGAGGAACTGCTGGAGGACGTGGCGGCGGCGCTCCGCAAATTGGGACGTTGAGAAACGGGCCTATTCTTGACGTTCCGGGATGGCGGTCACCCCTCGGGGTGGCCGCTTCCCGTTTCCGCTTCCATCAGCGCGCGCAGCGCGTAGGTTACCCGCCGGGGGCGAGGCGTCAGCAGCCCCAAGGACTCCCATTCCTGAGCCAGCCGCTGCAGGCGGCGCATGGAGACCTGCCCCCGGAAAGCGTTCCGCAGGCGGACCAGATCAAACCGCCCATCCAGGTGTTCCAGCGTGTAGCGGACCAGTTCTTGCTCCAGCGGACTCAGGGTGGGGAAAGAGGCCGGCGGGCTGACCTGAGGGGCAATGGCGGACGCCTGGAGCATCTGCAACCATTGGGCGGCCTCCGCAATCAGGTGGCCCATATTGAAGTAGAGCCGATTGGCCCATTCCGCCACTCCCTGCAGGTCGTGGATGTACGGGGGGGAGGTGAGCAACGTGCCATAGGCTGCGAAGGGGAAATCTGCCCGGTTGAAGATTCCGGCACGACCATTGCTGGCCTGAGCCCGAATCACATCCCACCGCTCCTCGGTGACCGTGTAATCCAGCCAGAAGGTGACCAGGGTTCCGCCCGCCAGTCGCCAGTACCATGCCGCCCCCAGCCGACCGACATAACCGGGCACGCGCTGGGCAATTTCCTCAAAAATCACATCCGCCAGACGCAGGGCCTGAAAGGAAGGATAGAATAATGGAGCCATTGTTATTCACCTATCACAGGGCGGTGGTTTGTTGCCCATTGTTGACGTTCGTAGTTAGCGACACAGCACAGCGGAGTCGCGTGAAACGGCACTCCGCTCCGTGCCTGACTCCTGTCTATGGTCTACCTCCGGAACTCCCGCGCCAATTGGGTGGTGCTGATGTGGATCATCGTCGGGCGGCCGTGAGGGCAGGTGCGCGGGCTCTCACACCCTTCCAGCGCTCGCAGCAGTTCCTCCATCTCTTCCCGGGAGAGAACCCGCCCGGCCTTGATGGCTCCTTGCTTGCACACTCGCCGGATGATCGCCTTCTCTATTTCTTCCTCCGTTCTTCCGCCTGTCCGCCCCCCTCCCTTTTCGCTCTCCTCCATCAGCCCTTGGGCAATCTCTGTCAGGACGTCCCGGGGGTGAGTCGCGGTGAGGGCTGCCGGTAGCGCCCTTATCAGAAAGGTGTTTCCCCCGAAGGGTTCCACTTCCAACCCCAGACGGCGCAGCGTTTCCTGGTGGACTTCCACCAATCCCGCCCATTCGGGCGGGAGGTCCACGGCGACCGGCTCCAACAGCGGCTGGATCGGTATCCCCTTCTCCCGCTGGGCCATCAGTTGTTCGTAAAGCACTCGTTCGTGGGCGGCATGCTGGTCTATCAGGTAGAGGCCGTCCGGCCCCTCGGCGATGATGTACGTCGCGGCGACCTGCCCGACCACTCGCAGCATGGGCAACTTTGCCACAGGGGAGACGGGCGGCGCCACCAGGGGCATCGGAGTCGGCTGAAACGGTTCCCGGCGCGGTGCCTCTGGGGCCCGAATTTCCGGAGGACGGGGAGCGGAAACCGGGCCGGAGATGGCCTTCAAGGTCGGGATTCCGGCTTCTTCTGCCAGCGCCCGGCGCACGGCCCGCTGGACGGCCCGGAAGACCCCGTCCCCGTCCCGGAAGCGGACTTCCGCTTTGGCGGGGTGGACGTTGACGTCCACCTCCTCCGGCGGGAGGGTCACTATGACCACTGCCAGCGGGTACCGTCCGGTGGGGATGAGGGTATGGTAGGCCTGGATGATGGCGTAAGTCAGGCGCGCGTCCTGCACCCAGCGGCCGTTGACAAAGAGCGTGATTTCTCCCCGATCGGCCCGGTGGAGGTGCGGTGGGCTGACGAACCCCTCTATCCGGACCGTCTCCCTCTCTTCGGGGAGAATCTCCAGCAGCGCGCTCCCTATCTCCACCCCGTAGACCGCTACCAGCACATCCCGCATCTGCCCGGTCCCTGGCGATCGGAAGACCTCCCGGCCGTCGTGGACCAGGGTGAAGCGGCGGTCCGGGTAGGCTATCGCGTAGCGGGTGACCCAGGCGTCTATATGACGCCGTTCGGTCGCGGAGGAGCGGAGGAATTTGCGGCGCGCGGGGAGGTTGTAGAAGATGTCCTCCACGGTGACGGCCGTCCCGGGCGGGCGTCCGATGGGCCGGCGGCTGACCACCTCGCCCCCTTCCAGCCGGATAAGGGTTCCCGTCTCCTCGGTGGCCGCACGCGTGGCGCAGGTCACCCGGCTGACCGCCGCGATGGAGGCCAGCGCCTCGCCCCGGAAACCCAGGGTCGTGATGCGGGCCAGGTCCTCGGCGGAGGCCAGTTTGCTGGTAGCGTGGCGGTGGAAGGCCAGTTCTACCTCAGCGGCAGGGATGCCGCAGCCGTCATCGGCGACGCGCATCAGGGTCTTCCCGCCGTCGGCGACCTCTATGCGGATTTCCCGCGCGCCCGCATCTATGCTGTTCTCTACCAGTTCCTTGATGACGGACGCGGGTCGCCCCACCACCTCACCGGCGGCGATCTGGGCAACGATTTCGGAGGGAAGAACGCGGATCATCGTGCTGGTCGTAGGGGCAGGGCAACCGTAAGAGTTGCTCCTCCATTGCCCCTGCCCGCCCCTACATCGGAATCCGCCGCTCCTCGCCGCGCAGGAGACGACGGATGTTCGGGCGCAGGGCCCAGAGAGTCAGGGCAGAAGTCAGCAACGCATGGGCTTCGTATGCCCAGGGGACGGCGCTCCGGATGGCCCCAACCGCAAAGGCCAGCGGGAGGAAGAAAGCGACAGATATAGAGCCGACGGAGGCGCGGCGGGAGAGGAAAGCGGCCGCTGCCAGGACAGGAATGGCCAGCAGGCCTCCGATGGGCCAGAGGGCGATGGCCCCACCGATAGAGGTCGCGGTCCCGGCGCCGCCGTGCAGGCCGAGGAAGAGGGAGTAGTTATGGCCCACCACGGCGGCGAAGCCCGCCAGCGCCTGCATCAGCGGTGGTCCGCCCAGGACCCGCGCCAGAGAGACGGCGGCGGCACCCTTCAGCGCGTCGCCCAGCCCGGTGGCGAGGGCGGCCCCCCAGCCGGCGGCCCGCAGGACGTTAGTCCCGCCGGTCCGCCCGCTCCCCACCTGCCGCACGTCTATCCGGCGGGTGAGCCAGACCACCAGGAATCCTACCGGGACAGAGCCCAGAAGATAGCCTGCTGCCAGAGCGATCAGCCAGTACCCTGTTGGAGCCATCATATCGCGCCTGTGTTCTGCGACAAGGAACCGAGAAACTCTGCCAGCGCCTCCTCCCAGGGGCGCAGGGTAATGCCCAGGGCGGCGGCAGCGGTATTGGCCAGTGGCGTGAAGCGCGGCGGGGTGGAATCCCGCCGGAACTGGTCCAGCGAGATGGGCTCCACGGGAACGTGCTCCCGCCCGGTCCGGCGGAGGATGGCCCGCGCGAACTCATAGCGGGAACAGTAGCCACTGTTGGTCAGGTGATAGATACCGTAGACGCCGGTGCGGATCAACGCAACCAGCGCGCGGGCCAGGTCGGGCGCGTAGGTGGGATTGCCGATCTCATCGGCGACGACGCGCAGGGCGCCCCGCTCATCGGCCAACTGGATGATGCGGTGGGGGAAATTCCGCCCCCCGGGGGCATAGAGCCAAGCCGTCCGAACGATATAGAAGCGGGTCAGCAGATGGGAAACCAGCCACTCGCCGGCCGCCTTGGAGCGCCCGTAGGGGTTGATGGGGTGGGGAGGGTCCCATTCCCGGTACGGCTCCGTCGCCGTGCCGTCAAAGACCTCATTGGTGCTGATGTAGACCATAGCAGCGCCGACTTCCGCGCAGGCCAGCGCTACGTTCTGGGTGCCGATGGCGTTGACCCGATAGGCCCGCTCCGGGTCCCGGGCGCATCCGTCCACGTCGGTCCAGGCGGCGGCGTGGATGACCACATCCGGCGCGCAGGCCGCGATGGCGGCCCGGATGGCGGCCCGGTCGGTGATGTCCACCTCCGGGAGGTCACATCCGGTGATGGCCTCCCCCGCCCATGCTTCGCTCAACGCTCGCCCCAGTTGTCCCCGATTCCCGGTGATGAAAACGCGCATTCTGTGCTCCCGATCCCCTGGATAGACCACAGACAACAGACCGTGGTCAGGGGTCAATCGTCCGGGGTCAACGATTCTGATCCCCCGTGCGGATAAGGAAAACGGCCGGGGGCTACTCCCTGGCCGTTCCGGAAATGGTCCGAAGGTGCCCCTGGCGCGACTCGAACGCGCGGCCAAGAACTTAGGAGGTTCCTGCTCTATCCTTCTGAGCTACAGGGGCGGGCTCTTTAATTATAACCCACTGTCGGCAAGATAGCAAACGGGGGGTCAGACGCGAGTGAGGACACAGGGTGGGTGGGGGTATCCTCACCCCAGTGGCTTCGCCGCTGCCACCGAAGGCGGCGGGGGAGGGGCGAGGACTCCCCCTGTCCCAACTTAGCCGCAGACCACAGGCGACGGTGGTTGGTGGTCCGTCGTCCGTCGTCCATCCTGAACGGACGGTGCAGGCCATCTGGAGGCCGCATGCCCAGGGAGGCTGACTTTCCGTCAGCGCGGAATGGTTACGATTTCCCTTGCGATTCGGTCGCTCAGTGCGGCCACACCGGGGAGCGTCCGCCCCTCCAGGAACTCCAGGCTGGCCCCGCCGCCGGTGGAGATGTGACTGAAGCGGTCGGCCAGGCCGCTCTGCTGCACCGCTGCCGCCGAATCCCCGCCGCCGACGATAGTGATGGCTCCCAGGCCTGCCAGCACCCTCGCCAGGGCGAATGTCCCCTGGGCAAAGCGCGGCATCTCAAAGACGCCCAGCGGGCCATTCCAGAGGACGGTGCGCGCGCCGCCCAGCGCGGACTCAAAGGTAGAGATGGTCTTGGGCCCCACGTCCAGTACTCGCCAGCCCGGCGGCACCTCATTGGGGGCCACGACGCGGGTCTGCGCCTCGTTGTCAAAGGCATCGGCGATGACCACATCCACCGGCAGGACCAGGCGGCTCCTGCCCCGCTCCAGGAGCGACCGGGCCGTCTCCACCGCCTCCGCCTCCACCAGCGAATCTCCCATCTCAAACCCCATGGCTTTAAAGAAGGTGTTGGCCATCCCGCCGCCAATGAGCAGGCGGTCGCATTTCTCCAGCAACCGCTCTATCACGCCGATTTTATCGGAGATTTTGGCTCCGCCCAGGATGGCGATGAAAGGCCGCTCCGGCTCCTCCACGGCCCGGCCCAGAAACTCCAGTTCCTTCTCCATCAGGAAACCGGCTACCGCCTCGCCACCCCGCTCCCGGACGACGCGCGCGACTCCCTCGGTGGATGCGTGGGCCCGATGGGCTGTCCCAAAGGCATCGTTGACGTACAGGTTGCCCAGGGCCGCGAGTTTCCCGGCGAAGGCCGGGTCGTTGGCCTCCTCCTCGGGATGGAAGCGGAGGTTCTCCAGAAGGACGACATCCCCGGGCTGGAGGGCCGCACAGGCCGCCTCCACCTCCGGACCGACGCAGTCGCTCAGTTGGCGGACGGGGCGCCCCAGGAGTTCCGAAAGGCGGGCCGCCACCGGAGCCAGAGAGTACTCGGGGGCGGGCTTTCCTTTGGGCCGGCCCAGGTGGGACATCAAAATGACGGCGGCGCCATGCCCCAGCAGATACTGAATCGTCGGCAACGAAGCGCGGATGCGGGTGTCGTCGGTCACCTGCCCCTCCTTGACCGGGACGTTGAAGTCCACCCGCATCAGCGCCCGCTTGCCGGAGACATCCACGTCACGGACGGTCTTCTTGTTCATAAGCAACCTCCAGGAGATACTGGCGCGGGTGTTCGTGCATCTCATCGTTTTCATACAAAGACACAGAGACACATCTCTGTGCCTTTGTGGGAGTTTAACCCAGCGAACTGGGCCCGCTACATCTTCCGGGCCATCAGCGCGGCCAGGTCCGCCACGCGCACGGAGTAGCCCCACTCGTTGTCGTACCAGACCAGTACCTTGACTGTCCGCTCGCCGATGACCATCGTGAGGGAGCCATCCACAATGCCGGAATGAGCATCGCCCTTGAAGTCCACCGAGACCAGCGGCTCCTCGGTGTAGCCCAGGATGCCCTTCAGGCGGCCCTCGGCGGCCGCCTTGAACGCGGCGTTCACCTCATCGCGGGTCACCGGCTTCTGCAGGGTGATGACAAAGTCGGAGATGGAGACGGTGGAGACGGGCACCCGCAGCGCGATGCCGTCAAACTTCCCCTTCAGTTCGGGAATGACCAGCGCGACGGCTTTGGCGGCGCCGGTGGTGGTGGGGATAATGGAGAGGGCGGCAGCGCGCGCTCGTCGCAGGTCCTTGTGCGGCAGGTCCAGAATGCGCTGGTCGTTGGTGTAGGCGTGAACGGTGGTCAGGAAGCCGTACTCAATGCCGAAGTCGTCGTGGAGGACTTTCGCCACCGGCGCTACCGAGTTGGTGGTGCAGGACGCGTTGGAGACGATGTGGTGCTTCTCCGGGTCGTATTTGTCCTCGTTGACTCCCAGAACGATGGTGATGTCCTCGTTCTTTGCTGGCGCGGTGATGATGACCTTGCGCGCGCCGGCCTGCAGGTGGGCGGCCGCTTTCTGCGCGTCGGTGAAGACGCCGGTGGACTCCACTACCAGTTGGACGCCCAGGTCTTTCCAGGGGAGGCTGGCCGGGTCCTTCTCGGCGAAGACCCGGACCTCCTTCCCATCCACGAAGAGGCTGTTGCCCTGCACCTCTACGGTGCTGTTGAAGCGGCCGTAGTTGGAGTCGTACCTGAGCAGGTGGGCCAGAATGTCGGGGGAGGTGATGTCATTGACGGCCACCACTTCCAGAAGGTCCCCGTACAGGTCTCGCATGGCCTTAAAGACCTGCCGTCCGATCCGGCCGAATCCGTTGATGCCGACTTTTACCATGACGACCTCCTTGTAAAGTGAGATTGGGATGACTGCTACTCGCCTGTGGAGAGCAATTCGTCCAGAAATATCAGGAACTGTTCCTTCTCCGCCCGGTAGATTTTTTCGCAGAGCGCGGGCTTTCCGCTATTTTTCCAGTATCTGCATCAGCGCGCGGGCCAGTTTCCCGCTGTCGTGCCGCCAGGGGCGGGATGGGTCCACCAGGTCTGCAGTGTGGAGAGTGTAGGGGGCATCTGGCGGGACTTCCAGACGGGGGTGCTCAATGCCCTCCGGCAGTCGGTCGGCGTAAGCGAAGTTGTCGTTGGCCAAGACGATAGGGAAGAGGCCGGGCCCGACATGCCGTTCCAGCGCGGCCATATGGTCGCCCACGGTGTAGCCATCGGTCTCGCCCCGCTGAGTGGCCACATTGCAGACGTAGACCCGAACCGCACGGGTGGCCGCGACCGCCTGGGCGATTTCCCGTACCAGCAGGTTGGGCAAGACGCTGGTATAGAGGGAGCCGGGCCCGGCGACGACCATATCGGCCTCCAGAATTGCCCGCACCGCCCGGGGGTAGGCCGGTACGTCATCCGGCTCCAGGTAAACTCGCTCAATCGTTCCTGCGGCCTGAGTGATGGTGGATTCCCCCGCGATCCGCCGTACTCCGGCCTCCGCCGCCTCTTCTCGCAGGTCCCCCATCAGGGTCACGTTGTGCAGAGTACTGGGCAGGACTTCTCCCCGGATGGTCAATACACGGCCGGATTCCAGGATCGCGCGCTCAAAAGAGCCGGTCACTTCGGCCATCGCGGTGATGAAGAGGTTGCCGAAACTGTGGCCGTCCAGGCCCGAATCCGCACCCACCGAGGGGAAGCGGTACTGGAAGAGTTGGGTGATGAGCCCTTCGTCGTCCGCCAGGGCCGCAATACAGTTGCGGAAGTCGCCGGGGGGGAGCACGCCCAGGGCCCGACGCAAGCGCCCGGAACTGCCGCCATCGTCGGCAACGGTGACGATCGCGGTGATGTTGGAGGTATAGGCCTTCAGTCCCCGGAGCAGTGTTGCCAGGCCATGCCCCCCTCCGATGGCGACGATTCTCGGCCCCTGGCTGGTTTGCCGCTGACGGTACAGGGCTTCCACCACTTCGCGGCCATCCCGGACGAAGGGGGAGAGGAGCACCCGGTTCAGGCCGACCAGTCCGAGGATGACCAACCCCAGGCCGATAAGAATCACGAGGGGACCTCGGGCCCAGGGGGGCAGGAAGGCCAATGATAGATAGCGATAGATGTCCACGAACAGGTAAAATTGCCGGAAGAGAAGGCCCACTCCTATGCCGACCAGGAGGATGCCCAGCGCCAATATCAGCAGCCAGCGCTTGACGCCGATGCCCGGGAGAAGCCATTTCATCAGAGAGCGAACCGAGTCCGGCAACTTCATCGTTATTCCCTGTATCCTGAAGCCATCTACCCTCTGGCTTCTCCCTTTTGTACTACAAACAGGCCGGTTTGTCAAACGGGTGAGCAGAGGTTCGGACATAAGTTGGGACAGGGAAGTCCTCGCCCCTTCCCCGCCGCCTTCGGCGGCGAAGCCGCTGGGGGTGGAGGATATCCCCCATCAGCCCTTCGTTCCAACTCCCGTCTGAACCTCGGGGTGAGGGTTCAGCCCGGGCTTGCCATCATCTCATTTCGGGCCTCTCAGGCTCCGAAGCCCTTTGGGGGTCGCCGGGGGGAATGGAGGATGGGTTTTGCGGCGGCCAAAGGCTGCCGCAAAACCCCTGTTCTTGCTGCTAACGGGTGTAAACCTCGGGGTTGGCGCAGTACGGGAGCCGTTCACCCCGCAGGCCAGCCAGGAGGTTCTCGGCCGCCATCGCCGCCATCCGCTCCCGCGTGGAGACGGTGGCGCTGGCGATGTGGGGAACGACAATGCAGTTGGGCAGCGAAACCAGTGGGTGGTCCGGTGGAATCGGCTCTGGCTCGGTTACATCCAGGGCGGCGGCACGAATCCAGCCCTCTGAGAGCGCCCGCACCAGCGCGTTGGGGTCCACTATGGGTCCCCGGGCGGCGTTGATGAGGATGGCCGTCGGCTTCATCCGCCGCAGCGCGGCCTCGCCGATGAGGTGGCGGGTCTCCGGCGTCAGCGGGCAGTGGAGGGAGACAAAGTCCGAGCGGGCCAGGAGGTCATCCAGTTCGGCGTATTCCACTCCCAGTTCTGCCTCCAGATCGGGCCGACGAGAGGGGTCGTAGTAGAGGATGTGCATAGTAAAGCCTCGCGCCCGGCGGGCCACCGCGGTCCCAATACGGCCCAGCCCGATGATCCCCAGGGTGGCTCCCCAGACGTCCATCCCCAGGAGTCCCATTGGCTCCCATGTCCGCCACTTCCCGGCCCGGACGTAGTCCACCCCCTCCGGGATACGGCGGGCGGCTGCCATCAGCAGGGCGAAAGTGAAGTCGGCGGTGGCTTCGGTGAGCACCCCCGGTGTGTGGCCGACGGGGATGCCCCGGGCGATGGCCGCGCGCAGGTCAATGTTATCTACGCCCACGGCCATCTGGCTAATGACCCGCAAGCGGGGGCCGGCGGCCATCACTTCGTCGTCTATTGGGTCGGTGAGGAGGCAGAGCAGGCCGTCGCAGTCGGCCACTTCTCGCAGGAGCACCGCCTTCGGCGGTGGGAGTTCTCCCTCCCAGAGGCGGACCTGGCAGACCGCTCGTACCGGAGCCAACCCAGGTTCAGGGATGCGGCGGGTTACATAGACGACAGGTCGGGTGTTCATCGTCCGTCTCCACTCATAGAAATGGAGCGCCGTGCACGCAGGCTAACAGCCTGCGCTACAGGCTAACAGCCTGCGCTACGGGCTAACAGCCTGCGCTACAGGCTAACAGCCTGCGCTACGGGCCTGCTTTTGCAGGCATCTCCAGTTATAGAGATGGCAGATGTTTTTTACACCGAATTGCCCCACATGTCAACCTCCGGTGCACTCCCAGGGCTTATCAACTTTTGGCCATCTGACGCCACTTCGCAACGTCCTGCGGTGTTCCCCGACCTCTCGGAGAAAAACCTTTGACGGCGGCTCTGCCGCCGTCAAAGGTTAATGGCATCTCAGATTGACCTGCGCCAACCGCTTCATGCTCCCAGAGCATGGAGCAGTGCGGGCAGAATCTCTTTCGGGTCCGCCTCCACACAAAGGTCGGCGACCCGGAAGATGGGCACGGTGGGATCGGGGTGAATGGCGAGGATGAAGCGGGCGTTTTCTATCGCGGCGTTGTGGAAGGTGTCGCCCCGAATCCCCACCGCGACGTAAACCTTCGGCGCGACGGTGACACCCCGGATGTCTATGATCTGTTCAGGGCCGATCCAACCCGCGTCCCGCGCGCCGCGGTCTCCAGCCACACGGCCGCCCAGCGCGGCCGCCAGCCGTTCCACCAGCCCGAAGTCCCCGGCCTGCCGCCCGGCGGCGACGATCACCGGGGCCTGCGCCAGCGGCACCGACGGCGGGGTGAACCCCTCTGCCGGGCCCAGCACCCGCACCCGGGGCTCCACCGGCGTCACCTCTATGCTCTTCGGCTCCCCTTTGCGGTACGGATCCATAAACGGCACAGGGAAAGCCCCCGGCTCTATTGTCAGCACCTGAGGCCGGGCCTGGGGAGAGGCCACAATCTCAAAGTATTCGCCTCCGTAAATGGGAACGGCGGCCTGAACAGTACGGGTCGCCTCGTCCAGGGTCATCGCAGTGGCATGCTCTATCAGGCCACCGCCCAGCCGCTGGGCCACCCGGGGGGCCAGTTCCTGGCCCTGAGGGGTGGCGCCGAAGAGGATGACCTCCGGCCCTTCGGCCTGGAAGAGGTTGACCAGCACTTCCAGGTACGGCTCCACAGCGAACGATGCCAGGGCGGGGTGGTCGGCTACGCGGACGCCATCGGCGCCGGCCTGATAGAGGGTGGCGGCCAGGTCGGAGACGCCGTCGCCCAGCAGGACGGCGTAGACGTAGGCGCCCAGAGCGCCAGCCAGGTTGCGGGCCGCGCCAATGGCCTCCAGCGTCACCGGCGCGATGGCTCCGTCTACCACGTCGGCAACGACCCAGATACCCCCACCGCCCTCCGCCTCGGCGACTTCTTCTTGCTGCGCCATCAGTAAATCCAGGAAGGATGCGTCCATAGGGTCCTCCGTGAAGAGTGAACGTGAAACGCCAATTAGCGGGGAAGGCGGGCGCGCAAAGCGTCGGCGGCCGCCCGGGCGACCTCCTCGAGGGATCCGCTCAGGCGGACGCCGCGCTCCCGCTCGGGCGGGAAGTCCTGCCCGCGCCGCTCCAGCATGGGAGTCAGCGCTTCCGGCGCGACCAGGTCTTTCGCCTCCCAGCGTTCCAGGGCGTCCGCAATCTCACCTGCGCCTTTGTAGATGTTGATCAGACGCCGGCCATCGGGATAGCGGAGTTTCAGCGCGCCGGGCGCGAAGGTAACCACTGCCGGAAGGGGCGACTCCACCCATACGTAGTTGCCGCCGTCCTGTCGGACTGCCCGCACGCTTCCGTCGGCCACCTCAGCGGTCCAGGCGCCGACAATCTGTGGCCAGCCCAGCGCCTCGGCCAGGCGCGGTCCCAGTTGACCCTGACCGGTGTCCAGGGTTGTTGCGCCGGTGAGGATGAGGTCGGCGCCGCCCAGCCGCTCTATTGCCGCCAGCAGCACCCGGGCCATCAGGCCGTCGTCCGGCAGAGCCACTGGCTTGCCCATGATGTAGATTGCCCGGTCGGCACCGACTGCCAGGGCTTGCCGGAGGATGTCGTCATCGGGCAGGAAGGTGCGCGGCAGGACGACCACCTCGGCCCCGACAGCCTCTTTGATCCGCAGCGCCGCCTCCAGCGCACAGCGGTCAGCAGGTTGAAGGATGTACTCTTCCCGGTTGACGAAGATCCGACCTGCTCGTGGGTTCACAACAATCCCGCGAGGGTCCAGCACGCGTCCCAGAATGACGATGATTCGCATAGTATCTCCTCCTTTCGGGTCGCAGGAGCAGGCAATCTCTCTCCACCGGCCGGCTCTTATTGCGTCCCTTCGGCGTCGTGTTATATATCAAGGGGACCTGAAAAACTTGCGGCCTGTAGCGCAGGCTGTTAGCCTGTAGCGCAGGCTGTTAGCCTGTAGCGCAGGCTGTTAGCCTGTAGCGCAGGCTGTTAGCCTGTAGCGCAGGGCGCAATGACGTGCTCCCTGCGACCATCTACGGGCGAATCCGCACACCGAACTCGCGGAAGATGTTGCTGGCGATGACGATGCGCTGAACCTCGTTGGTCCCCTCAAAGATTTCGTTGATCCGGGCATCGCGGAAGGCCTGCTCCAGCGGGAAATCCCGCGTGATGCCCAGACCGCCGTGAATCTGAATGGCCGCATCCACGGCGCGGGAGAGGACTTCCGAGCCGTAGAGTTTGCACATAGCGGCCAGTTGGGTGAAAGGCTGACCGGTATCCACCATCCAGGCGACGCGATAGACCAGACTGCGCAAGGCCTCAATCTCGGTGGCCATGTTGGCAATCATCCACTGGACGGTCTGCTTGTGGGCCAGTGCTTCGCCGAACTGCCAGCGAGTTTTGGCCCAATAGACGCACTGTTCCAGCACCTTCTGTGCGCCGCCCAGACAGGCCGCGCCCAGGGTCAACCGACCCATGTCCAGGGATTTCATAAAGGTCACAAAGCCCTCGCCGACTTTGCCCAGGACGTTCTCGTGAGGGACCCGCAGTTCCTCGAAGACCAGTTCGGCGGTACTGGAGCCACGAATGCCCATTTTGTCCTCTTCGCGAGCCACTTTAAAGCCGGGCCAGTCCGTCTCCACAATGAAGGCGGTGATGCCACCGCGCGCGCCCAGGGCCGGGTCGGTCACCGCCAGGACGGTGATGATGTCGGCGTAGCCGCCGTTGGTAATGAAGACCTTGCCGCCGTCCAGAATCCAGGAGTCGCCCTCCCGGACCGCGCGGGTGCGGACGTTGGCGGCGTCGGAGCCGGCATTGGACTCGGTGAGGCCGAAGGCGGCGATTTTCTCCCCGCGCGCCAGCGGGGTCAGGTACTTGCGCTTCTGCTCCGGAGTACCGTCCAGGTGGATACACATTGCGCCGATGCCGATGTGGGCGCCGACGTTCACGGCCGTGTTGGCGCAGACGCGGCCCAGTTCCTCCATCAGGATGCAGTAGCCCGTCTCGCCCGCACCCATTCCGCCGTACTCCTGGGGGAAGCAGACGCCCAGGAGGCCGATCTCGCCCAGTTTCCGCATAATGTCAAAGGGGACTTTGTGCTCCCGGTCCAGTTCCGCCGCAATGGGCGCGATTTCCGTCTCGGCGAACTCCCGGATCATTCGGCGCAGGGCCTGGTGTTCGGGCGAAAAGATGAAATCCATAGGGACCTCCGTACCTCGTTTTGCGTATCCTGTTTACTGATGCCGGGGCACAATTTCCAGGTTCTTCTGCGCGAGGATGTGCCGCGCGACACGGAAGGTGTGGACCTCCGTCGGACCGCCGATGATGCCCAGGACGCGGGCGTCCCGGTACTTGCGAGCCATCGGGTAGTCCTCCATGAAGCCGTACCCGCCCAGGACCTGGAGCATCCAGTTGGTGACGCTGCGAGCGATGCGGGCGCCGAACGCTTTGACGACCGACGCGTCCACCGAGAAGTCCTCTCCCTGGTCAATCAGCCAGGCGGTCCGATAGACCAGATAGCGCAGCGCTTCCGTCTCTACATAGGCGTTGGCGATATGGTTCTGGATTGCCTGCTTCTTGCCGATGGGGACGCCGAACTGGATCCGCTCCGTGGAGTATTGGGCCGCGACGTCCACCGAGGATTCGACTAAGCCCAGGCCGACAGCAGCCAGCGCGATGGCCATCCGGTCCACGGCTCGCCCAGCAATCGCCGCGCCCGCTCCCGGCCCACCCAGACGGTAACTCTGGGGGATGCGGCAACCCTCTAGGTAGACGGTGTTGAAGCAGGCGGAGCGCAGGCCCAGCGTGGGCTCACGGTAGCCAACGGTCAGGCCGGGGGTGTCGCGCGGGACCAGATAGGCCTCCACTCCCTGCGGGCCCCGGGCAAAGACCAGGAAGAGGCCGGCCAGTTCGCCATTAGTCACCCAGGTTTTGACGCCGTCCAGAACGACCTCATCCCCTTCGTAGCGGGCGCGGGTTTCCAGGCTCAGCATATCGCTCCCGGCGTCCGGCTCGCTGAGAGCGAAGGCGCCGATGGCTTCACTCCCAGCCAGGGCGGGCAGCCATTCCTCCTTCTGGGCGTCGGTGCCGAAGTCCAGGATACTCATCGCCACCTGGCTCACGTGGGTTGCCACAATGACCGCCATAGACGCGCAGGCTGTGGCCAGGTTCTCCAGCAGGATGGCGTAACTGACGTTATCCAGCGCCGCACCGTAGTAGTCCTCCGGAATCGTCGCGCCCAGGAATCCCTGGTCCGCCGCCTTGCGGAGCATCTCTCCGGGGAGAGTTTCCGCATGGTCTATTTCCTCCGCGCGGGGAGCGACCTCTTTGGCGGCGAAGTTACGGAACATATCGCGAAACATCCGTTGTTCTTCGCTCAGGGCGAAGTCCATACGTCACCTCCGTGGGGAAGTAGACAAGGGTGCAAGGATACAAGGACACGAGGGGGTGGGGGGCCCCTCCTGCAGGATTCAGAACCTGCGGGAGGGCTCCAGTCTTGTCTATCTGTTCTCCTATACTTACCTATTTATCCTTGAACTGGGGTTGTCGCTTTTCCAGGAAAGCGTTGATGCCCTCGCGGATGTCCTCGGTTGCGGCCAGGCCGACGAACTGCTCGGCCTCCACCCGCAGGCCCTCCTCAATGGGCAGGGCTGTCCCCTGGTCAATCGCGCGCAGCGCGGCGGCGATGGGGAATTTGGACTTGGAGACGATCTTGCGGGCCAGGTCGCGCGCTTCTTTGAGAACGGCGCCCGCCGGGACGACCTTGTTGACCAGATTGAGGCGGTAGGCCTCCTGGGCGGTAATCATATCGCCGGTGAGGATGAGTTCTATGGCTTTGCCCTTACCGACGATGCGAGGGAGCCGCTGGGTGCCGCCCCAGCCGGGGATGATGCCCAGGTTGATCTCCGGTTGGCCCAGGCGGGCCCGGTCGGAGCAGACCCGCATGTGGCAGGCCATAGCCAGTTCCAGGCCGCCACCCAGACAGAAGCCGTTGATGGCGGCGATGATGGGTTTGGTGGCCCGCTCAATTTTCAGGAACAGTCGCTGGCCTTTCTCCAGAAACTCCCGGGCCACAGAGAAATCTTCCCCTGGCTGCTCCAGCGATGCCTTGATCTCCGGGATATCCGCTCCGGCGACAAAAGCATTGGTCCCACCGCCAGTGATGACGATCGCCTTCACCTCGTCGTTGGCCAGCAGTTCGTCAAGGGCCTCCTCCAGTTCGGTCACCACCTGCCGGTTGAAGGAGTTGACAGGGGGATGATCAATGGTGAGGGTGGCGATGCGCTCTTCAATCTCGGTTCGGATGTACTGCCAGTTGCCCATGGTTTGCTCCTTATTGGTAGATTGGTAGTTGGTAGACTGGTAGATTGGTTTATGGGAATTGGGAAACTGGTTAATGGGAAACTGGTTAACGGGAAACTGGTTTTGATGGGTTATTCGTCCTCAGTCGGTTCGGAAGGAGAGACGAGGGCAGAGTATGGCGGAGCATGCTCATGAACGGCGAAGCGGTCGCCGTATTCCTGCCGGCCCTGTTGTTGCCTGCGCACGTAGCGGATGTAGCCGTTAAGAGAGCGAAGCGCGCAATGGCAGAGTTCCCGCTGGCGGGACAACTCATCGGAAGTGTATCCCAGTTCCTTACAGGCGATGAACCCGCTGAGGGTTTCCGCCAGAGAGCCTCGGGCCACATAGTAGAAGCGCAGGCTATCCAGGTAATGGTATCGCCCATAGCCTTCAGCGATGTTCAGAACAGTGCTGAGAGCGGACCGGCGCAACTGGTCGGCCAGATTGTACTTCTCCTCCGGGGGCAAGAGTCCGGCGATGCGGTAGGCTTCCCGCAAAACCTGCAATGCCAGTTGGTAACACTCCAGGTCCTCAAACCCCCGCTCTCCCTCCGCTGCCATTGAGCCACCTCCTGATTCCCGATTCCCGATTCCCAATTCCCGATTCCCAATTCCCAATTCCCAATTCCCAATTCCCTATTCCCAATTCCCTATTCCCAATTCCCAATTCCCAATTCCCAATTCCCGATTCCCAATTCCCAATTCCCGATTCCCAGTTTACCAAAGTATAGTATACAAAACCTTTCTTATCCTTGTCAATAGGTAAATAATCTACCAATTTCTTAAAAAGATCATTTTTAGAAGAAACTTCAATG
>JASFBC010000054.1:0-4266 GCA_036172315.1 Anaerolineae bacterium | reverse complement strand
TGGACCTGGCAGCCCTGGCCATCATCCCCTCCCTATCCCTGGCCCTGCGGCTGGATGGGTTCGAGGCATTGCCCCCCTACGCCGGTGCACTGCTAACCTTCACCCTGGTTGGGCTGGTCGTTCGGCTGCTCATCTTCTGGCGCGCCGGCCTCTACGCCCGCTACTGGCGTTACGCCAGCGTGGATGAGATCGCCCTCATCTTCCTCGCCGTCGCCGCCGCCACCGCCATTAATACCCTCCTCTTCTTTACCCTCCGCCTCCTGCCCCTCCCTTTATTCCCTTATTCCCTTACTCCCTCCTTACCCCGTTCCCTCCCCCTCATAGACGGCCTGCTCACCCTCACCGCGGTAGGCGGCACTCGCTTCAGCGTGCGCCTGGCCGAACGCTGGCGTCGCCGGGGTAGGCCGGGCGGGCAGCGGGTCCTGATCATCGGGGCCGGGGATGCCGGCCGGATGATCGCCAGGGAGATACAGAACAACCCGCAACTGGGGCTGGAGCCGGTGGGCTTTGTGGACGACGACCCGGCCAAACAGGGGATGAAGATCCAGGGCCTGCCCGTTCTGGGCGACCGGCACAGCATCCCCCAGTTGGTACGCGACTACAAGATCAGCCAGGCCGTCATCGCCATGCCCACCGTTCCGGGCAAGACCATCCGCCACTTTGTTGAATTGTGCGAGGCGGCCGGCGTCCGGGCCAAGATTATCCCCGGCATCTACGAACTGCTGTCCGGACGGGTGACCGTCAGCCAGATCCGCAACGTGGAAATCGAGGACCTGCTGCGGCGGGAGCCGGTGCGCATCGAGACCGACGAGGTAATCCGCATGGTCAGGGGCAAGCGGGTGTTGGTCACCGGCGCCGGCGGCTCCATCGGCTCCGAGATCTGCCGGCAGGTCGCCCGATACGGCGCCGCTGAACTTATCCTCCTCGGCCACGGCGAAAACTCCATCTTCCAAATCAACCACGAACTCCTCGGGAATAAGGAAATAAGGGGGAAAGTGAATATCGTTCCCGTCATTGCCGATATTCGGGATCGCCGGCGCTTGCAATCCATCTTCGAGGAGCACCGCCCCCACATCGTCTTCCACGCCGCAGCGCACAAGCACGTGCCTCTCATGGAGTGCAACGTAGAAGAAGCTATCACCAACAACGTGTTGGGCACCAAGAATCTAATAGAGGTGGCTGAGGAGGCGGGCGTGGAGCGCTTCGTATTCATCTCTACCGACAAGGCGGTGAACCCCACCAGCGTCATGGGCGCGACGAAGCGGGTTTGCGAGATGATGATTGCCATGCGGCACGACCTCCCCGTGTCCCCTTGTCGGTTTGTGGCCGTGCGTTTCGGCAACGTGCTGGGTAGCCGGGGCAGCGTGGTGCAGATCTTCCGCGAGCAGATCGCCCGCGGCGGCCCGGTGACCGTCACCCATCCGGAGATGCGCCGCTACTTCATGACCATCCCCGAGGCGGTACAGTTGGTCCTGCAGGCTGCCGCCATCGGCCAGGGCGGCGAGATCTTTGTCCTGGACATGGGCGAGCCGGTGCGCATCGTAGACCTGGCCCGCGACCTGATCCGGCTCAGCGGCCTGGAAGTGGGCCGCGACATTGACATTGAGTTTATCGGCGCTCGCCCGGGCGAGAAACTCTTTGAAGAGCTGTTTGCCGCCGGCGAGGTGTACGAGCGGACGCAGCACGAGAAGGTGTTCGTGGTGCGCAATGGCCCGGTTCAGGGAGAAAGGGAAAAAGGGGAAAGGGGAAAGGGGAAAGGGAGTGGAGGGGCAGGGGAGCAAGGGAGCCGGGGAGAGGAGGAGACAAATCACGTTTCACGTTTTACGTTTTACGTAGACGCCCTCCTTGCAGCGGCAGAGCGGGGAGAGCCGGACGAGGTGCGACGGTTATTGAAGGTGCTGGTGCCGGAGTATCGGCCAGCGACGGAGGCAAAAGGAGTTCCTCATCGGGCACGTTAACCCGCTAACTGCTCAAAATCCAGTTGATCCCGGGCATTGGATAGCGCCCTGGCCACCTCCAGCGTCCACCGGCATAACAGGGTTGATCTGGAGAGTCCGCCAGGGCTTTCTTTGTTTCGGCGATCGGCACGGGGAGATCGCCGATCGCCTCCCGCTGATAACCGAAGAACTTGTACAGTGCCACGCGTGCAAAAACGAAACAGTTTCGCGGAGGTCCACACCCTTCCCCAGATTCAACATGGGCCGGCTGGCTTGCGAGGTCATTGCGACATACCGGCCCACCGATTCCCTTTGAATCCCCGGGAGGGTTTGTGTTTTTGCGTCTTCGTGGTAAAATCGGGGGTAACTATTCCGCCCGATGGGGATCGCCCCCTTCGCTCCGGTTGGAAATTAGTCTCCCTGTCGCAAACCACAGACGACGGTGATCGGTGGTCCGTCGTCCATCTTGTTGAAAGGACGGCGCGGGCCGTTCTCCGGACCGAAGCCCAGGGAGGCTGGCTTTCAGTCAGCGCTGAACGGTTATAATCGGTAACCTGCGTCCTGCCGGTAACAAACCCTATTCCCAACCTGTCCGCGCGTGGGTACCCGGCAGGCCACCATATACGCAACATGTAGTGCGCATGTCCATTCCCATCGTCGGTGCGTCTATCTCCGGCCTCACCGCCGCCTACCACCTGGCCCGGTCAGGGGCGTCCGTGCGTGTCTTTGAGGCCCAGGCCCCCTTCCAGCCCGCCGAGCGCACCCTGATTGTCACACCGGCCTTCCTGCGCCTGCTGGAAGACCCCGGTGAGGTGATCCTGAACCGGGTCGCGGCCTTTGAACTGATCTCCGCCCACCGCGCCGTCCGCATCCCCCTGCGGGAGCCGGACATCGTCCTGGACCGGGCCCGCTTGCTTCATACCCTGGTCCGGCGGGTGGAGGAAGCGGGCGGGGAGATTCTCTTCGGCCACCGGCTGACCGGGCTTCATTCTGGCCACCCCCATCTGATTCTCCAATTTGCCACCGGAGAGAACCGGGAGCGTTGGGTGCCCACCTTCCGGGTCCTGGGCGCCGATGGCGTCCACAGCGCTGTCGCCCGCGCGCTGGGAGTGAGTAACCTGGAGCGGGTAGGGCTGGCCCAGGCGCGCGTCCCCCTCCCGGCCGATCTGTCCCCCGATACCGTCCGGGTCTGGTTTGACCGGACCACTACTCGCTTCTTCTACTGGCTGATCCCCGAATCCCCGCAGATCGGGGCAGCGGGTGTGATCGCCGAAAATCCGGGTGAGGCCCGGCGGTTGCTGGAGCGCTTCCTGGGCGTGCAGGGGCTTGCGCCGCTGGCCTGGCAGGAGGCGGCGGAGGTGCCTCTCTTCCCCCTGCGTGCGGGCCGGGCGCCGGTGGGGAACGGACGAGTGCTCCTCGTCGGGGACGCCGCCGGGCAGGTGAAGGTGACCACCCTTGGCGGCGTGGTGACGGGGATGCGCGGCGCGCTGGCGGCGGCCCGTTCGCTCCACCACAACACCTTCTACGATGCCGAACTCCGCCCCCTGCGGCGAGAACTCTTCGCCCACGCGCTGGTGCGGCGGGTGCTGGACGGCTTCAGCGATGAAGACTACGACGTGTTGCTGGGCCTGCTGAACCGGCGGACGCTGGAGGTGCTGGGCCGCTACCACCGAGACCACCTGGTGCGGGCCCTCTGGCTCCTGCTCCTCTCTCAGCCCCGCTGGCTTCTTCTGGGCGCACAGGCGCTGGTGAGGGGAATGGAGCCCCACCCCGCCCCTGTCGTCTCTGGCGGCGGTATCTGACCAACAACCCCTGCTTCGTGGCGCGGGGGGCTGGAGGCGGTGGGGCTGCGGCCCAAGGATTGCGCCCTGCTCCTTGCGACTGAAGTGGTAGTGGGGCGATACCGGTCCCGACAGTGCCAGCGCTTCGGTGTCTCCCAGGGTGTTACTGGCTGGTAGCCGGCATATCAGGAGGAGCAGAGGTGCAGAGAAGTGAGGGGAGAATAGGGATGATGAGCGTGGTCTTGCGCCGCCTGTTGAGCCTGGAATGGCTGGTGACAGGCGCGGCAGCGCCCCTCTTGCTCTTCCCTACCCTCCGCCCGACCTGGACGGCGGCGGCGCTGGGGCTGCTGGCCCTCTGGTGGCTCCTGCGGTGGCTGGTGCGGCGGGAGCCCTGGCCGGTCACCCCCTTCAACGGCGCGCTCCTTCTGTTTGCTTTAATGATTCCGGTGGGGATATGGGCCTCGCCGGTGCCGGAGATAACCTTACCGGATGCGGTGCGGGTAGTATTGGGTCTCATCGCTTTCCGCACAGTAGCGATGGCAGTAAGC
>JASFBC010000053.1:0-18265 GCA_036172315.1 Anaerolineae bacterium | reverse complement strand
GGCGAAACGGGCGATCTCCCTGCGGACCTCCTCCCGCCGGTCCAGCCCCACCTCGTCCAGGCCGTCCAGCAGAAGGAGCAGTCGGCCAGAATCCCGCCACCGGCGGACCAGTTCCCGGGCTCCATCTATCCCCCTCCTAAGGATTTCGTTCACCTCTCTGGCCAGAGCCTCCTCCAGGGCGGGGAGTTCCCCGGCCGGGGTTACGGGCAGTTCCTGCAGGTCCAGGAGGACAGGAATGCAGGGCTCGTCTATCCCCAGGTCGGTGCCCCGGGGGACCGACACGGCGTTGGCCCGCGCGGCGAACCAGAGGGCTATGTACCGGAGCGTAGTGGTCTTCCCCGCGCCCGGCTCGCCCAGAAGGACCAGACGGCGAGCCTCCTGGAGGGCGCGGGAGAGGGGGACGGGGGTTATCTTTTCCCCACCGCCTTCGGCTTCCCCAGCGTGTTCCAACCGCTCCGAGCCGGGCGGGAGGTCGGGGCGGGGCTCCTGGAAGCGGGGCTTCGGCCGCGCCACCGCCTCCAGCAGGACGAAGACATCCGTGAGGGGGATCTCCGCGTCGCCGGCCCTGAGGGTTCTCAGGGTTATCCATTCTTTTGCGGCGGCCTGAAGGTATTGGGTCAGGTCGTCATCCATAGCCATTCGCTTTCAGCGCCTGCACTTCTGCAGATTACAGGTCTGGCGGCCTGCGCTACAGATGGCATCCGCGTTTGCATACCTTCGCAATGCCCGCACTTCGGCGGGGGTGAGGTGTCGCCATTTCCCTGGCAGGAGGTCGCCCAGACGGAGCGGGCCGATGCGCACCCGAATGAGGCGGACGACGGGGTGGCCCCGGCGCGCGGCCACCCGCCGAATCTGCCGCTTCCGCCCCTCCCGCAGAACCACCCGCAGCCAGGTCCGTTCCCCCTCCGTCCGCAGAACCTCCACCTCCGCCGGGGCCGTCATCTCTCCATCCAGTTCCATCCCTCGCCGCCACTGCGCCAGCGTGTCCTCTGAGGGACAGCCCTCCACCAGGACATGGTACTCCTTCTCGTGCCCGAAGCGGGGATGGGTAAGCCGCAGCGCCAGGTCGCCGTCGTCGGTCAGCAGAATCAGCCCCTCACTGCGCAGGTCCAGCCGTCCCGCTGGAAAGAGCCGCTTCGGGTGCTTGACCAGGTCCAGGACGGTGGGGTGGCGTGCGGAGCCATCCCCCTCATCGGAGAGGACGCCCGGGGGCTTGTGCAGGGCGATGTAGGTAAAGGCGCGCGGGAGACGGATAGGGCGACCGTCCACCGCAATCCGGTCCCGTTCAGGGTCCGCCTTTTGCCCCAGGCGGGCCACCTGGCCGTTCACCGTCACCCGGCCCTGCCGGATGAGGTCCTCACAGGTTCGGCGGGCGCCGAATCCGGCACGGGCCAGAATCTTCTGCAACCGTTCCTCAGACCTCAGACCACAGACCATAGACCACAGACGACAGTGGTCGGAGGATGACCTCCGGTCCTTGGCGCCGATTGGAAATCGGCCTTCCCTGGGCGTCACCTGCGCTGACGCCCCGAACGGACGGCGCAGGCCATCCGAAGGCCCGGGGAGGCGGACTTCCCGTCAGCGCCGAATAGTTGCGCTACATTGAGTGGACCCGCCCGTACGCCTCGGGCCGGCGGTCCTCAAAGACGGTCAGATAACGGCGGGCCTTCTGGATCTCCCGCAGGTCGGCGCGGGCGACCAGCAGTCCCTCCCGGTCATCCCCCTCCACCAGGGCCCGGCCCCAGGGGTCCACCACCATAGAGTGGCCGGGGAATAGGACGTCGCCATCAGCGCCGGCCCGATTGCAGGCGGCGACGAAGAGTTCGTTCTCCACCGCCCGGGCGCGAGCCAGCAGCAGCCAGGCCTCCAGCCGCCGGACCGGCCACTGAGCCGGCACCAGAAAGAGGCGGGCTCCGGCGACCGCCAGCGCCCGACTCAGTTCGGGGAAGCGCAGGTCGTAGCAGATGATCAGCCCTACCGGCCCCCAGGGGGTAGAGCAGAGAACCGCCCGATCGCCCGGGGCCAGGTAGCGCGGCTCCTCCATCAGGCGGAAGAGATGGACTTTGCGGTAAGCGCCCAGGAGCGCGCCGTCGGGAGCGTAGAGGACGGCGGTATTGGAGATGCCGCGCTCATGCCGCTCCAGCAGGGAGCCGCAGAGATAAAGGCCGAACTCCCGCGCCATGGCGGCCATTTCGGCAAAGCCCCCTTCGCCCAGAGGGTCGGCCCATTCCGCCGCTCGCTCCAGGTCGTACCCGTGGAGCCAGAGTTCCGGGAGCAACAGGAGGTCGGCGCCGGCCTCCCAGGCCTGCGCCGCCATTTCCCGCGCCCGGGCCAGGTTCCGTTCCGGCTGGCCCGGCGGCACATCCATCTGCCCCAGCGCGATGGTCAACTCTGTGGTCATCCGGGCTTCCCCCTCCGTGTCAGGGTGAATCTTCGTTTGGACGGGAGTTGGGACATAGGGCTGGTATTTGCAGGGGTTGCAAAATGAATCTTGCGCCACGGTGTTCCGTGGAATTCACACCAGCGAGCGGCGCGGGGCCCGGCGACCTTCGCGCTGGCGCCGCTCCCGATTGGCCCGCGCCGCGCCCCGAAATGCCTCCAGGTTGCGGATGATCAGACGGCCCGGCACCTCCAGCGCGGGCCGGATCAACTTCCGCAACCGGTCCAGATGTTCTTTCGTCACCGGGGCAGCCCGCTCGGCAAGCCCCTCGGCAGTGTTGGCCGCCGCCAGCGCCCACGTCCACTCGTCCCGCAACTGGTCGGCCCGCACATGGTAGTGCTTGCGATCCCACACCTCCGCCGACTTCAGGGCATCCTCCCAGGCCGCCCGCAGCGTTACCCCCACAACCGATAGCAGGTCCTTCGCCAGTTCCTGGTCGTGGAGAACCCGGGGCAGATGAACCAGCAGAATTTCGGCGACAATCCGCAGATGTTTCTCCCGCTCTGCAACCGTCATACACGCACGCTCCGCAACCACCTCCCAGGCGATGATTTAGTCCTTACCCCTTCCACTGCCAACGGGGAGGTCAATCGGGAACTGGGCGCCCGTACTGATAGTAGGCGGCGCAAGCACCCTCGGCGCTGACCATGCAGGGGCCGACGGGGTTCTGGGGAGTACAGACCCGCGCAAAGAGGGGACATTCCACCGGCCGCAGGACTCCCCGCAGGAGATCCCCACAGCGACAACCCGGGGGCTCACGGGCAGGCGGAACTTCCACAGGGAAGAGCCGCGCGGCATCGTAGGGAGCGTACTCTTCCCGAATCCGCAGGCCGCTGGCTGGCAGAACTCCCAGCCCCCTCCACTCCGCCTCGGCGACCTCAAAGACCCGCCCCATCGTTTCTATCGCTACGGGGTTCCCCCCGGCCCGTACGCTGCGGTAATACACGTTGGCGACGCCCGGCCGCTCTGTCTCCAGCATCTCCACCAGCGCCAGGATGGCCCTCAGAATGTCCAGCGGTTCAAACCCGGCAACAGCACAGGGAACGCCGTACTCCTGGGGCAGGAACTGCCAGGCTTCGGGGCCGATGACGGTAGTGACATGGCCCGGGCCAATGATCCCGGAGAGTCGGACCTCTCCGGCATCCAGAATCGCCCGCATAGCGGGCGGGGTCAGTTTATGGGTGCTGAAGACGGCAAAATTGCGGATACCTTCTGCCTCCGCAGAGAGAATTGCCGACGCCACCATCGGCGCGGTCGTCTCAAAGCCCACGCCCAGGAAGATCACGGTTCGGGTGGGGTTCTGACGGGCCACTTCCAGCGCATCCAGTGGCGAATAGACAATGCGGACATCGGCTCCCTCGGCCCGGGCGCGAGCCAGCGAGCGGCCCCGATCTGCCGGCACCCGCATCATATCTCCAAAGGTGGTCAGGATGACCCCCGGGACTCCCGCCAGCGCGATGGCCTGGCTCAGATCGGCTGCTGAGGTCACACAAACCGGGCAACCCGGCCCCGACAGCAGTTCCACCGTGGGCGGGAGCAGGTCCGGGATGCCGAAGCGGAGGATGGCATGGGTGTGCCCGCCGCAAAATTCCATCAGCCGCACTGGCCGGGTAGAGCGAGCCACGATAGCCCCGGCAACTGCCCGGGCCACCTGCGGGTCCCGAAAAGCGGAGAGATTCATCCCTGGAACAAGTTTCACGACCCCTCGGAGAGGGCCTCAATAATCGTGCGGCAGAAAGCGGGGAGGTCGTCGGGCTTCCGCGACGTGATGAGATTACCGTCCCGTACCACCTCTGCGTCCACCCACTCCGCCCCGGCGTTCACCATATCATCTTTGATGGCAAAGAAACTGGTGACCCGTCGTCCCCTCAGGATGCCCGCCGAGATGGGCACCCACCCGGCATGACAGATGGCCGCGACGACTTTACCCTGCTGGAATGCCTCCCGGACGAGCCGGAGCACCGACTCGTACCGGCGCATCAGGTCAGGAGCATAGCCACCGGGGATGATGAGAGCGTCAAACTCATCGGCGGAGACCTGGTCAGCGGAGACGTCCACCGTCACCGGATAGCCGTACTTGCTGGTATAGGTGGTGGCGCTCCCCGTCCCCACGACTTTGACTTCCGCCCCCTCCTCTCGCATCCGCAGGAGGGGATACCAGAGTTCCAGGTCCTGATAGTTGTTCTCGGCAAGAATGGCGATCCGTTTCCCGACCAGTTTCATCGTTAACCTCTCTCTGCAATCAATGAACGTCGGGGGATGCCCGCGACTTCGGCGACCAGGCGGGTCAACTCCTGCATAGACGCCTCCTGGTCATCCTCCGCCAGCGACCACACTTTTCCATCCCCGACCAATTCCACAGACCAGCGGGTCACGACAGCATCGGGCGCTTCCTGCCAGACCCGCCGGCGACAGCGCACCTCCCTCACCCTATCCAGGGGGATCCGGAGCGTTCGGGCCCGACGGGTCAAGAGATAAACCCGTTCCAGAGAGCACTCGCGGGTCTCCACATCCACCGTCAGCCGCTCCAGAGAGGGGACAAATCCGGCGATCAGAAACCCGATCGCCAGAGCAACCACTGCAAGGCTGATGGCAAACGGCACCCTGGTCCCGCCGCGCCACGGGGCCACAGCCACCAACAATAGCAGGAACACCGCCCCTACGACAATAATAGAAACCAGCGGTGTACTTGTCCGCTCCACTACCAGCCGCCGGGCAGTGCGCTCTCTCAAAAAGTACGGCCCGATTCGGGTCTCCTTCTCCGAACCCGTCTCTCCAGCCATACGGCTATCCCTCACAGCATGGGGGATGCCTGGAGGGGTCGCAATCGCAGGCCACTGCTACGGCCTCAATCTCCACCCGAGCCCCCATGGGCAACGCCGCTACTTGGACCGTGGACCGGGCGGGCGGGTCCTCGGGGAAAAACCCGGCGTAGACACCGTTCATCCGTGGGAACTCCCCCATATCCTGCAGGAAGACGGTTGTCTTCACCACGTGGCGAAGGCAGGAGCCCGCCGCCTCCAGGATGGCGCGAAGGTTCTCCAGTGCCTGGCGGGTCTGGGATTCTATATCCGGCCCGGCCAATTCTTTTGTTCCGGGGATCAGGCCCAACTGCCCGGCGGTGAAAATCCAATCCCCCATGCGCACGGCCTGAGAGTAGGGGCCAACCGCTGCGGGAGCATTAGAGGTCTGGATGATTTGCTTCTTCACCGGACGTCCTCCTACCAAAGATGTTTTCATATTACAACAGGTTGCAGGTTTCAGCAAGTAGCCCCCTGTATTAACTCCGGAGCCAGGTAGAAGGGTGATAAAAAGCGGCGGCCTGCAGGGCCGCCGCTTCGCCGGCATCTATACCCGCCGGACTCCCAGCCGAAGCGGATGGCCGTCTACCCGATCCTCGGCCGTCACCATTCCCGGCTCCGGCTCGCCCGCTCGCAACTCCACGCTCAGCGTCTCCGCCGCGATGTACTCCCGCCAGGCGGCAATCGCCTGGGCCAGTTCGCCCTCGGCCCCGTAGACCGTCACGATGCGATCGTCCAGTTCAAAGCCCGCATCTTTGCGCAGGTTCTGGACCCGCCGTACCACCTCCCGCGCCAGCCCCTCCGCCCGCAACTCGGGCGTGAGGACGACGTCCACTGCAACAGTCACCCCGCGCCCCGAAGCAACCGCCAATCCCTCCTTGGGCTTCTCCTGGACCAGCACCTCCTCCGGCGCCAGTTCCACCGTCTCGCCGTCCACGGTCAGAGGGATGGGGAGCCCGGCCTGTACCCGCCGGGCGACTGCCATTGGGTCCTGGGCGGCCAGCGCGGCCCGCACCGCCGGGAAGCGCGCACCGAAGCGGGGGCCCAGAAGTTGACTGTTGGGCAAAACCTGGAAGGAAAGCAGACTTTCAGCCTGCGCCACCTGCACCACCTCCTTGACGTTCAGTTCGTCCCGGATCACCGTCCACAACTCCTCCTCCAGCACCCCCAGCGACGGGTCCAGATAGACCAGCGCGCGGGCCAGCGGCTGGCGCACTTTGATACCGGTGCCGCTGCGCGCCGCATGCCCCAGCGAGACAATCTCCCGGGCCAGGTCCATCCGGGCCAGCAGACCCTCATCTATGAGAGCGGGGTCGGCCTGAGGCCAGAGAGTATGGTGGACGCTCTCCGGCGTCTCCGGGTCCACCGAGCGGACCAGGTTCTGATACATCGCCTCCGTCACAAAGGGGATAAAGGGCGCCAGCACCCGGCAGAGCGTGGTCAGGACCTCATAGAGAGTGGCGTAGGCGGCGTTCTTGTCCGCGTCCTGCTCGCTCTTCCAGAAGCGGCGCCGGCTCCGACGGATATACCAGTTGGTCAGATCATCCACGAAGGGCTCCAAGGCCAGCGTCGCACCGTAGGCGTCATAGTCGTCCAGCCGTTCTGTCACCTTCGCCACTACCTGATGCAGCCGGGCCCGAATCCAGCGGTCCAGCAGATTGTAGTGCAACGGGGAATCTGCGTTACGGGGCGTCCATTGATCCAGCCGCGCGTAGGTAACGAAGAAGACGTAAGCGTTCCAGAGAGGGAGCAAAAACTGCCGCCGCGCCTCGTCGGCTTTGCCGTAGCCGAAAAGGAGATCAGCCTCGGGCTTCTGGCGGCAGTACAGCCAGCGCATCGTATCCACTCCCATCCGATCAGCGGCCTCATTGAATTCTATCATATTCCCCCAGGACTTGTGCATCTCCCGCCCGTCCTCGCCCAGGAGCGTGGCGTAGCCGAAGCAGACTTTGAAGGGTGGCGATTTCTCCAGGACGGTCGCCATGGCCAGCAAACTGTAGAACCAGTTGCGGAACTGGCCGGGGAAGGACTCGGTGATGAAATCCGCCGGGTACCACCGGCGCCAGTACTCCCGGTCGGTGCGGTAGCGGAGGGTGCTGAAACTGACAATGCCCGCGTCCAGCCAGGGGCTGCCGACATCGGGGATGCGGGAGACCTCCGCTCCGCACTTCGGACAGGCGATGCGGATCGCATCCACCCAGGGGCGGTGGGGTGTGTGGTCCTCAAAGGCGTCCCATCCCGCGACGGCCCGCTCCCGAAGTTCGTGCTCGTCGCCGATAACCTCAAAGTGGCCGCACTCCTTGCACTCCCAGATGGGCAACGCCAGGCCCCAGTACCGCTTCTTGCTGATCATCCAGTCGTGCATATTGCGCAGCCAGTCCAGTTCTCGCTCCAGCCCGAACTCCGGAATCCACCGAATCTGCCGGGTGACGTCCATCATATCATAGCGAAATTCGTCCATAGAGATGAACCACTCATCCACCAGCCGGAAGACCAGTTCGGTGCCGCAGCGCCAGCAGACGGGGTAACGGTGGGTGTAGTCGTCCACCCGGTAGAGGAGACCCTTTTCCTGCAGGTTCTCAAAGATACGCCGGGCGCTCCCGACGACCGAGGTCCCGGTGAGGAAGCCGAACCCGTCCACAAAGATGCCCTCTTCGTCCAGCGGGGCGATAGCGGGCAGGGCGTACCGCTTGCCCAGGGCGAAGTCCTCCGCGCCGCAGCCGGGGGCAATGTGGACGATGCCCGTGCCCTCTGCCTCACCCACTTCATCCCAGAGGATGATCCGGTGGGCCCGGGGGCCGCCCGCCTCCTGCTGGGCCGGAAGTTCATCAAAGGGGCCATCGTACGTCCAGCCCTCCAGGGCCCTGCCCTTCATCTCCTCCAGCACCTGGTACGGGCCCCGGAGGATGGAAAGGGTGCCTTTGGAAAGATAGAAGACCTCATCGCCCTGGCGGACCTTGACGTAGGTCAGGTCGGGGCCGACGGCGGCGGCGACGTTACTGGTGAGCGTCCAGGGCGTGGTCGTCCAGACCAGCAGGCTCTCCCCCGGCCGCCCGCGCAGGGGAAAGCGCAGGGTGACGCCCGGATGGGTCAATTCCTGGTAGCCTTCAGTGACGATCTCGTGCTGGCTGATGCCAGTAGCGCAGCGAGGACACCAGGGCATCACGTCGGTCCCCTTGTAGAGCCAGCCCCGCTCCCAGCATCGCTTCAGGAACGTCCAGATCATATAGTTGTTCTCGTTGGAGAAAGTGAAGTAGGAGCCGCCCAGTTCCGGCAGGCCCAACCGCCCCACAATCTGTTCCACCGTATCGGTCACCGGGCCGTGGGGGCCGGGGACGGTGATGACCTCCCAGGGGTTTTCCATAATCCGGCGGGCCAGGTCGCGCAAGGTCTCCGGGTCGTTCCAGTCCATCCAGTAGCCCAGGCGGATGGACTGTTCGGTCTGGACGGCGGCGAAGCGCAGGACCCGCTCCTTACACTTGCGGACAAAGCGGTCTATGCCGTAGTTCTCTATATCCCGCTTGGAGCGGAAGCCCAGTTCCTTTTCTACCTCCACTTCCACCCAGAGGCCCTGGCAGTCAAAGCCGTTCTGGTAGCGGGTCTGGTAACCCTTCATGGCCCAGAAGCGGTGGTAGAGGTCTTTGTACGTCCGGCCCCAGCCGTGATGGACGCCCATAGGGTTGTTGGCCGTGATGGGCCCGTCAATGAACGACCAGCGGGGGCCGTTCCGGCGGAGTTCCACCAGTTTCCGGAAAGCGCCGGTTCGCTTCCAGAAATCCAGGATTTCATGCTCCTGCCGGATAAAGTCTACTTTGGATGGGACAGGTTGAAACATATGGCCTCCTTTTCTTCTTTACTCACACAAGGCACTTTGTATCTTTGTGTGATATTTTTCACGTAACTATTCAGCGCTGACGGAAAGTCCGCCTCCCTGGGCCTGCGGCCTTCGGACGGCCTGCGCCCTCCTCCCGCGCCAACGGAGGTTGACGCCCGGTGCGAGAGCGCCCGGGGAGGCCGATTTCCAATCGGCGCCAAGAGGGCGATCTCCATCGGGCTGAATGTTACTTTTCGTTCTAGAGAACTGCTGAAAAGGGTCCGTGATGGTGAGGAAACGGTTATACTTCCCGAAATTACTGCCCCACTCTCACTCTCCCCAGCAGGATGCGGCGGCTTTCCGGGTCGGCGCCGTCGCCGGAGACAGAAAGCCGCTCCCCGGTATCCCACCGGTACATCCCCACCTCCAGGATATACTCCCCGGCAGGAGTATCCGCCGGAAGGGCCAGTTCGTACCGGTCCCGCAGCAGGCGGCCCGGGAGCCACAGCGAAGTCGGACAGCCTCCGCGCAGGGGCTCGTGATCGTCCTGCGCCCAGACCGGGTTGCCCGTGGCCGGGTTGTGGGTCGTCCCCACCAGGTGGGTGAAGACCACGTAGTTCTCCTCCACCGGCCCGTCGGACTGCCAGTAGAGGTCCAGGAGGAGACGGTCCCCCGGATAAACGGTCGCACCCGGCGAGAGAGCCTGCTTCCCCCAGACCCCCCGGTCCCGATACAACCCGTATCCGGCCAGCCGGACCGACTCCCCCAGCCGTGCCGTTGCCGGGTGGGGAATCTCCGCCGGGGAGGGCTCCGGCTGGGTATGGGTGACCCGTACATCCCCGAAGGAGACCGTCTCCCCCTCCGGCACACGCAGTTCAAAGTGGTACCGTCCGGCGGGGATGCAACCTACCAGGAACTCCAGCAACTGATAGATGGCCCGCCCGGAAGGGCAGAAAGTCAGCATAGTCACATAAGTTTCTCCCGATGGCCCCACCAGCACTACCCCCGGCAGGGACGACCGCGCAGCCCAGTGCCAGAAGCACTCCTCTCCGGTGAGCCCAACCGGGACCAGGGGCGGGCCGGCCCAGAGGTAGAGCCCCAGCCGTAGCGGGTCGCCCGGGCGGACCTCCCGGACCAGGAGGTCGTATCCCAGAATCTCCAGTCCGGCAATGGGCGCGGCAGAGAGATAGTACTGAGGACGGCCACTCTCGGCAGTCACCTCATCCCCGGCAGGCCCGAACAGAGATAGTCGGTTATAGCCGAACTCCAGCGTGAGCAGGAGGGTGGACCGTTCAGAGAGCCACGCCCTTGCCACCCCCTCCGGGTCCTGCAAATGTCGCTCTACCTCCGCCAGCCAGATGCGGGGATGAGCCCTGACAATGGGGGCCAGTTCCGCCTCCGCTCCCGAGGTCTCCAGAACCAGCGACTTTTGGGGGATCGGATAGACCGGTGGACGGTCGACAGGGGCCGGCACCCGATCGTAGTAGTAGAGAAAGAGCGGGTAGCGGTCGCCGGAGACCAGGACGACGGCATCCCCTGGCCGCGCCTGGGCCCAAATCGCCCGCACCATGCTCTGGAAGTCGTCCCGCAGGTGACGGTCGGCGTAGTGGCCAGGGAGGGCCCAGAGCATCGGCGCCAGCACTGCGGCGGCGGCCAACACCCCCACCGGGCGAGGGCGGGAGCGAGCCAGCAGGGCGATCAGTGCCCACCCCAGCCAGGCATAGAAGAGCGGCGCAAAGGAGAGGAAGTAGCGCGCCTCCACTCGCGGCGTGTAAAAGAGCATCCGGGGGTGGGTGACCAGCCAGACCATCAGCGGCGGGATGAGGGTCCCCAGCGCCAGAAGCCAGAGTTTGTCGGCTGTCGGACGTTGCGTTCCAGCGCGCCAGGCACCAGAGAGCAGAACCGCCGTCCCCCAGAGAAGGACCATCACCACAACCAGAACCGCGCCCAGGTAGCGCTCCACCCCGGTAGAGATGCCCAGAGTCAACAGGACGCCGTCCAGCAGGAAGACGAACCCGGGCGATACCGGCTCCTGCACCACCGACCAGGAGCGCATCCGGGGAAGCGCCAGGACCAGCCAGGGGGCCCAGAGGGCCAGCGCCGCGCCCTGGATCAGCAGCCACCGCCGCCACAGGGCCCACCGGTTCGCCCGCCGCAGGCCCACGATGAAAACGTACAGGTGCTGCACGACCAGCAGCAGGGCCGAGAAATAGATAGTATATAGCGCCGCGAGGGTCGCTCCCGCCCATGCCAGTTCTGAGCGCAGAGGGCGCAGGGAACGCAAAGGTCTCTCTGACTTTGCGATCCACCGCAACAGGAAGTAGAAAGAAAGGGTCGCCGCGAACGCAGCCAGGGCATACATCCGCATCTCCTGCGACCACCAGATATGGAAGCGGGAGAGAGCCAGAAGGTAGACCGCGACCCCACTAACCACCCGTCCTCCCAGCCGTCGGCCCAGTGGGGCCATCGCGGCGACGGTAAGCATCGCCACCATCACCGTCAGGTAGCGGGCGGCAAACTCGCTCTCCCCCGCCAGCCGCACCCAGGGCCAGAGCAGCCAGAAGTAGAGGGGCGGGTGGACGTCCCCCGCCGTCCAGAGGGTGGTCTCTGCGAACCCGTAACGGACGGCCCAGATAGCCAGCCCCTCATCCCACCAGATGTTCTGATCCCCCAGGCGGTACACCCGGAGGGCGAAGGCCGCCAGCAGGCCCATAAGCAGGAACAAGGAATAGCGCTTCATCCCCGCTTCACGTTTCACGCATTTGCACGCCCGGCATTTTGGCCTATAATCCAATTGCCGACCAAAAATCCCTCAGGAGGTCAAGTATGTTGCGACCTTTTGATCCTGCGTTGCCCCTCCCTCCCCAAGAAGCAGGATGGGATGAGAATCTGCGCTTTGGGTACACGGAAACGGATGCTTTCTGGCTGACCCGCTGGAGCCCGGGAACCGGCTGGGAGCCGGGCCGCCTGTATGAGCACCGGGGAGCGACCCTGGAACTCTCCCCTGGTGCGAACGTGTTGTACTATGGCCAGGGCGTTTTTGAGGGGCTGAAGGCCCGCCGGACCCGGGCCGGGAAAATCGTCCTCTTCCGCCCACTGGATAACGCCCGCCGTCTGCGGGCTTCGGCAGCCCGCCTGGCGATGGAGCCACCTCCGGTAGACCTGTTTATGGAAGCCGTGACCGCTGTCGTTCGGGCCAACGCCCGCTGGATTCCTGCGCCCGAAAAGGGCAGTTTTTACCTCCGCCCGGTGCTCATCGGTACAGAGGCCGTTCTGGGCGTCCGACCCTCCCAGGAATACCTGTTCTACGTCTTCGGGTGTCCGGCGGGCCCCTATATGGGCGGAGAGCGGCTCATCGTTCTCTCCGGCGTACACCGCTCCGCCCCCTACGGCACCGGGGCCGCGAAAGCCGCTGGCAACTACGCTGGCTGTCTCCGCCCTCAGAAAATCGCCAGAGAATTGGGCTATGTGGATGCTCTGTACCTGGACGCCCGGGAGGACCGGTACATTGAGGAATTGACCGGCGCCAATTTCTTCGCCGTTTTAAAGGACGGCACCCTGGTCACCCCGGCACTGGGTTCTATCCTGCCCGGCATCACCCGGGATTCCATTCTCACCATCGCCCGCGAGGTCTTCGGCTGGGTCGCGGTGGAGCGGAAACTGCCCATAGAGGAAGTCATCAACGATGCCATAGAAGCCTTCTACGTGGGCACCGCCGCCGTCCTCTCCCCGGTCACCGTCATCCATTACCGGGGGGCAGATCACCCCATCGGCGATGGCAAACCTGGCCCCCGGGCGAAGATGCTGCGTCAGGCATTAGACGAGATTCAACTGCAGGAACGGCCTGACCCCTGGGGTTGGGTCATGGAGGTGGCCTGAAATCAAAACTCCCGTCCCCGAAGGGACGGGAGTTTTTCCTTCCCGCGGTACCACCCTTCTTGCCCCGCGTCCAAAAAGGGGCCCCTCTGCCGGCGACCCACGATCGCCACGTCCCGATAACGGGGGACGACCCCGGCCGAGTCTACTGGGTGGAGCGCAGGCCTCAGCCTGTACCCACCGTTCGGTCGGCGGCTCCGGAGGGATTTTCGGCCCGGCTCCCGCGCCCGGCTCCCACCTCTTCCGGACTCTCTGGAGCGGTACCCCGCGCCTACTCGTCTCCATCATCGCCTTTACCGCTCGTTTGCCTTGATTTATACCACGAAAGGCGTAACTTGTCAAATCCCGCTTGACAATTCTTCCCTTGCTGATATAATTGTAAATGAAAATCATTTGCAACAATAGGGCTCGCCGCCGTTGAGTCTCATTGGAGATCGCCAACTGTTACCCGAGGGGTTGACTATGGAATCCAATTCCCTCATCACTGCCCTCCAGGCCAGCGGTCACCGCATCACCCGCCAGCGGCGGGTGGTCCTGGAGGTGCTGGAGGAAAGCCGGGAACATCCGGATGCCGAGAGCCTGTACCGGAAGGCCCGTCAGCGGGCTCCGCGTCTCAGTCTGGCGACCGTATATCGGACCATCGCCGTTCTGAAGCAGATGGGATTGGTAGCCGAATACTCACTGGGAGAAGAGCATGGACATTTTGAGGCCATTCCGGAGAGACCGCATTATCACTTCACCTGCCTCGGCTGCGGGCAGGTGGTGGAGTTTGATGCCCCGCAGGTGGCCCAGGCGGTTCAAGAACTGGCTGAACGAGAGGGGATGGAAATCCGCGCTATTCACTTCTCCATCACCGGCTACTGCGCCGGGTGTCGCACCGGAGGACAGGATGACCGGTGAAACCGCCCCCCGTTCTCCCGAACCGGCCATCCCGCTGAATGCGCTGCGCGCAGGGGAGTCCGGGACTATCGCCGAACTCTATGGAGGGCACCACCTGCGTAGCCGGATGCTTACCCTCGGCCTCACCCCTGGCGCCGAAGTGACCGTCCTCCAGAACTATGGCCACGGCCCGCTGATTATCCACGTGCGGGGTACCCGCGTGGCCCTCGGCCGGGGAGAGGCTGGAAAGGTGCTGGTCTGGAGGAAAGCATGAACTGTCATCCTACCGTTCAAGCCCCCCCTACCCTACCGGCCATCCGGGAACGCCCCATTCTGGTTGCCCTGGCCGGCCAGCCGAATGTGGGCAAGTCCACCCTGTTTAACCTGCTCACCGGCCTCCACCAGCACGTGGGGAACTGGCCAGGCAAGACGGTGGAGCGGAAAGAGGGGTATTTTACCTTTAACGGCCACTCCTACCGGTTGGTGGACCTCCCCGGCACCTATAGCCTGACAGCGCACTCACCGGAGGAACTCATCGCCCGGGAGTTCATCGTGCAGGAGCGCCCCGATGTGGTTGTGGCCCTGGTGGATGCGGCGGCGCTGGAGCGAAGCCTCTACCTGGTGGCGGAACTCCTCCCTCTCCCCGCACCTGTGGTCGTCGCGCTGAATATGATGGATGTGGCCCAGCAGGAGGGCATTCAGGTAGAGCCGGAGGTCCTGCAGGCCGCATTGGGGGCGCCGGTGGTACCGATGTCTGCAACGCGCGGGGTCGGGGTACAGGAGTTGCTGGAGACGGTGGAGCGGATGGCGCGCGGCGACCTCCCCTACACCCCGCGCCTTCCGCAAATTCGGCAAGACCATCAGGAAGTGCTGGAAGTCATTGAGAGAGAGATTACCGGGCACGTCCCGGAGCCATACCCCCGGGAATGGGTAGCACTGAAGTTATTGGAGGGCGACCCGGAAATCACCCGGATGATGCGCGGAGCGCTACCTCCGGAGCGGCGGGAGGAAGTTCAGGCGATCCTGCGCGCTCATGACGACGCTCAGGTCGCTGTCGCCAGCGGGCGATACGAGTGGATCGGCCGGATGGTGCGCGCGGCCGTCACCCGCCCGCGCGTCGGACAGATCGGGCTGACAGAGCGGTTGGACCGCTGGGCCACCCACCCCTTCTGGGGATTGGTCATCCTGGCGGGCATCCTGGGACTGGTGTTCTGGCTCACGTACACGGTCGGCGCGCCCCTCCAGGGCCTGCTGGAAACCTATCTGGTGGGAACCCTGGCCGACGGCGCGCGCAGCCTCCTCTCCGGCGCGCCGGCCTGGCTCTCCGGCCTCCTGGCCGATGGCATCATCGGGGGAGCCGGTGCTGTTCTGACCTTCCTCCCCATCCTGGTCATTTTCTTCGCAGCGATGGCGTTCCTGGAGGACGTGGGCTATATGGCCCGCGCGGCCTATATGATGGATGGCTTTATGCACCTGATCGGCCTGCACGGTAAATCGTTTCTGCCCCTTTTTCTGGGCTTTGGGTGTAACGTCCCTGCTATCCTGGGAACACGGGTGATTGAATCCCGTCGGGCCCGTCTGCTGACCATCCTGCTGGCCCCGCTGGTCCCCTGTACAGCGCGTATGGCGGTGATCGCCTTCCTCGCCCCCGCCTTCTTCGGGCCGGCCGCTCCGCTGGTCGCCTGGGGACTGATCCTTCTCTCCATGGGGACCCTGGCACTGGCAGGAATAGCCCTTAACGGGCTCCTCTTCCGGGGCCGCCGGTCCGCCTTCATTATGGAGTTGCCCCTTTACCACCTCCCGAACGGGCGTACTATCGGCCTCTCGGTCTGGCAACGGACAGGCGCCTTCGTCCGCAAGGCCGGGACGGTGATTCTGGTCGTCTCCGTGGTGATTTGGGCCCTCTCCGTCCTCCCTGGAGGAGACGTTGAGGCGAGTTATCTGGCTCAACTGGGGAAATCGGTGGAACCTGTGGGCCGCCTGATGGGTCTGGACTGGCGACTGACGGTAGCGCTCCTGAGCAGTTTTATCGCTAAAGAGAACTCCATCGCCACCTTGGGTGTGCTATTCCGCACCGGCGAGGAGGAGGGCCTGGCCGACTCCCTTGCCACCACGTACTCCATAGCCACCGCTCTGGCATTCATGGTGGTCCAGCTCCTCTTCATCCCCTGTGTGGCGACCGTTGCGGCTATCCGCCAGGAGGCCGGTTCCTGGCGCTGGACGGTGTTCAGTATTGTGCTGTTGCTGGTCATCTCCCTCCTGGCCGGGATGGTGGCGTTTCAGGTCGCCACGCTGGCGGGAGGATGAAATCCCCATTGCTGTTGCGAAAGCAACGTCCTGATCAGCAGAGGATGGTATGCTGGACCGGTTACTGGAAATCCTCAAAGCCGGAGGCACCCATCGGGTATCCGACCTGGCCCGCGTGCTGGATACAACCCCCAAACTGGTGGAGATGATGCTGGAAGACCTCTCCCGCGCCGGGTATGTGAAGCCGGTCGCGACCTGTACGGAAGCCTGTGCCTCCTGCCCGCTGGCCAATTCCTGCATCCCCGCCCGACCGGGGAAAGCCTGGACGCTGAATCCGTAACCACTTTCCCCGCGACGCCTTCTGAGGGACGATGCAGGCCGTCCTTCGGCCGAAGGCCCGGACAGTTACATCTTTCTCCTGGCTACGGTACCCCTGGCAGCGGCCCTTGCCGCCGCAAAACGCGCCCCTCGCGCTTGACAACTTACCACTTTGCGATATAATAGAAGGCAATCTTGCGGGGGGCTTCCCAATCTATCCCATTCCCCTCTCGGCAAGAAATCCACGCCAGAGGAGGTGTGAGCAGGAGAAGAGGTCATTTTTTGCCCAACCGTCTCCATATCTACCATTTACTTACCCCCAATATTCCACGAAGAAGTAAGGAGGAGAGAGATGGCTAAGCGTTCATTCGCTATTCTCGCCGTAGTGGCGGTACTGGCCACTATGGTAGCGGCCTGCAAGCCTGCTCCTAAAACTCTCAAAGTCGCTATCCTGGCCCCCCTGAGCGGCGACGTCGCTACCTTCGGTGAGTCCACTCGCAATGGTGCTCTGCTGGCCATTGAAGAGTGGAATGCCAAGGGCGGCGTTCTGGGGATGAAGATTGAAACCGTGGTGGAGGATAGCCAGTGTGAGGCGGAGCCGGCAGCCAGCGCGGCCAACAAGGTCATCAACCAGGACAAGGTGAAGTTCATCATCGGCGAGGTCTGCTCCAAGGCCTCCATCCCCGTCTCCGAGATCGCCACAGCCAACAAGGTCCTCCAGATCAGCCCCACCTCCACCAACCCCAAGGTGACGATTGACGAGGCGGGCAACGCCAAGCCCACGGTCTTCCGCGCCTGCTTCATTGACCCCTTCCAGGGCACGGTGGGCGCCACGTTTGCCCTGAAGAAGCTGAATGCCAAGACGGCAGCCGTCCTGCTGGACCAGGGGAATGACTACGTGCGCGGCCTGGCCGAGTTCTTCCGGGATGCCTTTGAGGCAGGCGGCGGCAAAGTGGTGGTCTGGGAGACCTACACCGCGGGCGATACCGACTTCACCGCCATCCTGACCAAGGTCAAGGATGCCAATCCGGACATCCTGTACCTGCCGGACTACTACTCCACGGTCAACGTCATTGCGGCACAGGCGAACCAGATGGGCATCCAGGCCATCAAACTGGGCGGTGATGGCTGGGACTCCCCGAAACTGGACAGGGCGGCGCTGGCGGGTGGATTCCACACCAACCACTATGCCCCTGAGGACCCCCGGCCGGTGGTCCAGGAGCTCGTGAAGAAGTACCAGGCCAAGTACGGTTCGGTGCCGGATGCGCTGGCGGTCCTGGCCTACGACGCGGCCAACATCCTCTTTATGGCCATCCAGCAGGCCGGAACGGACGACCCGGTGAAAGTCGCTCAGACGATGGAGAAGGGGGCCTTCTCGGTGGTCTCGGGGGACATCACCTTTGATGCGCAGCACAACCCCAAGAAGTGCGCCGTTCTGATGGAGGTCCAGCCGGATAAGGTCTCCTACCGGGATACGGTCTGCCCGTAGTGGCGGGATACGGCGGTTTGCTGGCCGGGGGGCCTCTACGGCTCCCCGGCCAATCTATGGGGGGATTCCCACGGAGAAAAGTAGTAGAGGCTGCCAGCCAGCAAACGGGCTGAACAGTCCCCAATCGTAACTATTCAGCGCTGACGGAAAGTCCGCCTCCCTGGGCCTGCGGCCTCTGGACGGCCTGCGCTGTCTTCCCAGCACGTCAACGGGGGTTGACGCCCGGCGCGAAAGCGCCCACGGGAGGCAAGAGGGCGATTTCCATCGGGCTGAATAGTTATCCCCTATCTTATTACCTGGAGGTGCAATGAGCATCGCCATAGAAGCCCGGCGAATGGAACAGCGAATGCTCCGGCGACGCAGCGGGGTGATCCTGAACCGGATCAGCCAGGCCATATTTG
>JASFBC010000052.1:0-14302 GCA_036172315.1 Anaerolineae bacterium | reverse complement strand
GGCATCAGAGCCGGGGCCGCTGCTATCCCCAATAAAAATCTTACCGAGTCACCCTAATGTTGACAAAAATACTCAACTATGCTATAATTAAGATGCTATGAGACTTTCTACCCGAGGCCGATACGCCGTCCGCGCGATGGCAGAAGTCGCCCTTCACGATGGGGAGGGCCCGATCTCCCGGGCGGAAATCGCCCGACGGCAGGGGATTTCCCCCGATTACATCGCCCAGTTGTTCCGCAGATTGGAGCAGGCCGGGCTGGTCCAGGGCGTGAAGGGCCCCGCCGGGGGATACCGCCTGAAGCGACATCCCTCCCAGATTACCGTCGGCGAGATTATCCGCGCCGTAGAGGGACCCATCGCGCTGGTGCACTGCGTAGCGCCGGGCGGCGAGCAACGGTGCCCCCGGGCCAGGGATTGCATAACCCGTTGCCTCTGGCAGAAAGCATCGGCGGCAGTCGCCAACGTGCTGGATAGTGTGACCCTTCAGGATGTATGCGCCCAGGCAGCCGGGGAGCCCGATTCCTGACCTTTTGCGCCCTCCCAACTGACTCGCATCCACCGATAAGATAAAGGAGACAGCATGGCCCGTATCTACAGTGACATCACCAAGACCATCGGCGATACCCCTCTGGTCCGCCTGAACCGCCTCACCGCTGGGCTGGAGGCAACGGTGCTGGTCAAACTGGAGTGCTTCAACCCCCTCGCCAGCGTCAAAGACCGCATCGGTGTCAGCATGATTGAGGCGGCGGAGCGGGAGGGGAAAATCGGCCCGGACACCATTCTGATAGAGCCGACCAGCGGCAATACCGGCATCGCCCTCGCCTTTGTCTGCGCGGCGCGGGGGTATCGGCTGGTGTTGACGATGCCCGAGACGATGAGTGTGGAGCGGCGCAAACTCCTGCGCGCCCTGGGCGCCGAACTCATCCTCACCCCTGGCGAGGAGGGGATGAAGGGCGCGGTCCGGCGGGCCGAGGAACTGGCCGCCCAGGACTCCCGGTATTTGCTCCTCCAACAGTTCAAAAACCCTGCCAACCCCGACATCCACCGCCGCACCACCGCACTGGAAATCTGGCGAGATACCGACGGCGCAGTGGACATCGTCGTTGCCGGGGTCGGCACGGGCGGGACCATCACCGGTGTAGCCGAAACCCTGAAGCCCCTCAAGCCCTCGCTGCGGGCCGTGGCGGTGGAGCCGATGGCCTCCCCTGTCCTCTCCGGCGGGAAGCCCGGCCGGCACCGCATCCAGGGCATCGGCGCAGGGTTCATCCCCGATGTCCTCCGGCTGGACCTGGTGGACGAAATCATCCAGGTGACGGATGACGACGCCGCTCGCACGGCCCGGCGGCTGGCCCGCGAAGAGGGCATCCTGGTGGGCATCTCCTCCGGCGCGGTGGCCTGGGCGGCCCTCCAGGTGGCGGCCCGCCCGGAGAACGTGGGGAAAATGATCGTTGCCGTCCTGCCCGATACCGGCGAGCGGTACCTGAGCACCGACCTCTTCGCCGAGGGGGAGGCCGGCCTGACCGTCGCCGGATGCTTGTAGGCCTGCTGTAAGCCGGGGCGGGAGATCCGTGCGCCGTGCGCTCCGTTGGGGGAAAGAGGACGTAGATGGCCCGTCCACAAACGCGGTTTGCTGATCAAGGGCGGCCGGTACATTGAGGCACTGGCACGTGCCGACGTGCTCCTGGTGGACAAGACCGGCACGCTGACACTGGGCCGTCCACAAATCACAGACGGGATCGCGCTGGACGGCGGAGCCACCGACGAAGTTCTCGCCCTGGCCGCTTCCGCCGAACGGTACTCGGAGCATCCGCTGGCCGAAGCCGTGCGTGCGGCGGCCCGTGCCCGGGGACTGCCATTATCTGAGCCCCAGGATTTCACGGCCATCCCTGGCCTGGGGGTGCGGGCCCGGGTGGACGGGAAAGATGTGGCCGTCGGCAGCCGCCGCCTCCTGCCAGAAGCGGCATCGCTCCCCCAGGTGCGACAACTGGAAGAACAGGGCAAAACGACGCTGCTCGTCTCCTGTAACGGCCGTATCATCGGTGTCCTGGCCGCTGCCGACACGCTCCGCCCCGAGGTCCCCCAGGCGCTGGCCGCAGTGCGCACGGGCGGCGTCAGGCATATTGAACTGCTGACCGGCGATGATGAACGGGTGGCCGCGCCGCTGGCGGAGCAACTCGGCGTGGCCTACCGCGCCGGATTGCTGCCGGAGGACAAGACCCGGATCGTGAAGGAGTATCAGGCCCAAGGGCACACCGTCGTAATGATCGGCGACGGCGTGAACGACGCCCCTGCTCTGGCGCAGGCGGCAAACTCTATGCGACTTCTCCGAGGGTAACCGTCCCATTGAACGATAGGATGACCCGACCGAACCGCTACGCCCGACAGCTCCTCCTGCCCCAGATCGGCTCCCAGGGGCAGGAGCGACTGCGCGCATCCCGCGCCGCCGTTGTCGGCTGCGGCGCGCTGGGCACTGTCATCGCCGACGGGCTGGCCCGCGCCGGCATTGGCTTCCTGCGCCTGATTGACCGGGACGTGGTGGAACTGCATAACCTGCAGCGGCAGGTCCTCTTTGACGAAACGGACGTGGCGGCAAGCCTGCCCAAAGCGGTCGCAGCAGCCCGAAAACTGGCCCATATCAACTCCGAAGTCCGGGTGGAGCCGGTGGTGGCCGACCTCTCCCCCCGCAACGCGGAGCGGCTCCTGGACGGGGTGGACCTGGTAGTGGACGGGACGGACAACTTTGAGACCCGCTACCTGATCAACGATGTCTGCGTCAAGCATCGGCGGCCCTGGGTCTACGGCGCGGTCGTCGCCACTTATGGGATGACGACGACCTTCCTGCCCGGCCGAACGATCTGTTTCCGGTGTATGCTGGTGAAAAAACCGGCGCCGGGGACAACGCCCACCTGCGACACCGTCGGCGTCCTGGGGGCGGCGGTGAATGTCGTCGCCTCGCTGGAGGTCGTTCAGGCGCTGAAGGTGCTCACCGGGCAGGTGGAGCCCGACCCGCCGCTGGTATTTGTGGACGTCTGGGAAGGGGTGTGGGAGGTGTTCTCGCTCCGTAAGGGGGACAGCCGCTGTCCGGCCTGCGACGAGGGGCGGTTTGACTTCCTGGCTGCGCGGGAAACGGACCGGGTGGTGGAACTCTGCGGAGAGGACGCCTTCCAGATTACCCCGCACGGGGATGTCCCCATCCCGTTGGACCGGCTGGCCGACCGGCTGGGGAGGGTGGGAGAGGTCTTCCAGAACGAGTATCTGCTTCGGTTCCGGGCCGAGCCCTACGAGATTACCATCTTTGCCGACGGCCGGACCCTGGTGAAGGGAGCAACGGACGAAGCGGAGGCGAAAGGAGTCTATGCCCGGTACGTGGGTGCCTGAAGGGATCCGTCGCGCGATAGAACGGTTTCAGGAAGACATCCAGGCCGCGCGGGAGAACGACCCGGCGGCCCGGTCCAAGTGGGAAGTCATCCTGTGCTATCCGGGGGTTCACGCGCTGTGGCTTCACCGGATTGCTCACTTTCTCTGGCGGAAGCGCCGCTACCTGCTGGCCCGCCTGGTCTCCCACCTGAACCGGGCACTGACCGGAGTGGAGATTCACCCCGGCGCCCGCATCGGGCGGCGGGTCTTCATTGACCACGGCATGGGGGTGGTCATTGGCGAGACGGCGGAGGTCGGGGACGACGTGATCCTCTACCAGGGGGTGGTGCTGGGTGGGACCAGCCGCCAGAGGACGAAGCGGCACCCTACGGTCGGCAAGGAGGTAGTCATCGGTGCGGGGGCCGTTCTGCTGGGGCCTATGCCCGTATCGGGGCGGGTTCGGTGGTGGTGCGGTCGGTGCCGGCCCACACGACGGTGGTGGGGGTGCCGGCCCATGGGGCCCGGCTGGGCAACGGCGCCCGTCCGGAGACCGCGCTGGAGCACGGCCGTATCACCGACCCACTGGCAGGGGCGCTGGAGGAAATCAGCCACCGTTACCTGGAACTGGAGGAGCGGGTGGCCCGGTTGGAGCGAGCGGTGCTGGGCGAGGAAACGGGCGCAGAAGAAGGGGAGCCGGTGCTCTCCCTTCTGCAGGAACCCGATGGGCAATGAGGAGGTGTACAATGAAGGCAGATGCCATTTTCACGGCGGCCAATCAGGGGAAAGCACTGGAGGCTCTGGAAACCTGCTTCCAGGACGCCGACGGCGACCTGGAGGAGCAGCGCTTCTGCTGCTTCCTGGCGGACCGGCTGGGTATCTCTCTGGAGGACGAGCGGCTCCCAGAGGTGCTGCGGGAGCGGCTCTCTATCTGCCCGGTGGTGATGCCGCGATAGCGCCGTTCGTAGTCAGGCACGAAACCGTTCGTAATAAGGCACGAAACGAAGTGGAGTGCCGCAGACGCCACTGCGCTGCAGTTCGTAATAAGGCACGAAACGAAGTGAAGTGCCGTTCATAATAGCGCAGGCTGTTCGCCTGCACCCCCAGGCCTGGCGGCCTGCCGCCCGCGTGCCTGCGGTTGCAATCCGGCGCGAAGCGGGTATCATGTAGGATGCTGATGTTCGGAGGGCCGGTGGGGGTGTTCTCACCCCACCCCCGGCGGCTACGCCGCCCAGGGGGAGGGGTGAGGGACTGTCCGGATGGCCCTGCAGGTTGTCTGCAGAACCCGTACCCGTCTCCAGAGGAGCTTCCCGCATGAGATTCGGCCGGAGAATCTTTCTCCTCCTCGCAGGCATCCTGCTGCTGACCGCCTGCACCCGACCGACCTACCGCCAGGTCAGCCTGCGGGCTATGGAGCCTTCCCCCACCCCTTTTGTGATTCCCTCCAGCCCCCCCCACCTCTGCGTGTCGCCGCCGCCATCCTCTCCCCTCAGAGCACCCTCCATACCTCCGACCGGCTGGCCGAGTATCTGTCCGAAGAACTGGGCCGGCCTGTGGAACTGGTCCAGCAGGCCACCTACGCCGAGACCAACGAACTGATCCGCACCGGTCAGGTAGACCTGGCCTTCATCTGCACCGGTGCCTACGTTCAGGGCCAGCAGGAGTTTGGGATGGACCTGCTGGCCGTCCCTCAAGTGGGTGGGGCGACCACCTACCAGTCCTACATCATCGTCCCGGCCGATAGCCCCGCCCGCCGCTGGGAGGACCTGCGCGGCACCGTCTTTGCCTTTACTGATCCCCTCTCCCTCTCCGGCTATATGGCCGCGCTGGCCCTCCTCAAGGCCAACGGCGAGACGCCGGAGGGGTTCTTTGCCCGCACCCTCTTCACCTACAGCCACGATAACTCCGTCCGCGCGGTGGCCGAAGGATGGGTGGATGGCGCAGCGGTGGACAATCTGGTCTGTCAGGCGCTGCTGGAACAGGATGCCTTCTACCGGGACCGGACGCGCGTCCTCTGGGAGTCGGAGCCTTTCGGCGCGCCGCCCGTCGTCGCCCCGCAGGGACTGGACCCGGACCTTCGGGCCCGACTGCGCGCCGCGCTCCTGGGGATGGACCGGAGCCGGGAAGGGCGGGAGGTCCTGGCCCTGTTAGGGGTGGACCGGTTTCTCCCGGGGGACGAGAGCCTCTACGAGTCGGCGCGAGGAGTCCTGGACGCAGTGGGAGGGCTGAAATGAAGGGACGGTTTCGCCGTCTCTGGGCCCGTCTCTGGCCGACGATCGGCGGGGTCAGCCTGCGGGTCAAGATTATGGGCATCGCCCTGCTGATGATCGCTGTCCTTGGCCTGGGCCTGACGGTTCAGACCCGAACGACCCTGGCCCGGAATCTGGAGCGGGAGATAGAGCAGCGGGCTCTCTCCGTTGCCCGCGACCTGGCTTTCCGCAGCACCGACCTCATCCTGACCAATAACCTCTACAGCCTCTATGTCCTGACGCGGGAGACCGTCCGGAACAATGAGGACGTGCGCTACGCATTTGTTGTGGACCTCCGGGGAAATCTCCTGGCCCATTCCTTTGAGGGGGGCTTCCCGCCGGACCTGCTGACGGCGAACCGGGTGGAAGCGGGTGAGCCGTATCATCGGGAGGTCCTGCAGACGGAGGAGGGGCTGATCCAGGACATAGCGGTGCCCGTGTTTGGAGGGCGGGCCGGGACGGTTGTGAGCATCATTCTGGAGCGGCGCGGGGATACCGTTGTCCTCATCGTAGAGGACGACGGGCGAGGGTTTGACGTGAAAGAAGCGATGGCAGCGCAGCGCAGGGGCCACCTGGGGCTCTCCGGGATGGCGGAGCGGGCCTCGCTGGTGGGCGGCCGCCTGACGGTGGAATCCGCCCCAGGGGCCGGGGCGATGATCCTGCTGGAAGTGCCGATCGGTGACGGTCATCGGAGAGGTGACCGTCGCTTCACCCGGGGGAAAGATGGCACGGATTCGGGTGATGATGGCCGATGACCACGCCGTCCTGCGGGCAGGGCTGCGGATGCTGCTGGACGCGGAGGCCGACATAGAGGTGGTGGGAGAGGCCCGGGACGGCGCGGAGGTGCTGGCGAGGGTGCGGGACCTGCGGCCGGATGTGTTGCTCCTGGATGTGGCGATGCCCCGGCTGGGCGGGTTGGAGGCACTGCCGCGCATCCGGGAGGCTTCCCCGGAGACGCGGGTGCTGATGCTGACCATGTACGAGGACGAAGAGTACCTGCGGGAAGCGCTGCGGGCGGGCGCCGTCGGGTACCTCCTCAAGCGGGCCGCCGCCGAGGAACTCCTCTCCGCCATCCGCACCGTTTACCACGGCGGGGTCTATCTGCACCCTGAGCACGCCCGACGGCTTCTGGAGGATATGGTGGACCGGAGCGCGCGTCCAGAAATACAGGGGACAAAGGTTCCCCTGAGCCCCCGGGAGCGGGAAGTGCTCCGGCTCATCGCGCTGGGGTACACCAACCAGCAGGCCGCCGATGCGCTTTACCTCAGCGTCAAAACGGTGGAGACCTACCGGGCGCGGCTGATGGCCAAACTGGGCCTGCACAGCCGGGCCGACCTGGTCCGCTACGCGCTGGAGATCGGGTTGCTGGAATAAAAACCTCAGGTGTCAGGTTTTCCCCCACACCCCGATGGCGGGTTTTCCCCGACAAATTTCCCGACTTTCCCCGATAGACATCTCCCTTCTCATCTTTTACAATAAAGGCAACTATAAGGTAGTGACCAATGGAAATTGCTATGGCGTCTTCCTCCCTTGACCGCGCTTCTTTCTGGGGGGAGATCAGCGGCGCTCTGGGAGACCTGGGCACCCTGGTCCCGCTGGCGGTGACGCTGATCGCGGTGAACGGCCTGTCGTCCACGGGCGTCTTCTTCGGCGTCGGCGTGGCCTACATCCTGGCTGGCCTCTTCTACCGCCTGCCCATCCCGGTCCAGCCGCTGAAGGCGGTGGCGGCCATTGCCATCGCGCGGGGACTGCCTGGCAGTACGGTAACGGCAGCGGGGTGGTGGATGGGCCTCCTCCTGCTCCTCTTTGCCTTCACCGACGCGCCCCGCTGGCTGGACCGGCTTTTCACCCGGCCGGTGATCCGGGGCATTCAGTTGGGCCTGGGGCTGATGCTGGTCCGCAGCGGCCTGGCGCTGGCCTCCCGCCCTCAGGTGGTCCCGGGCGGCGAGGAGCGGGTGATTCACCTGGCTGCGCGGGCTGTCCCTGTCGGGTGGATGCTGGCTGTGCTGACGGTGGTCATCCTCCTCTGGGCCCTCCGCAGCCACCGCTGGCCCGCCGCCCTGCCGGTTCTGGCTTTCGGCGGGCTGGCGGCTCTCACCGTCGGCGGCGCGGCGCGGGTCCTGGGGACGGTCCGCCTGGGGCTGGCCCTGCCGGTCCCTGCTCTCCCTCAACCGGGCGACCTGACCGCCGCGCTCCTCTGGCTGGTGCTCCCCCAGATCCCCCTCACTCTGGGGAACGCCGTCTTCGCCACGGTCAACACCGCCCAGGTGTACTTCGGAGAACGGGCGGGACGGGTTACCCCCTGCAACCTGCTGGCGACTATAGGGGTCTCCCAACTGATCGCCGTCCTCTTCGGAGGGCTCCCCGTCTGCCACGGCTCCGGTGGCCTTACCGCCCACTACCGACTGGGCGCGCGCACCGGCATGGCTCCCCTCCTGATGGGCGCGCTCTGCCTGGCGTTGGCCCTCTTCGTGGACGGCAACGCGCTCCCCTTCCTGGCCCTGGTCCCGTATCCGGTCCTGGGAGCGCTGCTGGCCTTCGTGGGCGTTCAACATGCCCGGCTGGCCCGGGACCTGCGGGGCTGGATGGAGGTAGGGGTCGCGCTGGTCGCCGCCGGTGTGGGCTTCGCCACCAGCAACCTGGCCCTGGGGTTCAGCGGGGGGATTCTCCTGGAGCAGATGGCCCGATGGGCGCAGGCTCGCCGGACAAGGCTTCCGTAAGGAGGGGAGATGGCCTCCAGCAGCGCGGTCCTGGTCGGTGGGCAGAGCCGACGAATGGGAGCGGATAAGCCCCTGCTTCTCTTCCGGGGCCGCCGGATGATTGAGTGGATCGTGGAGGCCCTGAGCCAGGTGGCGGACGAGGTACTGCTGGTCGGGCAGGGCGCCGGCCGCCTCGCCTGGTTGGGGCTCCCTGCGATGGAGGACCTGGTCCCCGGAGGCGGGCCGCTGGCGGGCATCTACACCGCCCTGGCCGCCGCCCGTCATCCCCACTGCCTGGTCGTCGCCTGCGACATGCCCTTCCTGGACCCAGCCCTGCTGGCCTATCTGCTGGAGCAGGCCCCCGAGTGGGACGCGGTAGTGCCTGAGGTGGACGGCCACCTGGAGCCGCTGCACGCCGTCTACGCTCGCTCCTGCCTGCCGGTCATTGGTCAGATGCTGGCCGCGAGGGAACTCTGTCCGCTGGACCTCTATCCCCGGGTGCGGGTGCGGTACGTTGGGGAGGAGGAGATCGCCGCCTTCAGCGGCGGACGGCAGTCTTTTGTCAACTTTAACACGCCGGGGGAACTGGGGGCGGCTTCCAGAACGTGCCAGGCGCTTCCAAAAGTCTCTGGCACGTGGGCCTGGACAAAACCATCGTCGTAAGGAAAGGAGTCGTCCTATACTCGTAGAAACCGAGATCAAGAGTGTCGTCCTGCAGATGTACGAAGACCTGCAGCGGGCGCTGAAAAAGCCCATCCATCAGCGTCACTGGGGGATGGTGATTGACACCCGCAAATGTGTGGGTTGCAACGCCTGCACCATTGCCTGCAAGGCTGAGAACAAACTTCCCCCAGGCGTCGTCTACAACGTGGTCATAGATGAGGAGTTCGGCACCTACCCGAACGTGGCCCGGCGGTTTATCTCCCGCCCCTGTCTCCAGTGCCAGAACCCCCCTTGCGTCCGGGTCTGCCCGGTGCGGGCCACCTACAAGCGGGCCGACGGCATCGTTGTCGTGGACTACGATGATTGCATCGGCTGCCGGTACTGTATCTCCGCCTGCCCCTACGGCGCCCGCTCCTTTGATTTCGGCACCTTCTACACCGCCGGACAGACGCCGGAGGTGGCCCCCTGGGATGTGATGCCCAGTTTTGAGTACGGGGAGGAAGTCCAGCGGGAGCCGGGTAACCCCTGGCGTTCTCCCATCGGCAACGCCCGCAAGTGTCACTTCTGCATCCACCGGCTGGAGAAGGGGATGCTGCCGGCCTGCGTGACCACCTGCATCGGCCAGGCCCGCATCTTCGGCGATCTGAACGACCCGGAGAGCCTGGTGGCCCAAATGGCCGCCTCCCCCCGGGCCATCCGCCTCAAGGAAGAACTGGGCACCGAACCCAGTGTCTATTATCTGCTGTAGGAGGAGAACATGGGCAAACGTGCACTCGTCATCGCCATCGCTGGCGGAATTCTCCTGGCCATCGGCCTGCCAGGGCTGATCAACCGGTTGACCCAGGGGATGCTGAACGTGGGCTGGAGTACCCCCATCCCCTGGGCGATGTGGCTGGCCTTCTACATCTACTTTATCGGCCTCTCCGCCGGCGCGTTCCTTATCTCATCCCTGGTCTACGTCTTCGGGATGAAGCGGTTTGAGCGCATCGGACGATTGGCCCTTTTCATCGCGCTGGTCTCTCTCCTGACCGCGCTCCTCTTTGTCTGGCTGGACCTGGGGCATATGGAGCGGTTCTTCTTCGTTTTCCTCCACCCCGGCATCACTTCCCCCCTGGCCTGGATCGTCTGGCTCTATACCCTCTACCTGATCCTGCTGACCGCCGAAATCTGGTTCGTGATGCGGCCCAGTTTCGTCCACGGGGCCGAAGGGCGCGGCGGGAAGGCCCGCCTCTACCGGCTGCTCACCTTCGGGGTGCGGGACCTGAGCCCCCGGGCTATGGAGCGGGACCGAAAAGTGGTATGGGTCCTGGCGACCATCGGTATCCCGCTGGCGATCGCCTTTCACGGTGGAACGGGGGCTGTCTTCGCGGTGACCATCGCGCGGGCCTACTGGTACAGCGGCCTCTTCCCCATCATGTTCCTGGTCTCCGCCCTGGCCTCCGGCGGCGCCCTCCTCACCACCGTTGTCGCTTTTATCGTGCCCAACGGCCTGGGGGAGTATCAGGAAGAGGTCATCGGGCTGGGCCGGCTGCTGGCCCTTCTGCTCTTCGTGGACTTTCTGATGGAGATCGCCGAGATTCTGGTCAGCCTCTACGGCACCGTCCCGGCCCACTTCATCCCCATCTATGAACAGCTCTTCGGCCCTAACTGGTGGATTTTCTGGATCCTGGGCATGGGCATGGGGCTGGTGGGCCCGATGCTCATCCTGACCTTCCCCGGCCGCAAGAGCGCCTTCTGGACCGGGGTCGCCGCGCTGATCGCGACGATCGGCTTCATCGGCATCCGCTGGAACATCGTCCTGCCGGGCTTTGCCGCAGAGGAACTGCCAGGCATCGGCCGCGCCTTTATGGAACCCCACTGGGTCTACCGCTTCTATTCCCCCACCTGGGTGGAGTGGGGTGTGACCTTCTTTTGCATCGGCATAGGTGCGCTCATTCTGGCCCTGGGCCTCTGGCTCCTGCCCTTGCGGGCGGAGGAGGCTCGGGCGTAGCCCTGCAATCTGCGACTTGCGACCTGTCAAGGAGGGAACAATGAAACTGACCCGACGGGAATTTCTGACCTTATCGGCTTTCGTGGGAGGGACGGCGCTGTTCCATCAGGCAATGAACGTGCTGGCGAAAATAGACCCGGACGGTGGAGGGATATACTACCCGCTGGCCGAGCCGGGCAACGTCATCTACACTGTCTGCCAGCAGTGCAACACCCAGTGCGGCATCAAGGTCCGGCTGCTGGACGGGGTGGCGGCCAAGATAGACGGCAACCCGTACTCCCCCTGGAACCTGTACCCCCACCTGCCGTACCAGACGCCCCTGCGGGAGGTGGCCCCGATAGACGGCTACATCTGCCCCAAAGGGCAGGCCAGCATCCAGACCACCTATGACCCCTACCGCGTCCGCACCGTCCTCAAACGCAAGCCCGGCACCCAGCGGGGAGAGAATCAGTGGATCACCATCCCCTTTGAGCAGGCGATCCGGGAGATCGTGGAGGGCGGCGACCTCTTCGGCGAAGGGCACGTCCAGGGCCTCCGGGAACTCTGGGCAATCCGCGACCCCAAGGTCATGAAAGCAATGGGGGACTTCGTCAAGAAGATCTGGGCGGAGAAAGACCCGGAGAAGAAAAAGGGCCTGGTGGAGGAGTTCAAGGCCCAGTTCGCCGATTACCTGGACGCTATGATTGACCCCGATCACCCCGACCTGGGGCCGAAGAACAACCAGATTGTGCTGATGTGGGGGCGGCTCAAAGGCGGCCGTTCGGACCTCCTCCACCGCTTCTTCGGCAGCGGCCTGGGTACCGTCAACCGTCACGGCCACACCACCGTTTGCCAGGGTTCTCTATACTTTGGGAGCAAGGCCCTGTCGGAGCAGTTCGTGGACGGCAAGTTCTCCGGCGGGGCCAAGTTCTACTGGCAGGCGGACCTGGGCAACAGCGAGTTCGTCATCTTCGTGGGGGCCAATCTCTATGAGGGGAACTACGGCCCGCCCCTGCGGGTGGTGAAAATCACCGAGGGGTTGACCGAGGGGCGGCTGAAGTACGCGGTGATAGACCCCCGTTTCTCCAAGATGGCTTCCCGGGCCTGGAAGTGGGTCCCCAACCGGCCCGGCACCGAGGCCGCCATCGCTATGGGGCTGATCCGCTGGATCATAGAGAACGGGCGGTACGACGAGACTTTCCTGCGCAATGCCAACACCGCCGCTGCCAAAGCGGCCGGGGAGCCCACCTGGACCAACGCCGTCTGGCTGGTGAAGATCGGCGAGGACGGCACCCCTGGCGCTTTCCTGCGGGCCGCCGAAGTGGGCCTCACCACCAAACAGGAAGTGGAGAAAGAAGGCAAAAAGGTCACCGTCTACGTCACCCCTGACGGCAAGGAGTATGCCTACGACCTGCTGGTCACCATGGTAGAGGGCAAGCCGGTGGCCTTTGACCCCAACGACGCCGAGAACGGTGTGGTGGGCGACCTCTTCGTGGATACCACGCTGCGGAGCCCGGACGGCAAGTCTATCCCGGTCAAGAGCGGGATGCAGGTCCTCAAAGAGTCGGCGGAGAAGATGACCATTGAGGAGTACGCCGCCGAGGCCGGGATCCGGCCCGAGGACATCGTGGAACTGGCCCGGGAGTTCACCAGCCACGGGAAACGGGCGGCGGTAGATATCCATCGGGGCGTCTCCCAGCATACCAACGGCTTCTACAACGTGGTGGCCTGGTTCACCCTCAGCCTTCTCATCGGCAACTACGACTGGGCCGGCGGGATGATCAAGGCCACCACCTACGACTACCTGGGCTCCAAGACCAAGGGCCCCTTTGACCTGGGCACAATGAATCCCGGCGCCCTCTCCCCCTTCGGCATCAGCATCATCCGCCATGAGGTCAAGTGGCAGGACACCACCCTCTACGACGGGCAGTACCCGGCGAAGCGGAACTGGTATCCCCTCTCCTCGGATGTCTATCAGGAGATCATCCCCTCTATCGGCGACGCTTACCCGTACCCTGTAAAGATGCTCTTTATCTATATGGGTACGCCGGTCTATTCCCTGCCCGCCGGAAACACCAACATAGAGGTTCTCAAAGACCCCAGGAAGATCCCCCTCATCGTTGCCTCGGACATCATCGTGGGCGAGACCTCCATGTACGCCGACTACATCTTCCCCGACTTCTCCTACCTGGAGCGGTGGGAGTTCGTCGGGTCCCATCCGTCGGTGGCCTGGAAGGTCCAGCCCGTGCGCCAGCCGGTCATCCCGCCTCTCACGGAGATGGTAAAGGTCTACGGGCAGGAGATGCCCCTCTCTCTGGAGGCGATGCTCCTGGGATTGGCAGAGGCGCTGGGCCTGCCCAACTTCGGCCCCAACGGCCTGGGCGAAGGCGTCCCCCTCACCCATCCGGACGACCTCTACCTGCGGATGGTTGCCAACCTGGCCTTTGGGGAGAAAGAAGACGGCTCCGACGCCGTCCCCGACGCGGACGACGATGAGGTTCGCCTCTTCCTGGAGGCCCGACGGCATCTGCCGAGGAGCGTCTTTGACCCCGACCGGTGGAAGGCCATCGTGGGGGAGGACCTGTGGCGGAAGGTGGTCTATGTCCTCAACCGGGGCGGCCGCTTCCAGGAGTTTGCAAAAGCCTACGTGGGCGCGCAAGTGAAGAACAAGTACGGTAAACTGGTCAACCTCTATCAGGAGAAGACAGCCACCACCAAGAGCGCGATGACCGGGAAGCCGTACTTCGGCTGCGCGACCTACATCCCGGCCCCCCAGGACGTCCTGGGCAATCCGCTGGAGGACGAGAAGGCCGGCTATGACCTGGTCCTCATCACCTACCGGGAAATCTTCCACACCAAGAGCCGCACCATCTCCAATTACTGGCTTCTGGGTGTGGCGCCGGAGAATTATGTCCTGCTCAACGCGCAGGATGCGGCCCGCCTGGGCTTGACGGACGGCGACTCCGTGAAAGTCGTCTCGCCCGATAACCCTGAAGGGGTCTGGGACCTGGGGAACGGGCAGAAAAAGCCGATGGTGGGAAAGGTCAAGGGGGTCCAGGGTCTGCGGCCGGGGGTGGTGGCCTTCAGCCTGGGACACGGCCACTGGGCTTACGGCGCCTCAGACATCGTGATAGACGGCCAGGTAGTCAAGGGCGACCCGCGCCGGGCGACGGGGGTCCACGCCAATGCCGCGATGCGGGTGGACCCGTATCTCAAGAACACCTGCCTGGTGGACCCGGTGGGCGGCTCGGCCGTCTTCTATGATACGCGGGTGAAGGTGGTGAAGGTGTAGGCCTGCCTGAACAGAACGTGCCAGGCACTTCCGGAAGTGCCTGGCACTCCGCCGGAACCCAGGACCCACCCCCCGG
>JASFBC010000051.1:0-9688 GCA_036172315.1 Anaerolineae bacterium | reverse complement strand
TGTGGAAGGCACTCAGACGCACGTGCTGATTGACAGCTGGTTCCACTGCAAGGCGGTTCGCAAAGCGGCTCAAGAGTGCGGCTGGGAGGTGAGTGGCGCTCTCAAGAGCAATCGCAAGATGCGCCTGATTGACCCGGATGGTACTCGCCACCGGATGACCCTGGCAGAGTATGCGACACGACTGCAGCCCGAAGATTGGCAGGAAGCCATCTGGCCTTCCCAGGAAGGTGGACAAAAGGTGTATGTCCATTCCCTGCGCACGCACGTTCGTAAACTCGGGCCAGTGCTCTTGCTCATCCCTTGCCACGACGTGCAGGCTCCGCTCAAGTCCATCCGCTACTGGGGCTCTACTCTGTTGCAAGCAAATGCGCAGACGGTTATCAATATCCTGGCCATCCGCTGGAGTATCGAAGTCTTCTTCGAAGATGCCAAAGACCTGCTCGGGTCAGATCACTACCAACTCATGACCGCAGAGGCAATCTTGCGCTTTTGGACCTTGATCGCCTGCTGGGCTTGCTTCCTGGATGAGCAACGTGCTGCCCATGACCATCTGGCAACTTGGGGCGATGCGCGCCGCACAATCCAGAAAGAACACCAACTCAATCTCCTCTCCTGGCTGGAAATCCAATTCCAGGCTGGCCTCAGCCAACAGCAGATTGGCTTACAATTATCCTTATCCAGTTGGTAAAGTGCAAAGGTAGTCCTCTTGCGAATATTTACTCCAAAGCCATAAAATGCAAGTGGGCCACAGAGGCACACCACTCCGCTTACCGGTACTCCACCCGTACTCCCTTCAGGTGACTCAGGGCCTGCTCCAGGAGAAAAATGAGAGAGAAGAAGGGAAGGTCTACCAGAACGGTGAGGGTGCAGGCGGCGGCCAGCCAGCGGAGGGTCGCGGAGAGGGGGACCGCCAGTGCCGGGCCCAGGCCCAGTGCCAGCATCAGCCCGACCACCAGGGCGAAAAAGAGAGCCAGGACAGGCCAGGCCCGCATGTCGGAGCGGCTGGGGAGCATGGTGTTGCTGACGGCGAAGGCCAGATATATCCATACCCAGGCATCCCGGGCCTGGACCACCGATCGGAGGTGTTTCCACGCTCCGGCCCAATCCGCCCCGGCCAGCGCCGCCCCCACCGGCCCCAGTCCCAGCCCCAGATGGCCAATGAGAATCAGCACCAGACAGCCAATCAGCAGCGGGGCCAGACCGATGAGCGCGGTGCGCACAGGCCCCGTCCGCTCCACCGGTACGAAGCCCAACTGGATGCGGTCTCCCTGACGGACCGGAAGGACGGAGACCCGCCCCACCCGCGCGCCGAGCAGGTACGCGGCCAGCGCGTGGCTCAGTTCGTGGAGGACAACTCCCGGCAACAGGGGCAGCGCGTAGAGCCAGATGGCCACTTCCCGGTCGCCCGCCGCCAGCAGGGCCACTCCCTGAAGGTGCCGGTGAATCCATCGCTCCAGCCAGAGCAGAGTCACCAGCGCTCCCGCGAACCAGAGGAGAGCGTAGATATCCATATCGGAGTATGTGCCGGGCATCTCTCAAAGTGCCTGGCTTACCCACTCATAGAGCCGCCGGATGCCCTCTTCCACCCCCACCCGGGGCACCCAGCCCAGTTCCCGCCCGGCCTTGCGGATGTCGGAAATGTAGACCCGCTGGTCACCCGGGCGCCAGTCCCCATACGAAACGGAAATGGGGCGGCCCAGGAGCCGTTCCAGCATCGGGCCAAACTCCGCCCAGACGGCAAGGGTATTCTGCGGCCCTCCACCGATGTTGTAGACCTGCCCGGCCGCGACCTCTATCCGGGCCACCGCCGCGTCGTAGACGTCCAGCAAGTCCTCTACAAAGAGCACATCCCGCACCTGCTTGCCGTCCCCATAAATGGTGATGGGCCGACCGGTGACCGCCGCGATGATGAACCAGGCCACCCACCCCTGGTCCTCCATCCCCTGCTGGTGGGGGCCGTAGATGCAGGATTGGCGGAAGACGACGGTCGGCAGGCCATAGATGCGGGCATAGTCCCGGACATACTGGTCGCCTGAGCCCTTTGAACAGCCGTAAGGCGAATGGAAATCCAGCGGTTGGGTCTCCGGCACCCCCCAGGGGAGGTCCCGATAGCGGTACCGGGTGGCCTCCTCCAGGATCGCCACATCCTCCATACCGCCGTAGACTTTGTTGGTGGAGGCGTAGAGGAGAATGGGATTTCGGCCGGAGAGACGGGCGGCCTCCAGGACGTTGAAGGTACCCAGCGCGTTGACCTCAAAGTCGGTGCGGGGATCCGCCACCGAAGTGGTGACAGCCACCTGCGCGGCCAGATGGACGATGACGTCGGCCTCCTGTACAGCCCAGCGCAGGGTTTCAAAATCCCGCACGTCCGCCGTGATCATCCGGAATGCGCATTCGCCGTGCTCCGCCCGCAGCCATTCCAGGTTCTTCTCCGTGCCCGGCCGGGAGAGGTTATCGTAGATGACGACTTCTTCCCCCCGCGTCAGGAGCCGATGGGCATAGTTGATACCGATGAATCCAGCGCCGCCGGTGATGAGGTGCATGGTTGGGATTATGGAGTATGGATTATGGAGTATGGATTATGGATTATGGAGTATGGAGTATGGAGTATGGAGTATGGGTTATGGGTTGTGGGACAGGTTTTCTGCCGAGCGGGCAATGGCGCCCAGGGTCAGGCTTTCCCGCGCCAGGCCGATCATGCCCAGGATCGCAGCCAGGATGTACTGGAAGGCGTGGATGGCGAAGGCGGCAGTGACAGCCTCCTCCGCCGGTACGCCGAAGGGGATGGTCAGCCCGTAGCGGGCAATGGCGTGGAAAACGCCCACCGCGCTGGGCGAAGAGGGGATCGCCATCCCCAACCCCAGGATGCAGACCAGGAAGGGGGCGGCCAGGAAGGGAGGACGGGCGATGAAGGCCTGCAGGAGAACCCAGTAGACGAGGACGACGAAAGCCCAGGCGATGGCCGACCAGAGGAGAAGGAAGAGGCCGAGCCGACCAGAGCGCAGAGGGGCCAGGCCGTCAAAGAGGCCGTCAAAGGCCCGCGCCCAGCGTTCGGCGTTCAGGCGAGGAATTCGGGCCAGGCCCCATCGTACTGCCCGCTGACCCCATTGGGGGCGAAAGGCCATCAGGAGAAGCACCGCCGCCGCCCCTATTGCCAGGGCCCCGGCGAGGATGCCTGCGCTGACGGCCTGGCCGGAGTCGGCCACAAAGGGGGCGACGCCGCCCAGCACGGCTACAACGGTCAGCATATCCAGCACCCGCTCCACCACGACGGTGGAGAGAGCCGCCGGGATGGAGACCCCTCCCCCCCGCCCGATGACCACTGCGCGGGCCGGGTCGCCCAGGCGGAAGGGGAGGACGTTGCTCACCAGGTAGCCGATGTTGGTCACCCAGAAACAGCGGGCCAGGCTGACCCCCGGCCCCAGGAGCAACTGCCAGCGGACGGCGCGCGCCAGCAGGTAGGCCAGGACCGCCACCACTCCCGGAACCAGGTAGCGGTAGTCGGACCGGGCCAGTGTCTCCGCCACCTGTTTCAGGTCAATGCCGACCAGGGCCAGCACCAGCGCGGCGATGCTGATAACCAGCCCGATGATGAGTTGCCATTGTCGTTTCATAACTTTGTTCCGACGGACGGCACTCCGCTACTGCTTCGTGCCAACTGCGAACTTTATAAGCCCAGTGCCTCCCGCAGCCGCTCCATAAAGGTCGGCTGGCGGATTTCCACAACCGATTCGCCGCCCAGCGTCTCCGCCAGTTTCTGGAAGAGTTCCCGCTGCTCACGGGTCAGTTTGGTCGGCACCTCCACCCGCGTCAGGATCAGCAGGTCGCCCCGCCCCTCCCGCCGCAGGTGGGGGACCCCCCGTCCGCGCAGGCGGAAGATGGCACCGGTCTGGGTGCCTGGGGGGATGTCTATCTGCTCCTCCCCCTCCAGGGTGGGAATGGTGACCCGCGCTCCCAGGGCAGCCTGGGCGACGTTGATGCCCAGTTCCACCAGCAGGTCGTCGCCCTGGCGGCGAAAATAGGGATGCGGCTCCACCTCCAGGACGACGTAAAGGTTCCCCGGCGGTCCACCCCGCTCCCCCGCTTCTCCTTCTCCGGGCAAGCGAATCTGCGTGCCCGTATCAACACCAGCAGGGACATTGACGAGTAATTTTCTGGTGACGTGGGCCCTGCCCTGACCTCCGCAGCGCGAGCATGGGGTAGTGATGACTTCCCCTGTCCCCCCGCAGACCGGACAGGGGGTCACGTTGACGAAGGAGCCGAAAATGGTGCGCTGGACCTGCCGGACCTGGCCCGTGCCACTACATGTGCCACAGCGGATAGGCGTTGTGCCCGGCGCGGCGCCGCTCCCCCGGCACTCCGGGCAGGTCTCCAGGCGGGTGACTTCTATCTCCTTCTTACAGCCAAAGACGGCTTCCTCAAACCGAAGTCGCAGGTCGTAGCGGAGGTCTGCTCCCCGGCGCGGCCCCCGCCGACGGCCAGTTCGGAAGCCGAAGTCCACGCCGAAGACCTCTTCAAAAATCTCAAACGGGTCGCGGAAGCCGAAGTCAAAGCCGACTCCGGGCGGCCCGGCGTGGTCAAAGCGGTCGTACGCGGCCCGCTTATCCGGGTCGGAGAGAACCTGGTAGGCCTCGTTGATCTCTTTGAAACGAGCCTCGGCATCCGGTTCGGTGGAAACATCCGGATGGTATTTACGGGCCAGTTGCCGGTAGGCCCGCTTGATTTCTTCCTGTGTGGCATTCCGGCTGACGCCCAGAACTTCGTAGTAGTCTCGTTTCATCGCTTAAGACGATGCACCAGGTATTTCGGCAGAGGTGTCCGGCGCACCGGCGCCCGGTCCGCCCGCCTCTTCCATCGCCCGGTAGAGTTCAGCCATCGCCCGGCGGACCTGGGCGACATCTCTCGTTGCCAGAATCTCCTGCAGGGATTGCATCTTCGCCTCAATCCGACGGCGAGCCGCACCCTCCAGCAGTTCCCCCATCTCCCGCAGCAATTTCCCGGCCGAATAAATGAGGCCGTCGGCGGCGTTGCGGATTTCCGCCCACTCCTTCTTCCGCCGGTCCTCCTCCCGATGGGCTTCCGCGTCCCGGACCATCCGCTCCACCTCTTCGTCGCTCAACCCGCTGGAGGGGACAACCCGCATACTCTGCTCGCGCCCTGTCGCCCGGTCCCGCGCTGAGACGTGGAGGATGCCATCGGCGTTGATGTCAAAGGTCACCTCAATCTGGGGAACGCCGCGCGGGGCCGGGGGGATACCGTCCAGGATGAAGTAGGCCAGACTCTTGTTGTCGGCGGCCATCGGGCGCTCCCCCTGAACGACGTGAATCTGCACCTGGGTCTGGTTGTCGGTGGCAGTGGAAAAAATCCGGGTGCGCCGGACCGGGATGGTGGTGTTCCGCTCAATGAGCGGCGTCGCGACGCCCCCCAGGGTCTCAATGCTCAACGTCAGCGGGGTGACGTCCAGCAGAAGGATGTCCTTCACCTTGCCACCCAGGACGCCGGCCTGGATGGCCGCGCCCAGGGCCACCACCTCGTCCGGATGGACTCCCCGATGGGGCTCCCGCCCGAAGAATTCGGCGACGACGCGCTGGATGGCAGGCATACGGGTCTGTCCGCCCACCAGGATGACCTGCCCGATGTCCGAGGGTTTCAGACGCGCGTCCGTCAGCGCCTGACGGCACGGCTCCAACGTGCGCAGGATAAGGTCCTCCGTCAGCGCTTCCAGTTTTGCCCGCGTCAGGCGCATCTGGAGGTGTTGAGGGCCCGAGGCGTCGGCCGCGATGAAAGGCAGGTTGATCTCCGTCTCCAGGACCGACGAGAGTTCTATCTTGGCCTTCTCCGCCGCTTCCTTCAGCCGCTGGAGGGCCCGCCGGTCCTGGCGCAAGTCCATACCATGCTTCCGGGCGAACTCGTCAGCAATGTAGTCTGTGATCCGACGATCAAAGTCATCGCCGCCCAGGAAGGTATCACCGCTGGTGGCCCGGACCTCAAAGACGCCCTCACCCACATCCAGGATGGAGATGTCAAAAGTGCCGCCGCCCAGGTCGTAGACGGCGATCAGTTCGTCCCGCTGCTCGCCCAACCCGTAAGCCAGGGCCGAGGCCGTCGGCTCGTTGATAATGCGCAGGACCTCCAGCCCGGCGATTCTTCCGGCGTCCCGCGTCGCCTGGCGCTGACTGTCGTTGAAGTAGGCGGGAACGGTGATGACGGCCTGGGTCACCGGTTCGCCCAGATACGCCTCGGCGTCGGCCTTGATTTTGGCCAGAATCATGGCCGAAATCTCCGGCGGGGCGTACTCCCGCCCGCCCATCCAGACCCGGACATCGCCATTAGAGGCGGGGGTCACCCGGTACGGGACAACTTGAAGGGCCCGCTGGACTTCGGGGTCGTCGTACTTCCGCCCCATGAAGCGTTTGATGGAGAAGATGGTGTTCTCAGGGTTAAGGATGGCCTGTCGTTTAGCGGCCTGTCCCACCAGCCGCTCTCCTGTCCTGGGGTTGACGGCGACAACGGAGGGGAACAGCCGCTCTCCTTCCGCGCTGGGGATGATGACGGGTTCTCCCCCCATCATCACCGCGCAGACGGAATTGGTAGTGCCCAGGTCAATGCCGATGATCTGACTCATCCCGACTCCTGCTGTGAAGCATCTGAAGGCCGGTTCATCCGGGCCACCCGTACCAGTGCGGGACGGATAACCCGCTCTCCCAGCATGTACCCCCGCTGGATCTCGCCGATAATCTGTCCATCCTCATAGCCGGGGACTTCTTCGTAGGTTACCGCTTCGTGGTAGAGGGGATCAAAGGATTTCCCCACCGTCTCTATCGGCTTCAGCCCTTCCGCCTCCAGGATGACCTCCAGTTTCCGCTTGATGAGAAAAATGCCGTCCACCCAGGTAAGGCTCTGGAGTCCTGGGGGAAGGGTCTGGATCGCCCGCTCCAGGTCATCCAGGACGGGCAGGATACGAGCGATGAGGACGGCGTTATTCAGGCGGACCCGCTCCAGGAATTCTGCTTCCTGCCGTTTGCGGTAGTTGGCGAATTCCGCCTGAGTGCGCTGCCAGCCGTCCAGGTACTCTGCCGCCTGGGCCCTGACCTTCTCCAGTTCCTGGCGCAGTCGTTCCAGTTCGACCTCCACAGGTCCGGCAGCCTGCGCTACGGTGGCCGCAACGGTAGAGACCTCTCCGGCGGCCATCTCAGGCTGTAAGCCTGCGAAAACAGGCCCGGCGGCCTGCGCTACTCCGGGCTCCGACTCTCGCGGTTCTGCCACCATGCTGACCTCCTACTCCGTACCCTCTGCTTCATATTTTGTGGTTTGGGGAAGTGCGGATTCGGTGCGGACAACGAAGACGTCGTAGACCAGTTCGGAGAGGATGCCCGCGACGAAGCGGACGGCGGATATGGCCCGCCCGTAGCCCATGCGAGTGGGGCCCAGGACGCCCAGCGCGCCAGTGGCCAGTCCGGCCACGCCGTAGCGGCTGAGGATGAGGCTGCAAGCCCGCAGTTCGTCAAAACGGCCCTCGCCCCCGATCATCACCCGTACGCTGCCGACGGTGGAGCCCAGCGCGTGGGCCAGGATCGCCTCCAAGAAACTCCGCTCCTCAATGACCCGCAGTACCCCTTGCGCGTGGGGCCCTTCCTGGAATTCCGGCTCCTGGAAGAGTTCGCTCAACCCGTCGTGATAAATTTCATCGGGGGCAACAGTCCCGGCCCGCTGCATCATCCCCACCACCAGCCGGGCCACATCCGCCTCCAGGAGCGGCAGGCTCCCGATGCGGGGTTCAATCTCGTCGGCGGTGAGACCGGCGCAGAGTTGGTTCAGCCGGTCCGCCGCCTCGCTGAGCACCTCCTGGGGCAGCGGCTCGGGTAGAGTGAGCATCTGCTGGCGGACCAGGCCGCCCTGGAGGACCAGGACCAGCAGGACCAGGCGGCCCTGGGTGGAGATGAGTTGCATGTGCCGGTAGCGGGGCTGGGCGGCTTGTGGCACGGTGACCAGGGCCGCGCCCCTGGCCGTGTGCGCCAGCACCGATGCGGCCAGCGGCATCCACTCCTCTATGTCGTCCCGGACCTGCTGGAATTGATGGGCGATGGTTCGGCGCTCCGCCAGGGGCAACTCCGTCTCCCGCAGCAGCCGCTCCACGAAATAGCGGTATCCCTCATTGGTGGGTTGACGCCCGGCGGAGGTGTGGGGATGGGTCAGGTACCCCAATTCCTCCAGGCGCGCCATCTCGTTGCGCACCGTCGCCGGGCTGATGTCCAGCCCGTACTTCTCCGCTAATGTCCGGGAAGCCACAGGCGCGCCCGTCTGCACGAATTCCCGCACCACCAGTTCCAAGATCATCTGCTGTCGGGGAGTCAACTCTTCGGCTATCATCGGTAAACCTCGCGAACGGACCACGGATCACTGACGACGGACCACTGACGACGGCTCATCGTCTGGGGTCGGTCGTCCGTCGTCCATCATCGGACGCTGATGCTTTTCAGCAATATTGAACCCCACTCCGAGAGCCTGACTTCTCCTCCCACCACCTGCGGCAGATACCGCTCCTGGGTGTAGGGATCCCACCATCCTACCTCCAGCCAGTACTCACCGGGTGGGGTATCGGGCACAACCTGAAAGGCATACGTATCTTCATACATCCGGCCCGCTTCCCACCAGTTAACTGGCAACATTTTATCCATCTGTCCCCAGAGCCGGTTGCCGGTGGCCGGATTCACCACATCTCCTAAAAGATGCACAAAACCGTTGACGGGGTGATCCGTCTGGGTCAAAAGCCGCCAGTATAGAGTAACGGTAATCCAGTCCCCTGGCCGCACTGGGTGAGAGGAGAGGGTGGAACCGATAAGGTGAATCATCTCTCCGAAACGGACATCTACCCCAACCCTGCCCGGTGGCTGAAGGTCCCCGGCGTAAGGAGGGAGAGGAGTTACTCTTATTTCCCAAATCGGGAGCAGTCCGCTCACGGGGAGCAGAGAATCCCCCTGATACACTGGCAGGTTACTCCCCTCCGTGGGGTCGTAGACGGCGACTTTGAGATGGTATATTCCCGGCGGGGCATCCGCCGCCAGGGGCATCCGCCGGTGGTCCGCCCAGACTTCCCCCGGCTCCAGATTCAGGGGAAGGTCGGTCTGGGCGATCTTGGAGTCGCCGTCCCCCAGGACCTGTACCGTCGCCGAGCGGGGACCGGCAGACGGCCCCAGCGCCCGCCAGTAGAGGGTCAGGTCCAGTTCCTCTCCCGGGACCAGGACGGCCCGCTCCAGCCGGTAGCCAATCAGCGCGACCTCGCGCCCCCAGCGGTAGTCCAGTACCGGCCCAGCATCCGGAACGACGACTCTCGGGCCTAGAAAATGGAAGGTGTCTCCCAGCCGCCAGTCCTTATTATACACCGGCAGCCGTTCTGTGAAAGTTGTCAGCCCCACCGCCAGGGTGCTCACCGTCGTCGCCGGAACGGTTGCCCGCACGGGCAGGGGGTAGCGGTCGCAGAAGGCCACACCCGGAGGCCAGAGGGATGTCGGGAAGGTCCCCAGGCCGGGGTAGGTGACTTTCTGTCCCGCTGTCAGCCCCTCCGCCGTCAGCAGGGAGAGGGAGACGAAGTAGTCGGCTCCCACTGGGCCATCGGCCCGCCAGCAGAGGGTAACCCAGAGGGTCCGGCCCGGGCGGACCTCCTCCACCTCCACCCGGTAGCCCAGCA
>JASFBC010000050.1:0-39299 GCA_036172315.1 Anaerolineae bacterium | reverse complement strand
GCCGCAGGCCGCCGCCGCAACGTACATCCTGCCCGATGAAGGTCTGGGAATATATCGTTCGACGGCTGTTGCTGGCAATTCTGGTGATCTTCGGGGTCTCCGTGGTCACCTTCTTCATCGCGCGCGTGGTGCCTTCCGATCCGGCGGCCCTGTGGGTGGGCCCCCGGCCTTCCCCTGACCAGATTGCCGCCGCGCGCCTCAAACTCGGCCTGGACCGCCCTCTCTATATTCAATATCTCTCTTATCTGGGCAATCTCCTGCACGGTGACCTGGGTGTCTCCATCAAAACCCATCAGCCTATCATCCAGGATGTACGGGCTTACCTGCCCGCTACTCTGGAACTGGTGCTGGTCGGGATGGCCATGGCTGTCTTCATTGGCATTCCGCTGGGTGTGCTTTCTGCCGCCCAGCGCAATCGCCTGCTGGATCATCTGAGTCGTTTGGTCGCCGTGGCGGCCGTCTCTATTCCCACTTTCTGGCTGGGACTGTTGCTGCAACTGATTTTCTTCGGCCAACTCCACTGGCTTCCCATTGGTGGACGGGTGAGTATTGAGACCACGCTGTACCGGCCCATCCAGACCCTGAGCGGGTTCTATCTGCTAGACGCTCTTATAACTCGCAACTGGCCCGCTTTCTGGGACGCACTGGCCCACATCATCCTGCCAGCCTTCACCCTGGCGACTTATGCTATCGGCCTGACCATTCGGATGACTCGCTCCACCATGGTGGAGGTCCTCCAGGAGAAGTACATTCTCGCGGCTCGGGCTGCCGGACTCCCCGAACGGACCATTCTCTTTCGCCTGGCGCTGAAAAATGCCATCGTCCCCACTCTGACGGTCCTGGCTCTTTCTTTTGTCTATTCGCTGACCGGTGCCATCCTGGTAGAGGTCATTTTCTCCTGGCCAGGGTTGGGCAGTTATGTGACGTCGGCTATTATCAATGTGGACTTCCCGGTCATTATCGCCGTCACACTGATTGTGACGGTCTTCTATGTGGTGATCAATCTGATGCTGGACCTGCTCCAGGTCGCGCTGGACCCGCGCGTGGTTTTGAAATAGATTCCCATGGCGACCCGTCATTCCCTGCAGCAGTGGATTCATGAACATCGCTCTCAACTGGAGGAGTACCGCCTGATGGGGCGGGCTTTCCTGCGGGACTGGCTGGCTGTGATCAGCCTGGCCATCATCCTCTCCTTCATCTTGGGTGCTATTTTTGCTCCCTGGCTCACCCCGTACCCGGAACAGGGCCGGGGGGAGCCGAACGTCCTGGAGAAATTCCTGCCACCGTCCTGGCCACATCCCCTGGGAACTGACAACCTGGGCCGGGATGTTCTGGCCCGGGTGTTGTTTGGCGGACGGACTTCCCTCTCTATCGGTTTCCTGGTGGTCGTCATCGCGGTTGCCATCGGTACGTCACTGGGTGCACTGGCGGGCTACTTCGGCGGTTGGCTGGATGAGGCCATCATGCGCCTGACCGACATCTTCCTAGCTTTCCCGTCGCTTCTCCTGGCCATCGCCATTGCCGCCGCGCTGGGGCCCAGTTTTACCAATGCAATGATTGCCATTGCGCTCACATGGTGGCCCTGGTACACCCGCCTGGTTCGCGCCCAGACCCTCTCCCTGCGCGAGCGGCCGTTTGTGGAGGCCGCCCGGGGGATTGGGGTGAGGGAAGGAACCATCATCTTCCGCCACATCCTCCCTAATGTGATGACACCGGTCCTCGTCCAGGCAACGATGGACATCGGCTCCGCGATCCTGACCGGTGCGGCGATGAGTTTCATCGGCCTGGGAGCCCAACCTCCCACCCCGGACTGGGGGCAGATGGTCAACCTGGGCCGCATTTACTTCATTAACTACCCCTGGCTGGCCACCTTCCCCGGCCTGGCGATTTTCCTGGTCTCCCTTTCCTTTAACCTGTTAGGGGATAGCATTCGGGACATCTCCGACCCCCGTACCCGGAGGGCTGCCCGATGAAGGAACCCCTGCTCTCCGTCCGTGACCTGCGGGTCCACTTCCACACCTACGCCGGCGTGGTTCATGCCCTGAACGGGGTCTCCTTTGACCTGTATCCGGGGGAAATTCTCGGCCTGGTGGGGGAGACAGGGTGCGGCAAATCGGTGACGGGGCTGGCCCTGCTGGGGCTGGTCCCGCCCCCCGGCGAGGTGGTCGGCGGAGAAATTCGCTATCGCGGTCAGAATCTGCTATCTCTCTCCCCCGCCCAGTGGCAGGCGCTGCGGGGCGGGAAAATCGCTATGATCTTCCAGGACCCGGCGGCCGCGCTGAACCCTGTCTTCACGGTGGGCGAACAGATGGAGTTGGTCACCCGCCGCCACCGCCGCATGGGCCGGAGCACTGCCCGCCGCCAGGTAGCGGAAGTCCTCCGCTCGGTGGGGATGCCGGAGCCGGAGCGCATCCTGGAGACCTATCCCCACGAGTTGAGCGGCGGCATGCAGCAGCGGGTGATGATTGCGATGGCCCTTTCCTGCGGCGCCGAAGTCCTGGTCGCCGATGAGCCCACTACCGCGCTGGATGTCACCATCCAGGCCCAAATCCTGGACCTGCTGGTGGAGTTGAAGCGGACGCGCGGGCTCTCTATTCTGCTCATCACTCATAACCTGGGAGTTGTCGCCGAGACGTGTGACCGGGTTGCCGTCCTTTATGCCGGATCCATCGTGGAGACGGGTCCGACCGGGGCCATCTTTCAGGCCATGAAGCACCCGTATACCCAGGGGTTGCTGGCGGCGATTCCCCGTCCATCCAGCCGGGGCCGCTCCCTTCAGGCCATTCCTGGCACCGTCCCCGACGGCCTGCAACCGCCGCCAGGCTGCCTGTTCCATTCCCGATGCCCCTTTGCCTGGGATCGCTGCCGCCAGGAGCGCCCGATGCTTCTGGAAATCGCCGAGGGGCATCAGGTTGCCTGTCACCTTTATGGCGGGGGAGCAGGACAATGACCGAGCCGCTGGTCCAGGCCCGCCAGTTGACCAAGCACTATGTCCTGCGGGGCGGACTGTTCAGCCGCCGACAGGTGGTCCGCGCCCTCCACTGGGTGGACCTGACCATCTACCCTGGGGAGACCTTCGGGGTGGTGGGGGAATCGGGCTGCGGGAAGACTACGCTGGGACGCTGCTTGCTCCGACTCGTAGAGCCAACTTTCGGCGAAGTTCTTTTTCGGGGGGAGAACTTGCTCCAACTGGACCGGGAGACCCTCCGCCAGCGCCGCCGGTATTCCCAGATGGTCTTTCAGAACCCCTATCTCTCGCTGGACCCCCGGATGAACGTCCTCCATCTGGTGGGAGAGCCGCTGGTGACCCATACCGATCTGCGGGGACAGGCGCTGGCGGAACGGGTGGTGGCGCTCCTGGAACAGGTGGGCCTATCGGCGGACCAACTGTACCGATATCCGCACGAATTCTCCGGCGGGCAACTCCAGCGCATCGCTATCGCACGGGCACTGGCGCTCCAGCCTCTCTTCGTCGTTCTGGACGAGCCGACCTCGGCGCTAGATGTTTCCGTTCAAGCGCAGATTCTCAATCTGCTGAAGGAATTGCAGGCTGAGTTGGGGCTGACGTATCTCTTCATCTCTCACGACCTGAGCGTGGTCCAGCACATCAGCGATCGGATTGCGGTGATGTACCTGGGCCGGGTGGTGGAAGTCAGCACCACGGAACGTATATTCTATAATGCCCGTCATCCCTACACCCAGGCGCTGGTCTCCACCACCCCGATACCGGACCCTCGGGCCCGGCGGACGCGGGTTGTCCTCCAGGGGGGTGTTCCCAGCCCGCTCAATCCCCCACCAGGTTGTCCGTTCCACCCTCGTTGCGCCCGGGCTCTCCCCCTCTGCACAACCGATGAGCCCCGATTAGTGGACGTCGGAGATGGCCATCTGGTCGCCTGCCATCGGGTGACCGAATAGGGGGCAGGATTCATCGCAAGGAGGTCTGATGCCGTTTCCCCTTGCCCATACATTCTCCATCGTCGCCCGCGACCCGCAGACCGGACAACTGGGGGTGGCAGTGCAGTCGCACTGGTTCTCCGTGGGATCGGTGGTATCGTGGGCGGAGGCCGGGGTGGGGGTCGTCGCCACTCAGGCGCTGGTGGATGTTCGCTATGGCCCGCTGGGGCTGGCGCTGATGCGCGCGGGCTACTCCGCCCCTCAGGCCCTTTCGGCCCTCCTGGCCGCCGACGACGGCCGGGACCTCCGCCAGGTCGCTATGGTGGATGCCCGGGGGCGGGTTGCTGTCCACACCGGCCCGCGCTGTATCCCGGAGGCCGGGCATGAAGTCGGTGATGGATTCTCCGTCCAGGCCAATATGATGCTGGACGCCGGGGTCTGGCCGGCGATGGCCCGGGCGTACCGGGAGTCGTCCGGCGACCTGGCGGAGCGGCTGCTGGCTGCGCTGGAAGCCGGACAGGCCGCCGGCGGCGACATTCGCGGCCAGCAGAGCGCCTCTATCCTCATCGTGGAACCCATCTCCACAGGCCGCCCCTGGGCCGATACGGTCATGGACCTGCGGGTGGAAGATCACCCTCAGCCCATTGCCGAACTCCGCCGCCTGGTCGGACTCCACCGGGCCTACCGACATATGAACCAGGGAGACGAGGGGCTGGGCAAAGGGGAGGTGGAGCGGGCGCTGGAAGAGTACCGGGCCGCCGACCGGACGGCTCCGGATCAGGAGGAAATCCGCTTCTGGCACGCGGTGACGCTGGCCGATGCCGGACGGCTGGAGGAAGCGCTGCCGCTGTTCCGGGAAGTCTTCGCCCGCAACCCGCTCTGGGCTACTCTGCTGGAGCGTCTGGGGACGGTGGGCCTGGTTGGCTACGACCCGGAGACCATGCGCCGTATCCTTGCCGGCTCATAGCGAGAACTTCCCGCTCCCTGCGATATGCCCCCTGCGACTTTCTGCGTCCACGGCCACTTCTACCAGCCGCCCCGGGCCGACCCCTTCACCGGGAAAGTCCCCCGCGAGCCGGACGCGGCGCCGTACGCCAACTGGAACGAGCGCATCACCGCTGAGTGCTATGAGCCGCTGGCCCAGCGGGGCCTCTTCGGTCGCATCAGTTTCAACTTGGGCGCCACCCTGGCCCGCTGGCTGGATGAATACGCCCACGACACCTACGAGCGTATCGTCGCCCAGGAGCGCATCGTCTATCAGGCCCATGGTGTCGGGAACGGCATTGCCCAGGCCGTCCACCACACCATTCTCCCTCTGGCCCGCCGTCGGGATAAAATCTGCCAGGTCCGCTGGGGAATCGCCAGTTTCCTCCACCGTTTCGGCCACCCACCGGAGGGGATGTGGTTGCCGGAAATGGCGGTAGACCTGGAGACCCTGGAGGTTATGGCCGCTGAGGGGATTCGGTTCACCCTCCTCTCCGACCAGCAGGTTCGGGGCGACCTGACCGACGGGGCCGGGCCGTATCGGGTCCGACTATCCGGAAGGCGAGAGATTGCGGTGTTTGTCCGGGACCGCGCCCTTTCGGACGCGCTGGCGTTTGGGATGCCCGCGCCGGAGGATACGGAGCGATGGCTTCAGGAACACCTGGGGTGGCGCTGCCGGCGCGGAGGGCTGGTGTTGATCGCCACCGATGGGGAGACCTTCGGCCATCACCATCGCCATGGGGTGGAGGTCCTGGAGCGCATCCTGGACGGCGCGGCGGCGCTGGACTGCCCTCCGGTGACGCTGGGGACGTATTTCCGGAAGCATCCGCCCCGGGCCGAAGTGGAGGTGGTGGAGAACAGTGCCTGGAGTTGCGAGCACAACCTGAGCCGTTGGGCGCTGGGCTGTCCCTGCACCCCCGGCGATGGTCGCTGGAAAGCGGCGCTGCGGCGGGCGCTGGACAATCTGACCGCCGAACTGGATGAGGTCTACGCCTGCGAGGCTCATCGGCTGGGGCTGGAACCGTGGCCCCTGCGGGATGCCTACATCGCGGTCATCCTAGGGCAGGTGAGCGGTGAGGCCTTCCTGACCGGCAACGGCCTGGGTCACCTGACCACCGACCAGGCCCGGCGACTCCTGTGGCTTCTGGAGGCGCAGTTCTATCGCCAGCGGATGTACGCCAGTTGCACCTTTTTCTTTGAGGACCTGGACCGGCACGAGCCGCGCTACGCCATTGCCAACGCGGTCCGCGCCCTGGCGCTCACCCGCTACGCCACCGGCGAGGACCTGACGGCAGGCTTCCGGCGCGACCTGCGCCTGGTGGTCAGTTGGCGGACTGGCCGCAGCGGGGCGGACCTGCTGGATGAGATGCTGAGGTAGCGAGAACTGCCTTCTCCGACAAATTGAGATAGAGCCTCTACGAATCCTGCAGGCTAATGGCCGCCAGGAGCCAGCAGCGCCTCCAGCAGCCGCCGCGTCCGCTCTTTGGTCCCCTCCTCCTGTTCCCCTACCGGCCCCACGCAGGCCGGGCATCCGTCCGCGCAGGGACATGTCGTCACCCGCTCCAGCGCGGCCTCCAGAATAGAACCGCCGGCAGGGACAACCGCCAGAGTTGCCCCTACCCCTGCCTCCCCATCGCCCGTTAATAATTCGTACAGGCGCGTGGAAAGGCCCGCGCCACCCGGCACCCGGTCGTACACCGTCACCCGGGGGAGGCCGGTCCGGGGCGCGCGCGGCTCTACCACCGTCTCCAGATCCCCCGGCGCACAGAGGACGTAGAGCGGCGCCAGACCCCGCAGCAGATAGGCCAGGCCGGAGAGCGCGCTGCGGGCCCCGCGCGCCCGCTCCACCCGCCGGTGACAGGTCGGGCAGAGGGTAATGAGGTTCTCCAGCCGATTCGCCAGACGATAAAAATCGTTCTTTCCCGGGACGTAGCCGAAGGCGGCGAAGGGGACCAGGTGGTGGACTTCCAGCGGATGCCCCTCCCGCTCCGACGCCCCGCAGTGGCGGCAACGGTAGCCGTCGCGGGCCAGCGCAGCCGCCCGCTGCGCGGGCCAGTCGGGGCCGTAGTCGGTTGGCGGGCGAAGTACCTGTTCCTCCTGCAGCCGCTCCACCAGTTCCGGCTCCAGGTCCATCCAGACTCCCACTGTCTCCACCCGCTGCTCTGGGAGGTCCACTTCTCCCCAGCCCAGCACCTCGTGGGTGTAGCGGCGAATCTGCCGGTAGCCGGTGACGCGGCGGGTGACCTCTATTATCCCCCAGGCCGCGTTCCAGCCGGTACGGGCCGCGCTACCCAGTGTTTCCAGAACCCGGATGTCCGTTGCTACACTGGCGCGGGTGTAGTAGTCCACCTCCACTGCCCGCACCCGCGCCAGCCCCGCCTCCCAGTCCAGGTCTTCCACCCGGTACATATCGGCCTCGTGCAGGTAGACGGCGCCCGGATAGACCAGCAAGGGCGCGCTGGGGCGGTCTATCTCGCCGACGACCTGCGGCGGGTCAACGCCTATGTCCTGAATGACCACCACGTCGGGCGTACTGGTGCGCAGGTTGACCGCCCGCGCCGGCTCCCCCTCCCCGACCCATACATACCGCCCATTGGACCGGTGCAGGTCGCCTGTCTCCTCCAGAAGGCGGAGCCATTCCTCCACGTCTGGCAGGCTCCCGAAGGACTCGCCCCGTTCAAAGGGCAACTCGTACGCCGCGCAGGCGATGTGATCGGCCAGGATGGCCGGATTATCGGGGTTCAGGTGGGCTTCCTCCACCGGTCGGCCAAAGAGGAACTCCGGGTGGGTCGCCAGGTACTGGTCCAGCGGCGAGGCGCCGGCGATCAGGACGACCAGCGACGCGCCGGCCCGACGTCCGGCCCGCCCGGCCTGCTGCCAGGTGCTGGCGACGGATCCGGGATAGCCAACCAGGACGCAGGCGGCCATCTGCCCGATGTCCACGCCCAGTTCCAGCGCGTTGGTGGCGACGACGGCCCGGATTGTCCCCTCCCGCAGGCCCTGCTCAATCTCCCGCCGCTGGGTGGGTAGATAGCCGCCCCGGTAGCCCCGGATGGCGGCGGGGTCCTGCCCCCACGCGGGGGCCCGCTCCCGCAGGTAGCCCAGGAGGACCTCGGTGCTCAGACGGGAGCGGGCGAAGAAAATGGTCTGCAGGTCTGCCGGGAGGATGCGGTCGGCCAGGTCCAGCGCGGCCAGGAGAAGGGGCCGGCGCAGGCCCAGCGCCGGCTCTATCAACGGCGGGTTGTAGATAAGGACGTGCTTCTCCCCGCGCGGTGCCCCGTCCTCCTGAACCACAGAAACCTCCGCCTCTATCAGCCGTTCGGCCAGTCCCCGGGGGTTAGCGATAGTGGCAGACGCGCAGAGGAAGCGGGGGTCGGCGCCGTAGAAGCGGCAGACCCGGCGCAGTCGCCGCAGGACGTTGGCGACGTGGCTCCCAAACACCCCGTGATAGACGTGGAGTTCGTCCAGCACGACCCAGCGCAGGCCGGAGAGGAAGCGGGCCCAACGGGTGTGGTAGGGCAGGATGCCCAAATGGAGCATATCCGGGTTGGTCACTATCAGGCGCGCCTTTTGACGGATGGCTGTTCGCTGAGCGGCGGGGGTATCCCCATCGTAGGCGGCGACGATGGGCACCGTGGGGGCAGGGCTTGCTCCTGCCCCCGATCGGGCAACCCCAAGGGTTGCCCCTGTCCCTGGGGGGCGACCGCAAGGGGCGCCCCTGCGTTCCTGGAGGTTCAGTAGCGATTGCAGGGCCACCAGTTGGTCGTGGGCCAGGGCCTTGGTGGGGAAGAGGTAGAGGGCAGTGGCCGTCGGGTCGGTCAGCAGGGTCTGCAGGACAGGGAGGTGGACCGCCAGGGATTTGCCGGAGGCGGCGGCCGTCGCCAGGACGACGTTGTGGCCGTCCAGCGCGGCGGCGATCGCCTCGGCCTGGTGGGTGTACGGGGCCTCTATGCCCGCGCTGCGCGCGGCTACCACCAACCGGGGGTCCAGGCCAGTGGGCCAGGGGGCGGTGCGGGCCGCCCGGGCCGGCAACCGCTCCCAGGCCGTCACGTTGCGCATCACCTCGGGGTCCGCCCGCAGGCGGGCCAGCAGGGAGAGAACGGGATCCATTACCCCCTCACAAGTGCGGGTTTTTCCCGGCTCCGTTCCCGCAAGGCCGGGTGAGCCCCTTTCTTCCCCTCATCGGGAGGGGGATGAAGGGGGGCAGCAGGCGACGAATCCGCCGGGGGTGAGGAAGGGCAGGTAATTACGATTCTTCTGACCCTTGCGCTCCTCCGTACTCCCGGGCCAGGTCCAGGTATTCCCGCCGCACCAGTTCCTGTTCCTGGACGCCGAAGAGTTCCAGCAGTTCGCCGATGAGTTCCGCCTTCCGCTCCGCATCCTGCGCCGACCAGGTGCGACTCTTCAGTTCCAGGAAGTAGCCGGATAGGGCGGGGTGTACCACCCGGTCCAGGTTGACCGCGAAGTCCGTCCCGCCGTAGCGGATATGGTACCGCCGCCGCTCTTTGTGGATTTCCCACTCCGCCACCGGCTTGAAGTACTCCCGATAGAAGCGCAGACTGCGGGTCGCGGGCGCGTCAAACCGGGAACGGGAGAGCAGGACGGAGTGGGGGAACTCCCGCTCCTTCGTGTCGCCCGTCAGCGTGAGCCGATAGCGGGCATCGGTGACCTGCCCTTCATCATCCAGAATCTCCTCTTCCCGATACCGCAGGCGACTGTGGTCGGGGTCATCAAACAGGAAGTAGGTGTCGTACTGGCGTCGCCGGGATTGCTTGACGATGGGGAGAGCTCCGCCCGTCAGCACTGCCAGGACGCCCGCGTCATCCGTCAGGTGGACCTTGACCTGGACTTCAAAGGTCTTCTCCCGGGCCACGCCGCCGATGGCGACCAGTTTGCTGAGGACGCTCTCTTCCCGGACGCTGAGGAACCGGTCAATCTTACGGGCGATCTCCAGGGCCTGGGCGCGCAGGCTTTCGGGGTCCACCGTCAGAAGGAGCCGATCTCGCATCAGCCAGCGGCCGTCGCAGAGGACGTGGCGCACGTCGTGGCTTTTGGCCGCGTAGACCAGCAGGGAGTAGATGCTCTCAGGGTCCCGATGGAAGCGGGGGGTCAGGTGCAGGTCCTCCAGAGAGAGGACGGCGATGTCGGCCCGCTTGCCGACTTCCAGCGAGCCGGTCAGGTGGGCGATATGGAGGGCCCGAGCGCCCATAATGGTCGCCATAGCCAGCGCCTGGCGGGCAGGGAGGGCCGTCGGGTCGGTGGTGACACCTTTGGCCAGAACCGCCGCCAGCCGCAGTTCCTCAAACATGTCCAGGTCGTTGTTGCTGGCGGGGCCATCGGTGCCGATGCCCACGTTCAGTCCCAGCGCCAGCATCTTTGCCACCGGCGCGATGCCGCTGGCCAGTTTGAGGTTGCTGGTGGGGTTGTGGGCCACACCCGTCCCGTGGTGGAGCAGGGTGTGCATCTCCCCCTCGTCCAGATGGACGCAGTGGACGGCGGTCGTCCTGGCCTCCAGCAGCCCCTGTTTCTTGATCCAGGGGACGATGGGCATGCCGTATTCGGCCCGGTGCTCCTGGACCTCCAGCGCGGTCTCGGCGACGTGGATGTGGATGGGGACGTCGTAGGCCTGAGCCAGACGGGCGCATTCCTGGAGCATCTCGGCGGTGGCGGTGTAGGCGGCATGGGGGCCCAGCGCGGGGATGATGAGATGGTGGCCCCGCCAGCGCCCGATGAAGGATTCCGCCAGGCGCAGCCCCTCATCGTAACTGGCCGCGTCGGGGGTGGGGAATTTGAGGATGGACTGGGCGCAGACGGCCCGCATGCCGACCTGGGCGGCGGCGTCGGCGACGGCCTCCTCGTAGTAGTACATATCGCCGAAACAGGTGACGCCGGAGCGGATCATCTCCGCGCAGGCCAGTTGAGTGCCCAGCCAGCAGAAGTCGGGGTGGACGAACTCCCGCTCCACAGGCATCATGTAGCCGATAAGCCAGACGTCCAGGCGCAGGTCGTCGGCCAGGCCGCGCACCAGGGTCATCGGGGCGTGGGTGTGGACATTGATGAGGCCGGGGATGACGGCGTGGCCGGAGCAATCCACCGTCTCGCGCGCCATCCACTCCTGCCCGACCTCCTCCGCCGGCCCCACCGCGACAATGGCCCCGTCCCGGACCGCCACCGCGCCCGGCTCCCAGATGTCGTACCGGTCGTTCATTGTGACAACAACGCCACCGGTGAGGATCAGGTCTGCTGTGTTCATCCTCCCTCCTTTGGGGAGATTAATTAGATAACTGCGTGCCCTTCCTCATCCCACCCCCGGCGGCTTCGCTGCCGGGGGGAAGGGTGAGGTAAACCACCGCCTGGTAGGTAGTTACGATTATAGAGGGAAACGGGCCAGGGGGCAAATGGGTAGAGAAACGGGCAGGGCGACGATGCCGCTTGGGCCGGTGGATTTTCCCCTCATTGGGGAAAATGCGCCTTTATCTCAGCACAACCCGCCGGAAGCGCTCCACGTACCGGACCGTCCCGTCGGGCTCCTCTTTGCGGTGCCATTCCCGCAGCCGGGCCTCCAGGCCGTCCGGGTCAGCGATCTGGGAGCGGTGCTGGCGGAGGGCCTCCAGCGACGAATTTGGCGGGTGAGATCCCGGCGCAACCCCAGGCTGGGGGTCGGGGAGCCGTCGGGATAATCCAGAAAGACGACCTCCCGCACACCCAGAACGCGCGCGGCGGCTCGCTGTTCCTCCTCCCGGATGCGGGCCAGTTGCTCCGTGGGGACGGTCGGGTCATCGGAGCCCCGCTCCCCATGGGTTGCCAGGATGTAGATGATCTCCCATCCCTCCCGTACCCACCGCCCCACCGTCCCCCCACAGAAGAACTCGGGGTCGTCCGGATGGGCCAGGATGACCAGAACTCGCCCTTTCGTGCTCATTCGTCCTCCTGGGGCGCGCGGACGGGGAAATTTTTGGGCAGGACCTCTATCTCGTCGGCGGAGACTTCCACTTGCTGGTCCTCAATCTGGACGATGACCGTCCCCTTCAGGGGGGCCAGGTCCACCACTTTGCCCACTCCCCGGGGGGTGCGGACGATGCTTTTGAGTTTGGGCAGCGACTGGAGGGCTTCCTGATAGGTCTCGTACTCGTAGGCGATGCAGCAGCACAACCGTCCGCACATCCCGGTGATGTCGGAAGGGGTGAGGGAGATGCCCTGGGCCTTCCCCATGCGGATGGAGACGGGGCTGAAATCGGAGAGGAAGCGGGAGCAGCAGCGGGGTTCGCCACACGCTCCGTACCCACCCAGCAGTTTCGCCCGGTCCCGGGGGCCGATCTGGCGCATCTCCACCTGGGTCTGAAGGTCTGCCGCCAGTTCCTGCCGGATTCCCTCCAGCTCTACTTTCCCTTCCGTCTCGTAGAGGATGGTGAGCCGCTTGCCATCCAGGGTGTACTCGGCGGTGGCAAACTTCACCGGCAGGGATTCCTGGCGGGCCCGCTTCCGTAACTGCTGAAGGATTTCCCCGGCCTTCTCCTCCCATTGTTGCCGCAGGGCCAGGTCGGCGCCGGTGGCCCGTCGGAGAACGGTCTTCAGGTCATCCCGGCGTTTCTCCGGGGGCAGATGCCGGATGAAGACGACCCGACCGATTTGCCGTCCCCAGGCTGTATCCACGACGACAAAGTCGCCCGGGACCAGGTCGGTACAGGCGCCGGGGAGGAAGGAGTAAATCTTCCCCCCTTCCTGGAAGCGGACGCCCACAATGGGCTGTTCTGCCCCCTCTGGGCAGGGCGGTTGGGAATCCCGCGTTTCGTATTCCGTCATGTTCCCTCTTGAGTGTGCCGATGGGGAATCGGCGCCCTTCAGGGCCCTTCAGGCTCCAGTGGCCCCAGCCGCAGATCGTCCACCGTCACCGGCGGGACGCCCAGTTGGCGGCCGGCAAACTCCCCGTGGCAATCCGATCCGCCTGTCACCAGCAGGTTGTGGCGGGCGCAGAACGCCCGACAGCGGGCCGCCGTCTCCGGGGAGTGGTACGGAGTGTAGCACTCCACCCCGGCGATGCCGAACTCCAGAAACGGGGCCAGCGCCTCCTCTATCGGCTCCCGGCCGCGCAGACTGGCCCCCGGGTGGGCCAGGACGGGCATCCCTCCGGCCTCCCGGATGCGGGCGATGGCCTCCGCCGGATGGGGAAAATCCGGCATGGGAGGACGGACCGGGTCCACGAAAATCCGGTCAAAGAAATCCCGGACGTCCCGGCAGATGCCGGCATCTATCAGAAAGTTCAGCCCCTTCCAGCCGCCCCGGCGCGGGTCGTTCCGGTAGACGGCGTAGGCCTGCAGATCCACCGGATACCCGGCCTGCGCCATTCGCCAGAGCGTCTCCTCGTTGGCCCGTTCCAGCCGGGCCCGGTTAGCCCGCAGCAAGTCATTCAGCGGTGGGTGGTCAAGGCGGACTCCATAGCCCAGGATATGGACCAGCGCGCCGTCCAGCAGGGTGGAGATTTCCACCGCCGGCACGAACAGAGGGGCATCCGGGGTCCGATGGACGATGTCGGCGACGGTCCGGGCGCCTTCCAGCGTGTCGTGGTCGGCGACGGCGAAGAGGCCGATGCCCGCTGCCCGGACGTGCTCCACCACCTCCTCCGGCGTCCAGGTGCCGTCGGAGGCCGTTGTGTGAATATGCAGGTCGGCGCGCATATTTCGTATAGATATGCAGGCCCTGCCGAAAGGGCCTGGCACGTCTCTTTATGCCCCCAGCCGCTTCTTCAGTTCGGCGGTGAGGGCGGAGACATACTTGAAGAGGTCGCCGACGATGCCGTAGCGGGCCAACTGGAAGATGGGGGCTTCGGGGTCCTTGTTGATGGCGACGATCACTTTGCTGGTGCGCATTCCGGCCTGATGCTGGATGGCGCCGGAGATACCGCAGGCGATATAGAGATCGGGGCTGACCGTCTTGCCGGTCTGCCCGACCTGGTGGTCGTAGGGGATCCATCCGGCGTCCACGGCGGCGCGGGAGGCGCCGACGGCGGCCTTGAGCACCCGCGCCAGTTCCCGGATGGGCTCAAACCCCTCCGGCCCGCCCACGCCCCGGCCGCCGGAGACAATGATGGCGGCGTCGGTCAGGTTGACCCCGCCCACCGTCTCCTGGAAACCCACAACTTTGGTGGGAATCTCCTCTTCCTTGAGAACAGGCGCCACGCGGATGACCTCGCCGGTGCGGGAGGGGTCAGGTTCGGGCTTGGGGAAGGCGCGGGCGCGCAGGGTGAAGACAGCGGGCCGCCGCTCCGGGACGGTGCAGGTGGAAAGGAGTTTCCCGGCATAGATGGGCCGGGTGGCGACCAGTTGGCCATTCTGGAATTCCAGCCCGGTGCAGTCGGCGACGCAACCGGTCTCCAACTCCACTGCCACTGCCGGGCCCAGATCGCGGCCCCGGAACGTAGCGCCCATCAGGATGAGCGCGGGCTGATGCTGACGGGCCAGTTCGGCCATCAGGGCGGCGTACGGTTCCAGACGAAAATCGGCCAGGGTGGGGTCGTTGGCCAGGAAGACCTTATCGGCGCCGCAGGCGATGGCGTCCTTCGCCAGCGCTTCCACGCCCTGCCCGAAGAGGCAGGCGCAGACCTGCCCGCCCAGAGTCTGGCTCAGACTGCGGGCGGCACCGATGGCCTCCCACGAAGGACCAGCCACCTGTCCGTTAAACTGTTCAATCCAGACGAAAATGTCGTTGCTCATCGGTTCCTCCTGGGGAAATTGGGAAATCGACGACTCAGGGAAATCGGTTTGGGTTGACGGCCGCAAGGCCCTCTGTTCGGCGGCCGCCAAAGCCGCTCATCGGCAGAGACGAAGGTCAGGGGGAGCCCCTCAGCCTCCAGTGCCCCGGCCAATTCCGGCGGGGTGGCTAACTGAAGGGCGTCATATTACCACGCTTCCTGCCCCCTGCCTCTTGCCTCCTGCTTCTAAATCACCTTCTCTGCCATCAGTTTATCCACCAAAATACGGACGGTCTCCTCCACCGTCCCGGCCTGGATGATTTCGGCCTTGCCCTCGCGGGCCGGGGGTGGGAAAATCCGGGTCCAGCGGACGCCGGATCCCGCCGCGCCGACCTTCGCCGGATCCGCGCCGATGTCGGCCGCGCTCCAGACCGGGTACTGGGCGCGGGTGGCCTTGCGGATGCCCATAAACGAGGGGTAGCGGGGCTCGTTGATGCCCTTGATGGTGCCGACGACGGCGGGCAGGGGCGCCTTCACCACCTGCCGGCCCTGCTCCAGCAGCCGCTCCACGGTGATGGACCTCCCCGCCGGGTCCAGTTCGGCGATCTTGATGACGTAGGTGAGGGGGGAGAAGCCCAACCGGTAGGCCACCTCCACCGGCACCTGGCCCGTCTGGCTATCTATGGCCGACTTGCCGAAAAGGACCAGGTCTACATCCCCCATCTTCTTTATGGCTTTTGCCAGAACGTAGGAGGTCGCCAGGGTGTCGGAGCCTTCAAAGGCGGGGTCCCAGATGCGGATGGCCTCATCGGCGCCCATTGCGATGGCGTGCTTGAGCGCCTCCAGCGCGGCCTCAGGCCCCATGGAGATGACGGTGACCTTCGCGTTGCCCCCCACTCGCTCCTTGATGAGCAACGCTTCTTCCACTGCATACTCATCCCATGGGTTGATGACGATGGGGGAATCCCCCCAGGAGACTTTGCCTGCGGCGTCCACTGTCAGTTTGGCCGCTGAGTCAGGGGTCTGTTTGGTACAGACGACGATGTGCATGGGGTCACCTCCGGTTGTGAGATACAAGAGTAACGATTCGGCTTGCGATACACCGGCCAGAGCCTGTACTACTGCTGCCATTCCTCCGGGTCGTAGGCCGGAAGTTCGCACCGCAGGGGTTTGTCCTGCCGGTAGCCCAGGACATACTGGGCCTGGATGAGTTCGTGAATCTGGCTGGTCCCCTCGTAGATGCAGGCGCCTTTGGCATTGCGCAGGAACCGCTCCACATCGTACTCGTCGGAGTAGCCGTAGGCGCCGTGAATCTGGACGGCGTCCGAGGCGGCGGCGAAACTGGCCTCGGTGGCGAACCACTTCGCCAGGCTGGTCTGCCAGGTGTTGCGGATGCCCTGGTTCTTCAGCCAGCCCGCCCGCAGGTAGAACAACCGCCCGATTTCGTAATCCCGCCGCATGCGGGCGATCATCTGCTGAACCAACTGGTGCTCGGCAATGGGGCGGCCGAAGGTGCGGCGCTCGTGGGCGTATTTGACCGACGCCTCCAGGCAGGCCCGGATGAGCCCCGTGGCTCCAGCGCCGATGGTATAGCGGCCGTTATCCAGAGAGGACATCGCGATTTTGAAGCCCTCGCCCTCTTCGCCCAGCCGGTTCTCCACTGGAACCTCTACGTCGTTCATAGCGATCCAGCCTGTGGAGCCAGCGCGCACGCCCAGTTTGCCGTGGATATCGCCCGTGGTGACGCCCTTCATCTCCCGCTCCACAATGAAGGCGGTGATGCCCTGGTGGGGTGGGGCTTTGGGGTCGGTACGGGCGAAGACCAGAAAGTTATGGGCCAGGGAGGCCATGCTGATCCACATCTTCTCGCCGTTGAGGATGTAGACATCCCCTTCCCGCCGGGCAGTGGCGGCCAGCGCCGCGACGTCCGAGCCGGCTCCGGGTTCCGTCAGGCCGAAGGCGGCCCAGCGCTCCCCCCGGGCCTGAGGGACCAGAAACCGCCGCTTCTGCTCCTCCGTCCCCCATTGGAGGAGGCCCAGGCTGTTCAGACCCACATGGACGCTCATCACCACCCGCAGGAACGTGTCCACCCGCTCCAGTTCCTCACAGGCCAGCCCCAGGCTGATGTAATCCATCCCCTGGCCGCCGTAGCGGACGGGGATGCAGATGCCCAGAATGCCCAATTCGGCCATGCGCTCTATGGCCCGGATAAAGGGTTTGTGGGCGCGGTCGTATTCTTTGATGTAGGGGGCCACTTCCTTTTCAGCGAAGTCCCGCACCATGCGGACGACCATTTCATGTTCGGGGGTCAGAGAGAAGTCCATGCGTCTCCTCCAGCGTAGGATAACTGACTACCGGTCATTATATTCAAGGTGCCGAAAGATGCAAGTGACGGTATTTTGAGAAGGTCGCGCGAAGACACTGCTCTTTGTGTCTCCGGGCGAGAGAATTAGTCCTTTCGTGCTATTACTGACCGGAAAATAGTCCTTATGTGCTATAGACAAACGGGCGAGATGGCGTATCATGAAAACCGGTCAGTAACTGACCGGCGGTCAATATGTCCACCTGTCGTATATTCATCCTCACCGGGCACCCGCTCTTTGCCGGGGGCATGGAGACGCTCCTGCGGGAACAGCCGGGGCTGGAGGTCATCGGCAGCGGCGACCTTTCCCCCGAGGCCTTTGCCCGCATCCAGGAGATGGCTCCCGACGTGGTGGTCATCGGCGCTTCCGGGGAAGAGCAGGAAGCGCTGGTCGCCCAGGTCTTCCGTGCCCTCCCCGGCCTCAAGGTGGTGGCCCTCAACCTGGACGATAACCGCATCCACATCCATTACCGTCAGACGAAAGTGGGGCGGCAGGTGGAAGACCTGGTGGAGGCTGTCCGCCAGCCGCTGGAGTGGGGACGGCCTCGTCCGGCTCAGATGCGCATTTTCGCCATTATCCAGGGCCACTACGGCCAGCGCATCGTGGAGAACATCCGTGCCCATGGCCCCCGGGGCTGGACGGTGGAGTGCTGGCGGGCCCCTGACCTTCCGGCGATGATAGACGACCCGGAGGCCTACCTCCCCCTCCGGGTTCCTCCAGCGGACCTCATCCTGGCGCTGGGCGAGAGCCCGGCCGTCGCCCAACTCATCCCCGACATCGCCCGGCGGGCTGGTGCACGGGCGGTCATCGCTCCGGTGGACCATAATGCCTGGCTCCCGGAGGGGCTCATCCGCCAACTGGAAGTCTGCCTGAATCAGATGGGGATCGCGGCGGTTTTCCCGCGCCCCTTTTGTTCGCTCACCGAGGATGGCTACAACGTCCGCCATCAGCGCGTCGCCTATTCCAATCCCTGGATTGCCGAGTTCGCGCGCCGTTTTGGTCGCCCCGTCTTTCGTATCCGTGCGGCGGACGGCATCGTCCAGGCAGTGGAGGTGGAACGGGATACTGCCTGCGGCTGCGCCCGCTTTGTCGCTGAACACCTGGTCGGGATGCCGGTGGGGGAGGCGATCTTCCAGGCAGGCATTATCCACCACCACTACCCATGCCTGGCCGGGATGACCATAGAGCGGGCGCTGGGAGATACCCTGCTGCATGTCTCCGGTCAACTGATGCGGCAGGCCGTGGAAGTGGAAATCGCGCCGCTCCTCCCCCGGGCCGCATACCTGGTGCCCGAAGGGCGGTCGGCGTAACGGAACACGCAGTACGTGCTCCGTATTCTATGCTTCGTGTCCTTTCACTATCGAATAAGGAGGAACACTTATGCCCGTCAAGCGAGTCTACCCGGTTCCGAGCGACATTGAAATTGCCCAGATGGCCGAACTGATCCCCATTGTGGAGGTCACGGCCAGTGTCGGGCTCAGCGAGGACGACCTGGACCTCTACGGCAAGTGGAAGGCCAAGGTGCACCTGGACGTCCTGCACCGGCTGAAGGACCGACCCAATGGCAAGTATGTGGACGTGACGGCCATCACGCCGACCCCCCTGGGAGAAGGAAAGACCGTCACCACCATTGGCGTGAGCCAGGGGCTGGGCTTCATCGGCAAGAAGGTCTTCACCTGCATCCGCCAGCCCTCTATGGGGCCGACCTTCGGCATCAAGGGCGGCGCGGCCGGCGGCGGCTATGCCCAGGTGATGCCGATGGAGGACTTTAACCTTCACCTGACCGGCGACATCCACGCGGTGGGCGTGGCCCACAACCTGCTGGCAGCGGCCATTGATGCCCGCATCCTCCACGAACGGGAACTCACCGATGAGCAACTGGCGAAGTTCTGCCCGGAGATTCCCCGCCTGAACATAGACCCGGGCTCCATCCTCTGGAACCGGGTGGTGGACGTCAACGACCGGGCACTGCGCAACGTCGTCATCGGTTTGCAGGCCGGGCAGGCCGATAAGCCGTTGCCGGAAGGGGCCAGCACGCTGCGGGAGATGGTCATCCACCTCCCCTATGGCACTGACGGCGTCCCCCGCATCGCCGGCTACGACATCACCGTCGCCTCGGAGATTATGGCCATCCTGGCGCTGGTGGACGGCTACAAGGGACTGGCGGACCTGCGGGAGCGGCTGGGTCGCATCGTCTGGGGCTTCTCCAAAGATGGACGCCCGCTGACTGCGGAAGACCTGAAGGTTGCTGGCGCAATGACCGTCTTGATGAAGGACGCGCTGATGCCCAACCTGATGCAGACGCTGGAGGGCACCCCTGTCTTCGTCCACGCCGGGCCGTTCGCTAACATCGCCCACGGCAACTCCTCCATCATCGCCGACCAGATCGCCCTCAAACTGGTGGGGCCGGATGGGTACGTGGTCACCGAATCCGGCTTCGGCGCCGATTGCGGTATGGAGAAATTCTTCAACATCAAGTGCCGCTACTCCGGCCTCATCCCCAACTGCGTCGTCCTGGTCTGCTCCATCCGGGCGCTGAAGATGCACGGCGGCGGCCCGGAGGTTATCCCCGGCCGGCCCCTCAACCCGGCATACACGGAGGAGAACCTGGAACTTCTGGAAAAGGGACTGCCCAACCTGATTCAGCACGTGGAGAACGTTCAGAAGTTCGGCGTGCCGGTCGTTGTGGCCATCAACCGCTTCAATACGGATACCGACCGGGAGATCGGCAGGGTCCGAGAGGCAGCGATGGAGGCGGGCGCGTTTGACTGCGTCGTCAGCGAGGTGTGGGCGAAGGGTGGCGAGGGCGGCGCCGCGCTGGCCGAGGCAGTGGTGCGGGCCTGCGAACAGCCCAGCCAGTTCCGCTTCCTCTACCCGCTGGACATCCCTATCAAGGAGAAGATTGAAATCATCGCCCGGGAGATTTATCGGGCTGATGGGGTGGACTATATGCCGGAGGCGGAGCGGAAGATTGAACTCTACACCGCAATAGGCTACGACAAACTGCCGCTCTGCATGGCCAAGACCCATCTCTCCTTCACCCACGACCCGAAGTTGAAGGGAGCGCCCCGGGGCTGGCGGCTGCCCATCCGCGATATCCGCGCCAGCGTCGGTGCGGGCTTCCTCTACCCGCTCTGCGGCGCGATGCGGACGATGCCCGGTCTGCCCAGCCGCCCGGCCTTTGTGGACGTGGATATTGACCTGGAGAGAGGCAAGGTGAAGGGGCTCTTCTAAACCCTCACCCCTCCCCCGGCCCTTCGGGGGAAGGGTGAGGAGCATCCCCGGTCCCGGTGGCGGGTAGAGGGGGAACCCTCTCCCGCCACCCCCGGAATGCGAAGGCGTGAGACGTGGCGAGTGAAGCATGGAGGTGAGACGATGGAGAAGAGTGTTCTGGACATTCCACTGATGTGGGCCGACCACCACGTCCTGAAAGTCCGTCAGGTGTTGACCGGACTGGACGGGGTGGCGGATGTCTACGCCAGTTCGGCGTGGAAGCAGGTGCTGGTGAAGTACGACCCGGCGAAGGTAGACCGCACCAGAATGGAGCAGGCGCTGGCCCAGGCCGGATACCCGGTGGGCCAGGGCCAGACCCCCATCCTGGTAGAGCCCACCGAGAAGCGGCGCGACCCTCGCTGGGGCGTGATGGACTTCCGGATGAGCCAGACCTATCGGGCCGACATAGAGATGTCCGGAGACTTCCGGAAGTGGTAAAAAACTTTGATTCTCTGATCCCTGATTCCGCTGAGGTGAAATATGGCGAAGAAGAAAGTGCGCACGCCGCAGGAAGCGAGTCGCGATCCGGCGGCGATCGCTCTCCTGGAGCGAGCCCTGGAGATCGGGGTTGAGACCTGTTTCTATCGGGCAGATGAGATTACCCCCTGCCCCATCGGTGCCGAGGGCCTCTGCTGCCGGAACTGTGCGATGGGCCCCTGCCGCCTGGTGGGAGATGTGGATAGGGGCGTCTGTGGTGCCAGCATTGATACTGTGGTGGCCCGCAACTTCGCCCGCGCGGTGGCGACCGGCGCGGCCTCCCACATTGACCACGCCCGCGACCTGGCCTACACCCTCCTGGCGGCCGCCGAAGGCCACGCCCCGGATTACAGAATCCGTGATCCCTACAAACTCTACGAAGTGGCCCGTTACCTGGGCGTCAGGGTTGGCGACCGTCCTGTGAACGAGATCGCCCGGGATGTAGCGCTGGCTGCGCTGGGCGAATTCGGCCGCATCCAGGGGGAGTTGCTCTACCTGAAGCGCGCTCCTGCTAAACGGCAGAAAATCTGGCGCGACCTGGGCATCGCCCCCCGCGCGATGGATCAGGAGGTCGTGGACCTCCTCCACCGCACCCATGTCGGCAACGACCAGGATGCCGAGCACCTGCTGGATCAGGCGATGCGTTGCGCACTGGCCGACGGCTGGGGCGGCTCCATGCTGGCCACTGACATCACCGACATCCTCTTCGGTACCCCTGCTCCCGTCCGCTCCGAGGCCAACCTGGGCGTCCTGCGAGAGGATATGGTCAACGTCATCATCCACGGCCACGAGCCCGCCCTCTCTGAGATGATCGTTGCGGCCGCTCAGGACCCCAAAGTGATCGCTTACGCGCAGAGCAAAGGCGCAAAGGGCATCAATCTGGCGGGCATCTGCTGTACGGCCAACGAGGTGCTGATGCGGGAGGGCATCCCTCTGGCGGGTAATTTCCTCCAGCAGGAACTGGCCATCCTCACCGGCGCGGTGGAGGCGATGGTGGTGGACATCCAGTGCATCATGGAGGGCCTGGTGCCGGTGGCTCAGCGGTTCCACACCGCTCTCATCACGACTTCCCCCAAAGTACGGGTGACCGGTGCGACGCACATCCAGTTTGATGAACATCGGGCGATGGAGGTCGCTAAAGAGATTCTCCGCACCGCCATTGACCGCTTCCCCCTCCGGGGCGAGGTCTTCATCCCGGACATCCGGGCCCAACTGATCCCCGGCTTCTCCCACGAGTACATCAACTACGCGCTGGGCGGCACCTATCGGGGCTCCTTCCGCCCGCTGAACGATGCCATCATCGCCGGGCGTATCCGGGGTGTCGTCGCCGACATCGGTTGCAACAACGCTCGCCTCTGCCACGACGAAAACCACTACTACGTCGTCTCCGAGTTCCTCAAGAACGACATCCTGGTGGTTCAGACCGGCTGTGGCGCTATCGCCAGCGCCAAGAAGGGCTACATGACCCCCGAGGCGGCGATGGAATATGCCGGACCGGGTCTGCGGGAGGTCTGTGAGGCAGTCGGCATCCCGCCGGTGCTCCATATGGGCGCCTGCGTGGATAACTCCCGCATCCTCACCGTTCTGGCCCAGATGGCCACCGAGACTGGCCTGGGCGACGACATCGCCGACATCCCCGCTGTCGGTATGGCCTCCGAGTGGATGAGCGAGAAGGCGCTGGCCATCGCTACCTACTGCGTCGCCTCTGGCGCCTACGTCATTATGGGCGGCGTCCGCAATCCGGTGGCCGGAAGCCCTGAGGTCATCCGCCTGATGACGGAGGGCTGGGAGAAAAAGGTCGGTGGTCGCCTGGAATTCATTGAAGACCCGGAGGAGATCCTCCGGCGCTCTCTGGCCCACATTGACCGCAAGCGGGCGGCCCTCGGCCTGGAGGAGTACAACCCGGCCAAATGGGGCAAGTCCGGCGATTGGCGCATTCGCGAGCTCCTGGAACTCCCGCTGGAGGAACGGCTGGAGGCGGTGTACGGTCGGAAGTAGGGAGGGATCATATGTCCAGATACATTGCCAACCGAGCCATTCGCGGGGCCAACGCCATCGTCGCCGAGGCGGAGGCCCTGCTGCAGAAGGCCCTGACCGAGAAAGGGCCAGATACCCCCATCGCGTTCACCAATACCGCGTATTATCTCCCCGTCATCTACGGCATGCTGGGCCATCCGGTGAGCAAAATCGGGGATCTGGTGCCCGTCCTGGAGCATGCGAAGAACCTGCTCCACCCCCCACTGGATGAGAACCGGTGGGTCCCCTATCTGGGGGAGACACTGGATTGCGGGATGGCGACGCTGCTGGCCTGTGAGGCCATTGAGGGCATCCGCTTCGCCTACGGCGAACAGCCGGAACGGTACCCTGGCTTCCGCATGACCGGCAGCGCGTCCTTCACCAGCCCGGAATTTGAAAGGGAAGAGGGCGGCTACCTGAACGGCCCCATTGACGATATCCAGTTGCGCTCCTGGGGCATCCAGTTAGTGGATGGCCGGATGCCCGGTTTCGCCGCCATCGTCGGCGCGGCGCGCACCAACCGGGCCGCTGTCGCCATCGTCCGCGAACTCCAGCGGCGCAACATCCTGGTCTTCCTCTCCGGCAACGTCAACGGCCGCTCCATCATTGACCAGTTGCACGAGGAAGGGGTGGAGATGGGCTACGATACCTACATCGTCCCCTTCGGCCGGGATACCATCTCCGCCATCTACGCGCTGGGTTTCGCCACCCGCTCCGCCCTCACCTTCGGCGGCCTGAAGCCCGGCCAGTGGCGAGAGATTCTCCTATACAACAAATACCGCGTCTTCGCCTTCGTCCTGGCCCTGGGCGAGGTGGATGACCTGAAGTACGCGGCCGCCGCCGGCGCCATCTCCTACGGCTTCCCCGTCCTCGCCGATACCGTCATCCCCCAGATTCTCCCCACCGGCGTCACCAGATACGAACATGTCATCTCCATGCCGTGGGAGGAGATAGAGGGCGAGACCGATGAAGAGAAGGCCGCCCGGCTGGTCCAAAAGTGCATTGAGGTTCGCGGCGTCAAGGTGAAAATCACCGAGGTGCCCATCCCCGTCCCCTACGGCTCCGCCTTTGAGGGCGAGGTGGTCCGCAAAGCCGATATGCGGGTGGAGTTCGGCGGCCGCTATAGCCGTGCCTTTGAGTACCTCCGTATGGTGCCCATGGATCAGGTGGAGGACGGCAAAATAGAGGTCATCGGCCCCGGCTTTGAGGACGTGCCGGTCGGTGGGGCGATGGATATGGGCATCCTGGTGGAGGTCGCCGGACGGAAGATGCAGGAGGACTTTGAGCCGGTGCTGGAGCGCCAGATTCACTACTTCATCAATGGCGCATCGGGCGTTCAACACATCGGTCAGCGGGACATCGCCTGGATCCGGATCTCCAAGACGGCGGCGGAGAAGGGGTTCAACCCGCGCCACTTCGGCGACATCCTCTACGCCCGCTTCCACGCCGACTTCGGCGCCATCGTGGACAAGGTGCAGGTGAAAATTATCACCGACCCGGCGCTCCACGCGGAGTGGCTCCAGAAGGCGCGCGAGGCCTACGACCGCCGCAACCGGCGCCTGGCGGACCTGACCGATGAGGCGGTGGACATCTTCTACTCCTGCATCCTCTGCCAGTCCTTCGCCCCCACTCACTGCTGTGTCATCAGCCCCCAGCGGCTGGGCCTCTGCGGCGCCTATAACTGGCTGGATTGCAAGGCGTCCTTTGAAATCAACCCCACCGGGCCCAACCAGCCCATCCCCAAGGGCCAGTGCCTGGACCCGGTGAAGGGCTACTTCACGGGTGTCAACGAGTATGTCCGCGTGGCCTCTCAGGGGACCGTGGAGCAGGTGGCGATATACTCCATTATGGAGAGCCCTATGACCGCCTGCGGATGCTTTGAGTGTATCGTCATGGTTATCCCGGAGGCCAACGGCGTGATGGTCGTCAGCCGGGAGGATCCCAGCATGACCCCCGCCGGGATGACCTTCTCCACGCTGGCGGGTATGGCGGGTGGCGGTTTGCAGACGCCAGGCGTGATGGGCGTCGGCAAGTACTACCTGACCAGCCCCAAATTCCTCTCCGCCGACGGCGGCTTCAAACGGGTGGTCTGGATGTCCTCCTTCCTGAAGCAGACGATGGCTGAGGAGTTGAAGGCGGTCTGCGAGCGGAATGGCGACCCGGACCTGCTGGGTAAGATCGCCGACGAGACCATCTGCACCGACCTGGAAGGCCTGCTGGCCTATCTGGAGGAGAAGGGCCATCCGGCGTTGAGCATGCCGCCTCTGTTCTAAAACTGCAAGGTGCCAGGCATTCTTAAAGTGCCTGGCACCTGACTGTAGGACGAAGTCCTGCTCCGGCGGCGGGGGGCCGCCGTCAGCGATGGCGGTGGCCCCCTGTTGCTGAAAAGGAAATTCCTCAGGGTCTGGCAGGTAGGTGCGTCCTTTGGGGTCAAAGGCCTTCCGTCCTGGCTTGACATTCGGGTCAGGCGGGAGTATCTTTAGGTTAAGGAAGTTTGATCTTCAGACCACGCGAGGAGGTCATATATGCCGGTGGAAATCCCTGTGGAAAAATGGCCCGGTCGGGTCATAGAAGAGACCCTCGGGGCGACTCCGGCGGAGGGGGGGACACGCCGCCGGGTCGTCAAAGTGGGCGGCGAGAACACCCTTCCGTTCATGCTCACCGACGGGGAGATGCCTAACCCGCCCCGTATTGCCATAGAAATCCTGGACCAGCGGCCGGAAGATTGGTCTCCCTTGCTCCCGGAGGCCTGGGGCGATGTGGTGGATGACCCGGCGAAGTGGGCGAGGGCCGCTGAGGAAGCGGGGGCTGACCTGGTTCTCCTGCAATTGTCCCTTACCCGGAACGGGAACAAGCCCACCACCGCCGCCGATGCCAGGGCTCTGACACGCGCCGTCCTTCAGGCCACAGGGCTCCCCATCATGGTCTTCGGCCCTGGCCAGGTGGATGCCGACAACGAGTTGCTGGTGGCGGTGGCTGAGGAGGCGGCGGGCGAGCGCATCGTCCTCGGCATCTGCGAGGAGAAGAACTACCGCACCATCGTCGCCGCCGCGCTGGCCAATGGCCATCTGGTCAACGGCCGGACGGCAATGGACGTCAACCTGGCCAAGCAACTGAATATCCTCATCGCCGATATGGGCCTGCCGCTGGACCGCATCATTATGGACCCGACAACGGCCGGCCTGGGCTACGGCATTGAGTACGGCTACTCGGTGATGGAACGGTTGCGCCTGGCGGCCCTCCAGGGGGATAAGATGACCCAACTCCCGATGCTGGTCACCCCTGGCTTTGAAGCCTGGCGGCAGAAAGAGGCGAAGGTCGGCGAAGGGGTGCCGGCCTCCTGGGGCGACTGGCGCCAGCGAGCCATCCTCTGGGAGACTCTGACGACTTCTAACCTTATCCTCTCCGGCGCCGACATCGTTGTCCTGCGCCACCCGGAGACCGTCCAGCGGGTCCGGGCCTTCATTGAGCGGTTGATGGCAAAGTAGCGCCTCATCCTGGAGGAGAAAATGGCACTTACCGGATTGCAAATCTACAAACTGCTCCCGCAGACCAACTGCAAGGAGTGCGGTTTTCCCACCTGCCTGGCCTTCGCGATGAAACTGGCCGCCAAGCAGGCCGAACTCTCCGCCTGCCCCTACGTCTCCGAGGAGGCTAAGGCCCAACTGGACGCCGCGGCCGCGCCGCCTATCCGCCTGGTCTCCATAGAAGGGCCCGGGCATAAAGTGGAAGTGGGCAACGAGACGGTCCTCTTCCGCCACGAGAAGACCTTTTACCACCCGCCGGGCCTCTTCCTGCGGGTGAAGGACTCCTGGTCGCCAGAGCAGGTAAGGGGTGCGGCCAAAGAGGCAATGGATTACACTGTCACCTACGTGGGCATGGACCTCCATCTGGACGGTGTGGCCGTGGAGGCCGCCTCCGGCAACCCGGAGACCTTCGCGGCGGCGGTGAGGGGGGTGCGAGAAGGGACCGACCGTCCGCTCATCCTGATGGCCTCTGACCCGGTGGCGCTGAAGGCCGGGCTGGCCGCCGCCGACGGCGGGCGTCCTCTCCTTTACGCGGCCACTGCGGAGAACTGGCGGGCAGTGGCAGAAGTCGCCAAAGCGGCAAATGCCCCTGTTGCCGTCCGGGCCGACTCGCTGGATGGCCTGGCCGACCTGACCGAGAAGGTGAAGGGCACCGGCATCCAGGATATCGTGCTGGACCCCGGCGTCCGGGACCCGGCCGGGACGCTGGTCAGACTTACCCACCTGCGCCGCCTCGCATTGAAGAAGAACTTCCGCCCGCTGGGCTTCCCCATCATCACCTTCCCGGGTGAGGGCGCATCCGATGTGATAGAGGAAGCGCAACTGGCGGCTGAGCACATCGCCAAATACGGGGGCCTCATCGTCCTGGACCGCTTCGCTCCGGAGATGGCCTACGCGCTCCTGGCCTGGCGGGTGAATGTCTATACCAACCCGCAGGAACCCATCAAGGTCCAGCCGGGCGTTTACGAGATCAACAACCCGACGGCCGATTCGCCGGTGATGATCACCACCAACTTCTCCATCACCTACTTCTCGGTTGCCAACGAGGTGGATGGCAGTGGACTGCCCGGCTGGCTGCTGGTGGCGGACGCGGAGGGGATGAGCGTCCTTACCGCCTGGGCGGCAGGCAAATTTGACGCCGAAAAGATCGCCAAGACGGTGAAGACTACCGGCATTGAGGAGAAAATCAGCCATCGCAAACTCATTATCCCCGGTGCAGTTGCTGTCCTGATGGGCGAGGTGGAGGAAGAACTGCCGGGCTGGCGGATTCTCGTCGGGCCGCGAGAGGCGGTGGACCTGCCCGGGTATCTGAAGTTGTGGAAGTCATTCTGATGGGGATGTGGGTTGCGGCGGATGCGCTGCCGCAACCCACATCTTTGAGGCTTCTTGACTTTCGCGAAAGTGTGGTGCATGATGTAAACACTTACATCATACACCGGAGGACAGCATGGCGAACGAGGACGATGCATCGTCTCCAGATTTCTATCCCGAACTGGCAGTACCGGTTGCTCCGGCAGCGGGCCCGTCAGACCGGGCAGAGCATCGCTGGACTCATCCGGGAACTGCTGGAGCGGGAATCTCAGGCGTTGCAGGACATCTCCCAGGACCCCGTCTGGCGGATGGTCGGCATCGCCCGGGGCGGCCCACCCCGGGACACCAGTGAGCGGGTGGATGAATGGGTGTACGACAGGGAACAAGGGAATGAGCGATGAGGCAATTGCTGGCCGACACCAGTTTCCTTGTCGCCCTGGTAGATGCCGACGACGTTCACCATGCCGAGGCGGTGGCGTTCCTCCAGCAACTGCGGGAAGCCGTGGTCATCGTCACCGACTCCGTGTTTGACGAGACGATGAGCTTGCTCAAACGCCGTTTGGGAAGCGAGATCGCCCTTCGGGCGGGTCGCCAGTTGCGGGAAAGTTTGGTCTTCCAGCGGCTCCATATGACGGAAGAGGACGAGGAGTCCACCTGGAAGATTTTCCAGAGGTACGCCGACAAGGAGTGGAGTTATACCGACTGCGCTTCCCTGGCAGTGATGGAGCGCCTGGGAATTCGCGAGGCTTTGGCCTTTGACCGCCCCTTTGAGCAGATGCCGGGGATTATCCGGTTGCCCTCGTAGTTGGAGCAGGGGAGCGGAGGAGTTCCTGGGCTCTGGTGGACCAGATTCGCTGCTCCTCTCGCTCCGGACGCGCTGACATCGCGGAGGCCTGACGGAAGCGCGGGTGAAGCGGCTTCCGTCGGAAACTGAGCGACGCCGAAGCAGAAGTGGCTGAAACGCAGGCCTGGCTTCCTCCGAATGCGGCTATCCGGCGCTGGAGGTTGGTCAGGAGTTACATTACAAATGTCGCCAGTTACCGCCGTTTTTCGGCCCACAGAGAAGCGAGCAGAAGTCCCATCGGGCACCCTTCTCAGCGACGCGGCCCATCTGGCTGGCGTGGACATCCTGATGCCCTGCGGCGGGCAGGGGCGCTGTGGTCGCTGCGCGGTGGTGGTGGAATCCGGTTCTGTGCGGCGTCGCTCCACCCAGCGCCTTTCTCCGGACGACATCGCTGCAGGATACGCCCTGGCCTGCCAGACCCTGCTGGAGAGCGATGTCGTCATCTTCGTCCCCCCGCAGGAGCGGATTGAGCGCCGCATCAAGGAGACCAAGCGTGCGGCGAAGATAGAACTCCCGTTCCCCTACGACCGTCACGACCAGCCTCTGCGCAAGTTCGCTGTTACCCTGGAGCCCCCCTCTCTGGCCGACCAGACGGATGACTGGTCCCGGCTCCTGCGGGAACTGGCCCGCCGCTATGGCCTCCGCGACCTCCAGGCATCGCTCCATGTCCTGCGGAAACTCCCCCGCGCCCTGCGGGAAGGGGATTGGACTGTGACGGCGGTGGTGGAATTGGATACCTGGGACCGCCCACAGGGGCCGCCCCGGCTGATAGATGTCCTGCCCGGCGAGCATCTGGAAAGCCTCTGGGCCGTGGCGATTGACATCGGCACCACCAGCAACGTCGTCTGGCTGGTGGACCTGATGCGGGGCGAAGTGATGGCCCAGGCCGCCGACTACAACGGCCAGATCGCCCGGGGGGAGGACGTTATCTCTCGCATCATCTATGCATCCAGGGGCAACGGCTTGCAGGAACTTCAGCAACTGGTGACGGGCACGCTGAACCGGCTTATCGCCCAGGTGGCTGCTGAGCAGAACATCCGTCCGGACGAAATTTACAAAGCGACTGTCGCCGGGAACACCACGATGATTCACCTCTTCGCCGGTATCCCACCGGAGTCCATCCGGCTGATGCCCTTTGTCCCGGTGGTCAACCACGTATTCCCCTTCCCGGCCCGGGAGGTTGGCCTGGGGATCAACCCGGAAGGGACGGTGGATTGTCTTCCCGGCATCGCGTCTTACGTGGGCGCGGACATCACCGCTGGGGTGGTCAGTTCCGGCCTCTGCGATTCGGGCGAACTGACCCTCTTCATAGACGTCGGTACCAACGGGGAGATGGTGCTGGGGGATTGCTCCTGGCTCATTTCCTGCGCCTGTTCCGCCGGCCCGGCCTTTGAGGGCGCGGGCGTCGTCCACGGGATGCGGGCCACTGCCGGAGCCATTGAGGAGGTCTGGATCAATCCGGAGACCTGTGAGGCCACCTACAAAGTAATCGGCGATGAGCGGCCCCGGGGCATCTGCGGCTCGGGCCTGATTTCTCTGCTGGCGGAGATGTTCGTCACCGGAGTGGTGGATAAGAGCGGGAACATCAACCTGGACCTGCCCACGAAGCGGGTACGGCGGGGGGAGCACGGGCCGGAGTACGTGGTCGCGTGGGCGGATGAGACGGCGACCGGGAACGATGTTGTCATTACGGCGGTGGACATAGACAACCTGATGCGGGCCAAGGCGGCCATTTATGCCGGGTTCTCCGTCCTGGCCCGCAGCGTCGGCCTGAGCCTGCAGGACGTCCAGCGGGTGCTCATCGGTGGTGCTTTTGGCCAGTATATCAACGTGGAGAAGGCGATTCAGATCGGCATGATGCCGGATATGCCCTACGACCGGTTTCACTTCCTGGGCAACACCTCGGTGCGGGGCGCGTACTATGCTCTGGTCTCCCGGGGGATGCGCGCTCGGGTGGCCGAGGTGGGCCGGATGATGACTTATCTGGAACTCTCTGCGGATAACACTTTCTTTGAGGAATTTAACGCGGCCCTTTTCCTGCCGCATACTGATATGAGCCAGTTCCCATCGGTGGCGGCGGTTATGGGAGGGTAGGGATGGGTATTCATCTCCTACACCAAAGCGAGGCGGAGTGGCGTCAAGACCCCCGGATGGGAGCCCGTATGGTTCCGTCCGGAGGCTTGGGATCGGGAGGGACCCTTGACAATCACCATCGCGCTGGCCGGTAAAGGTGGTACCGGGAAAACGACCGTTGCGACTTGCCTCATCCGCTACCTGTTAGAGGAGCGGGGAGGGCCCGTGCTGGCCATTGACGCCGACCCGGCGATGAACCTGCCGCTGGTTTTGGGGATGGAGGTAGAAACTACCGTCGGCGACATCCGGGAGGATATGCTGGATTTGGTGCAATCCAGCGAAGCGCTGGCGGGCTCCATGCCGGGCGGGATGAGTAAGCAGGACTACCTGGACTACCAGGTCAAGATGGCCCTGGTGGAGGGAGACCGGGTAGACCTTCTGGCGATGGGCCGTCCGGAGGGGCCGGGCTGCTACTGCGCGGCCAACCAGATGCTCCGGGTCATCGTGGACCGGCTGAGCGCCAACTACGACTACGTGGTCATTGACAACGAGGCCGGGATGGAGCACCTCAGCCGCCGCACCACCCGCGACGTGGACGTCCTGCTGCTGGTGACCGACCCGACCCAGCGGGGCATCGCGGCGGCCCGGGAGATGGCGCGAATGGTCCCCGGGCTGGATATTCGGGTGGGACAGGTCTATCTGATAGTGAATCGGGTGCGGGACGGCCTGCCGCCGCCTCTGGTGGAGGCTCTCGCCCGGACCGGCCTGGAACTCATCGGGACGGTGCCGGAAGACCCGGCGATGGCGGAGTTTGAGATCACAGGCCGTCCGCTGATCCAGTTACCGCCGGAGACGGCGGTCTATCGGGCTGTGCGGGAGATTGCCCGCAGGGCGCTGGAAGGGAACGAACGGCGTCGGCTATTCAGCGCTGACTAAAGACCTGAATCATTATCCTGTGACGCGCAGAAGGAGGGAAAACGAAATGTACATTATCGCCGAGAACATCCACATTATCTCGCCGAGGGTCAAGGAGGCCATCGCGAACCGGGATGCCAAATTTTTCCAGGACCTGGCGGTCCGGCTGGTGGATGCCGGGGCCAGTGCGATAGACCTGAACATTGGCCCCCAGAAGAAGGCCGGGCATGAGATTCTTCCCTGGCTGGCGGAGGTGGTGCAGCAGGTGGTGGACGTGCCCCTCTGTTTTGACACCACCAACCTGGCGGCGATTGAGGCGGCCTGCGAGGTGGTGACCAAGGCCCAGCCGATTATCAACTCCACCTCGGCGGCGCCGGAGCGGCTGGAGAAGGTCCCGCTGGTCGCCAAGAAGTACAACACCCGCCTCATCGCCCTCACGATGGGGGAAGGGATGATCCCTGTCAAGGCCGACGAGCGGGTCAATATCGCGCTGGAGATTCTCATCCCCCGTATGCTGGAAATAGACTTCCCCATCAGTGACTTAATCATTGACCCGCTGGTGCTCACCGTCTCCGGCTGCCAGGAGTACTGCCCGGAGTGTATTGAGGCGGTGCGCATCCTGAAATACGCCTGGGAGCCGCCGCCGCTGACCAACGGGGGGCTCTCCAACGTCTCCAACCAGGTGCCCGCCGAACTGCGCCCTCTGCTCAACCGTACCTACATGGTCATGCTGATGGGCGCGGGAATTGATATGGTCATCGCCGACCCCCTGGACCGCCGACTGATGGAGTGGATTCGCATCGTGGAAGAGCGAGATGAATCCACCCCGGTGGGCCGCCTGCTCTTGAAGATTCACGACCGCATCGCGGCGGGCGAGGAGCCCCAGCCCGAGGACGTGGACTTCTCCGACCCTGAACAGGTGGACATCTGGAAGACGGTCCAGGTACTGCTGAATAAGGTCATCTACACCCCCTCGTACCTGAAATTCTGATCGGAGGGAACCATGCCCGCAACTCTGATAGACGGCAATGCTGTAGCGGCTGCCATCCATAGGGAAATCATCGCTGAGGTGGAGGAACTGAAGGCCCGACACGGCATCGTCCCCGGCCTGGCGACGGTGCTGGTGGGCACCAACCCCGCCTCTCAGTTCTACGTCCGCTCCAAGCAGAAGAAGTGCGGCGAAGTCGGCATTCGCTCCTTCGGCTACGATCTCCCGGAGACGGCCATTCAGGAGGAAGTAGAGGGACTGGTACGGGAACTGGGAGCCAACCCCGAGGTGCACGGCATCCTGGTCCAGTTGCCCCTGCCGCGCCACCTGGATGAGAAACGGGTGCTGAGCGCCATCCCCATTGAGAAGGACGTGGACGGCTTTCATCCGGTCAACATTGGCGAACTGGGGATGAAGGGCCGGGAGCCCAAGTTCGTCCCCTGCACTCCCGCCGGCTGCATTGAGTTGCTGGACCGGTACCACATTGAGATTGCCGGGAAAGAGGCCGTAGTCCTGGGCCGGAGCAACGTCGTCGGGCTGCCGGTTTCCATGCTGCTCCTGAAGCGGGACGCGACGGTAACCATCTGCCACTCCCGCTCCCGTGACCTGCCGGCCATCTGCCGCCGTGCCGACATCCTCATCGCCGCCGTCGGCCGTCCCCAGATGGTCAAGGCCGACTGGGTGAAGCCCGGCGCGGCTGTCATCGATGTGGGCATCAATCGGGTGGACGATCCGACGGCCAAACAGGGCTACCGCATCGTCGGCGACGTGGACTTTGACGAGGTCAAGGAGGTGGCTGGATACCTGACCCCGGTGCCGGGCGGTGTCGGCCCGATGACCATTGCGATGCTTCTGAGGAACACGCTGACGGCGGCCAAACGGGCGGCGGGACTGATACCGTGAGAGGTGCAGGGGGTGTTCCCTCACCACGAAGAACACTTCGCAGACCAAGACATAGGTGCATGAAAGCGGTTACCAACACCACCCCCCTGATTGTCCTGGCGAAACTCAATCATCTGCATCTGCTGAGTGCTCTCTACAAGCAGGTTATTGTCCCGCGTGCCGTTTACCACGAGGCGGTTGTACAGGGGCAGGCGCGAGGTTACCCTTGAAGGGCGGGAGGATATTGGGGTTCACCCTTATCTCTGTGACCGGGTGCGCAGGGAAGTCCTGCGATAACTGGAAGAGGTCAAGGAGCATATGGTATGAGGACTGTTATCTCCGTTAACCGTCTGCGCAGCCAATTCGTCCGCGACGTGGAGGAGATCAGCGGGGAGGACCTGCTGGCCTGCAACCAGTGCGGCAAGTGCAGCGCCGGTTGCCCCGTCGCGGCGGCGATGGATATGCTCCCCAGCCAGGTCATCCGTATGGCCCAACTGGGGATGACGGAAGTCCTCCAGAGCCGCACGATCTGGATTTGCGCTTCCTGCCTGACCTGTGTCACCCGGTGCCCGAGGGGGGTGGACCTGCCCCGGCTGATGGAGGCGCTGCGAGAAATCTCCCTGCGCGCTGGCGCGTCGGAGATAGACCTGAACCGGTTGCCGCCGGACCTGGTGCGGGAACTCCCCCAACTGGCTATCGTGGGCGGGTTCCGCAAATATATCAAGTGAAACGTGAAGCGCGAAAGATGAAAGTCCCGTACTATCCCGGATGCACGCTTTCCACAAAAGCAAAGGGGTACGACCGTTCCGGGCGGGCGGTGGCGGCCGCGCTGGGGATGGAACTGGTGGAACTGCCGGACTGGCAGTGCTGCGGAGCGACCTTCCCATTAGCAACGGATAACTCTATGGCCCTCATTGCCCCGACGCGCGTCCTCTACCAGGCCGAGCAAGCGGGGGAGCGGGTGGCCGCGCTCTGCGCCATTTGCTACCACGTCCTCAAGCGCACCCAGACCGCGCTGGAACGGGACCCGGCGATGCGGGAACGCATCAACTGGTTCACCGAACAGGAGTATCAGGGCCGCGTGCGGGTGGTCCACTTGCTGGAACTCCTGCGGGACTCCCTGGGCTGGGAGGAACTGGCCCGGCGGGTGGTCCGTCCTCTGACGGGGTTGCGGGTGGCTCCCTACTACGGCTGCCTGCTCCTGCGCCCCTACGACGAGATCGGCCTGGATAACCCCGAGGCGCCGACGATCCTGCACGACCTGATCCGGACGCTGGGGACGGAGCCGGTAGACTTTCCCTATAACACGGAGTGCTGCGGTTCTTACCTGACCGTGAAGGATCCGACCGTCTCGGAGACCCTATCACGGGATATTGTGGTGTCGGCGCGGGTGGCGGGCGCGCAGGCACTGGTGACGGCCTGCCCCCTCTGCCAGTTCAACCTGGACTGGCCCCAGCGGGAGACGGAGTTCGGGCGCACGGGCGACGAGATTCCCGTCCTCTACTTCACCCAGTTGATGGCCGTTGCGCTGGGGCTGCCGGAGGAGGACTGGGGGATAGAGGGGATGTACACCGACCCGCGCCCGCTGCTGCGAAACGTAGCGCGGGCCGCTGTAGCGCGGGCCGCCAGGCCTGCTTCTGCAGGCTAACAGCCTGCGCTACAGGCTAACAGCCTGCGCTACAGGCTAACACCCTGCGCTACAGGCTAACACCCTGCGCTACATCTGCGGGCGAAGCCTGCGAAAACCTGCGTCCCATTTCAGACCTCTTAGTGAGAATTCGTGCAATTCGTGGCAAGGAATTTCGTGGGATTCCTTTCGGGAGGCATAACTCATGCGTTATAAACTGTACATTCCCGGTCCCTGTGAGGTGGACGAGGAGGTGCTGACCGCGATGGCTCAGCCCACGCCTCGCCATTACGGGCCGGAGTGGATAGAGACGTATCACGAGGTCACCGGGATGCTGAAGCAGGTTTTCGGCACCCGGAACGACCTCTTTATGGTTCCGGCGGCGGGGTCGGCGCTGCTGGATATGGCCTTCGGGAGCATGCTGGCCGAAGGGGAAGCCGTCGTGGTAGGGATGAACGGCTTCTTCGGCGAGCGGATGGGGACGATCGCCGAATCTCACGGCCTGCGCGTCGTTCCCTTCACCGCGCCGCTGGGTCAACCGCTGGACCCGGGGGATTTGCGCCGGGTCCTGCGGGAGAACCCGGAGGCCCGCGCCGTCGCCGTCGTTCACCACGAGACCGCGACCACGGTGATGAATCCGGTCCGGGAACTGGCAGAGGTAACCCATCAGGCGGGACTGCCCATTGTCGTGGATGCCGTCTCCTCGCTGGGTGGGGTGCCGCTCCCGGTGGACGAGTGGGGTATTGACATCTGTGTGACGGTGGCGAACAAGTGCCTGGAGTGCCCGCCCGGGCTGGCTTTCATCTCGGTGAGCCCCGCCGCCTGGGAGTTGGTGAATCAAAACGATAGCCCCCACGGGTGGTATCTCAGCCTGCGCACGTGGCGCTGGTACGCGGAGAACTGGGGGGCCTGGCATCCGACGCCGGTCACGATGCCCACCAACAACGTCCTGGGGCTGCGGGTGAGCCTGCGGCGTATCCTGGCCGAGGGGCTGGATGCTCACTTCGCCCGTTACCGCTGGGCCTCGCAGGCCATTCGGCGGGGGCTGGAGGCCCTGGGCTTTGAGATGTTCATCCCGGATGGCCCCACTGCGTCGCCCATCGCCACGGCGGTGAAGGCCTGCCCCGCGTTCTCCGTCCGGGAACTGATGGACTACCTGGCCCAGGAGTATGGTATCCTCATCTCCGGCGGTCTGGAGCCGTTGGCAGGCAAGATTTTCCGCGTCGGTCATATGGGCAAGGCGTCTACCCGTCCCTTCGTGATGGAGTTCCTCTTCGCCGTAGAGGAATTCCTGCGGAGGAAGGGATTCACTGTGCCCGCAGGGGCAAGCATGGTGGGATTAACAGGAGGAGGTGACCAATGAACCGGTGTCCGGGAGATGGCCCGGCACGCGGTAGATGAACTGGTGGAGGAAGAACTGGTAGAAGTGCTGGAGTTCGTCCATTACCTGCGCTGGCGGCGAGGAGATGGATCAATCGTGGTTCTGGACCGACGAGTGGCAGGCGCGCTATCAGGAGAGAAAGGCAGATCTGGCTGCGGGACGGTATAAGGATTTTGCGGACGTTGAAGAACTGCTGGCCGAGTTGAAACTAAGTCAATGGACACGCGGGAAGATGCTTTCCGGTTGCTGAAAGAAGCGGAAGAAGACCTGAACCGGGCCATCCGATATGCCGAATTCCGGGATTGGGTTACGGTTGTCCTCTATGCTCAATTGGCGACGGAGAAAGCGGCTAAAGCGGTCATCGCCTGTTTTGAGGCGTTTGAATGGACCCATGACCCTTCGGATCAACTCCGGCGACTGGTAAATGGGGGCCTGCTGCCCGATTTCTTCCTGGAGGTGGCATCGGATGTTCGGAGAGCGGCCCCCTGGCATGGGCGTTCTATCTACGGCGGGCTGGTGAAAGGGCGCTGGCGAAGCCCCTCGGAAATCTGTACGGAGGAAGTCGCTTCCGCACTGCTGGAGGGCGCTCGGAGGGCCGTCCAGCACGCCTCAGCGTTTGTTCCGCAATTCTTCGGGGGCACGATGGACCTGGCGGAAGTTGAGCAGGAGGTCCGGCGGATTGCCGTCGGGCTGAAAAACGTGCTGGCCGTCGGATTATGCGGTTCTCTGGCCCGGGGGGATGCTCACGGGCGGAGTGATATAGACATTTTCGTCATTACCCAGCGGGAACTCTCTCTGGATGAACAGGATGCCCTGTACGCGGCTTTCAGCCCGCTGATTTCCCGCTTTGGGCGGGACATAACCGTTCTTACCTATGATGTGGAGAGCCTCAAGCAGGTTCCGACGTGGCATACACTGCATATGATGAAAGACGCCCGGTTTATCTACGACCCGGCAGGTGTGGCGGCGCTCTTTGCGGAAATTCTCCGCCAGGCCGGGGAGCAGGGAATTATCTACGATGAGCAGGCGAAGGTGTTCCGCCTGAAAGAGGCCCGGCGAACTCTCTTCACCTGGCACGATAGGGCATGAGAGCGGACCCCTGAGGAGGGTCAACGGGACGCAGATTTTCGCAGGCTCCGCTCGCAGATATGGTGAGAATCTGCGTGAATCTGCGTCCAAAAAAGAGGTAACTGACTGGCAAGAAGGGAGAGGGAAGGCATTTAGGCAGCCTTGGTGGGCGCTGGATAGAAGGCTCTCCCCTTGGCCTGCGGCCAGGGGGAGGGGGATGAAAGGGGGATCTTCGTGTCCTTCGTGGAAGAGTAGGTTTTGCAATGAGCCGCATCGGGGTCTTCATCTGCCACTGTGGGATCAACATCGCCGCGACGGTGGACGTGGAGCGGGTCGCAGAGGAGGCGGGCCGGATGCCCGGCGTCGCCTTCGCCACCCACTACAAGTATATGTGCTCCGACCCGGGCCAGGGGCTGATCCAGCGGGCCATCGCCGAACACCATCTAGATGGTGTCATCGTCGCGGCCTGTTCGCCTGCGATGCACGAGCGGACCTTCCGCCAGGCCGTCGCCGGGGCCGGGCTGAACCCGTACCGCTGCGAGATCGCCAACATCCGCGAGCAGTGCTCCTGGGTCCACCAGCACGAGCGTGAAGAGGCGACGGCTAAGGCCGTGGAGATTGTCCGGGCGATGGTGGAGAAGGTGAGGCGGGACGAAGAACTGATCCCGCTGCGGCTGCCCATTATCCGCCGGGCGCTGGTGATCGGTGGCGGCATCGCCGGGATGGAGGCGGCATTGGACATCGCCGACGCGGGCTACCCGGTGGTGCTGGTGGAGCGGGAGGATCACCTGGGCGGTAAGATGGCCCGTCTCTCTGGCACATACCTGAACTTTGAGGCCGCGCCGGGTCTTTTGGAGGAGAAAATCCGGCAGGTCCTGGACCATCCGGACATTGCCGTCGTCCTCAACGCGCAGGTGACTCAACTGGAGGGCTACGTAGGCAACTTCACCGCGAGGGTGGAGACGCCCGATGGCTCCCGGACGGAGGAGGTGGGGGCGGTCGTTGTCGCCACGGGCTGGGACCCATATCCGCTGGAGCATCTGCCGGAGTACGGCGGCGGCCGGATTCCGGATGTGGTGGACGGCCTGACTTTTGAAGAGATGTTGCGGACAGCTCTCCGGCGCCCGTCGGACGGGCGGGTGCCCCGGGAGGTGGTCTTCGTCCAGTGCGCCGGCTCCCGCGACCCGGAGCACGGCGTCTCCTACTGTTCCAAGGTCTGCTGTATGTACGTCGCCAAGCAGGCGATGATGTTCAAAGAACGGGTGCCCGAAGGGCAGGCCTACGTCTTCTACATTGACATCCGCTCCGGCGGGAAAGGGTACGACGAGTTCGTCCAGCGGGCGATGGAGGAGTACGATGTCCTCTATCTTCGGGGCAAGGCGAGCAAGATTTTCCGCCGGGGCGATCGGGTGGTGGTCTGGGGCTCGGACACGCTGGTGGGCCGGCCGGTGGAGGTGGAGGCCGACCTGGTAGTGCTGGCGACGGCGATGCTCCCCAGCCGGGAGGCCGGAGCGCTGGCCCAGACGCTCCACATCCAGGCCGACCGGTACGGCTTCTACAGCGAGGCGCATCCCAAGTTGCGCCCGGTGGAGAGCCTGACGGCGGGGGTCTTCCTGGCCGGCGCGGGCCAGGGGCCCAAGGACATCCCGGAGACGGTGGCGCAGGCGGCTGCGGCGGCGGCGAAGGTGGTCCAACTCTTCGCCCAGGACGCGATGGTCCAGGAGCCGACCGTCGCCTACGTGATAGAGGAACTCTGTTCGGCCTGCGGCGCGTGTGTGACGGTCTGCCCGTACGGCGCGCGGGAAGTCCACCCGGTGCGGCGGGTCGCGACGGTGAACCCCGCGCTCTGCCAGACCTGTGGGGCCTGCGTGGTGGCCTGCCCTAACAAGGCCAGCCGCATCCACAACTGGGAACCGGTCCAAGTGCTGGCGATGGCAGATGTGATCGTTTAACTGCGGGAGATCGCCCTCCTGGCGCCGGCTGGAAAT
>JASFBC010000049.1:0-4558 GCA_036172315.1 Anaerolineae bacterium | reverse complement strand
TCAAGGAAGAGTTCTTCGCCGTGGCCTTCCGCAAGACCTTCTACGAAAGCCTCGATCAGCTCCAGGCCGATCGGGACCGCTACCTCGACTTCTACAACCGCGAGCGCGCCCACCAGGGCTACCGCACGAAGGGGAGAACGCCCTGGCAGGCCTTCTCGGATGGTTTGGCTTTGCGGCCTCAGCGGGAGGCTGCGTGATGTAATATCATTCCACCGGAACACCGCCTTGTGTCAGGCAATCTCCCGCTAAGTACACTAAAATGAAACTTGCAACCCCAATTACACCAGATAGGCAAACATGCGGAGGCCACTAGGCCCGCACGTGAATGGAGATCCTAACAATGCAGACTCAGCAGTCCCCACGACTCCAACTCCCGGGAGACCAAATCTCCAGTCGACAAGTCAGCATTCTGACCGAATCCTACAGTTACGGAGGACTAGAAACCCACATTGAAAGCGAATTGCGCACCCTTCATGCTCTAGGCCTCACGGTCCACATGCTTGTCGGCTCATCGGCCAGGCCTCTAAGGCCCGAGCTTCAACCCTCCACCCTAAGCGTAGGCCTCCCCATTAACGCACGAATGACCGTCGGCCAGTTATTGGAATGTGTCGACTTCATGCGAAGTCACCTAAGGCTGACAAAACCGAGACTGTTCCACGTCCACCCGTCTATCTCGATCATACCCGGGTTTTTAGCGGCAACTCTGGAGTCTATTCCCGTTGCGATCACGCTCCATGGACCTAACAATCTCTCTCCATCGTACGGGGATGTCTACAGATACTTTCTACAAGCCTGTATTTTCCCTAGTAACACAACCATCTTTGTCATTTCTGAAGAGCTCCGCAATATTCTTCTCACCAATTCGCCAACTGTTAAGACCCAGATTATACCAAATCCAGTCCGCCCACCGTCTCCTACGGAACGCGGTATTGTCCCGACTGTTGACAGAATACTCTTTTTAGGGCGAATCGACCAAGAAAAACTACCAGGCTTCTTGGACTTCGTTCGCAAGGCATTCGAGGCGGGGCTCCCGCCCATCGATGTCTTCGCCGACAAATTGTCGATTCCGCAACTTCGAAAGCTTCTTGCCGATTCTGGTCTTTCCTCATACGTGAGCCTCAACCACTGGACACACGATGCCAGAGCCGAGATCCTACGCTATAAGTGGACAGCCGGAATGGGGCGGTCAATCATCGAAGCTTTGGCCCTCTCACGGCCCAGCATTCTAGTTGGCTATGACGGCCTTAACGGCTTAATGCTACCGGAAAAGGTGCAAGCGGCCGCGTTCGCAAACTATTCAGGCCGGAACCTTCCGACCATAAGTGGTGCGCAGCTCAAGTCTGAGTTGAACTCAATCTCTCCAGATGACATTGCTCAAATGGCGACGTTTGTACTAAATAGGCACGACGAAAATGTCGTCTGGAATCAGTTCATCGAAAAGGCCTCAAATAATATTGTTCCAAATAGAGACGCCGTGCTTGCCTTCCTTAGAAGCATCGCTTCCTCTCCTTCCAGCCTCAATAGCCCAGTACTCTCTACCGACACCTGGATTAGAATCTGCTCCGGCATAGAAACAAGTACTACTTCTCCACGCGGGGACCATTCTAGGGCTATCTACGAGAAAGGTGTCGGCACCGGCCAACGGCTGCATGATTCGGACGCGGCTATAATGACGGATGGTCAAAGTAGCGCTTTCCAAGAGCATTCTCGACTTACCTTTCCCGAGCACAACCACGCTCGCAGATTCGACTCTTCTGAAATTCCGTCGGCGGCACGCCCTCGTAAATCGGCGTCGATTATTTTCAGACACACTGAGAACCATCTCAATACCTTATTGCATTACGTAAGATCTTTTCTTGCAATCCAAAGACAGCAAGGACTTGCAATTGCATTGCGTGAGGCCTCTGTGTATCTGCTTAGGCTGCTCTTCCCTCAGGCAATTAGGCCTGGACGGTCTCCAGTTCCAGCCATGGAGTACGAGAGTGCTCGGCGACTGCTTCAGTATCAAATACTCTTGGCGAACAATGACAATACTACGACTCTTGAGCGCGCCGTGGAGCAATCTCTCGACTCCGTCCTGAAACACAATGAGAAGTGCCTGCTAATCATATTCTCTGACTTTGACTCACTTTGGGCACCGTACACTCTTGAACAAGAGCTTCTAGCACTTCCAGAGGGAGTCGGTGCCATTCTTCTTCGTATATCGACTGGTCAGCCGTATGCAGTCATTCCGTCACCGAGAATCGTCGAAACTAATTCGGTTCCATCCGTCCTCCGTGTCCTACGGGATGTCCAGCCTATTGTTACCGCATACACACCTCTGGCCGCGCCCATAGTACGGCATATCCAGGCCCATTCTGTTTTCTATGTACATAATTCCGGAACGCCGCACAGCTCTTTGGCCTCCGCGGTCGTGATGGGGGATCATCAGTACCTCATAGAGCGGCAGAACCGGGTCGTTGACCGCGCGGGTGATAAAGGTCAGCGTTCTGGGCATCCCATGGGACGAATGCCCTGTCATTACGCGCGCATCGAACCTCTGACTCAGCTCCTCCCATTGCCTCCCAAGGCCACCGACTCTGCGGCTAGGATTGGCAGCCCTATCTTCAAGCACGCAGTGTGTGCTGTGCTGGACGAGCGTCTGAACTGGGCGTCTCTTCGTGAGACGATCCGCAATGATCGATATGGGATATTGTTTCTTGGTCATCAGCCCGCGGCAATCCCGTTGGTTCGCGAGCAGAGCCTGCCCAATATCGCGCAAACCCTTCTTAAGGACAGCAGAAACTGTGTTGTTCGTCCAACCTTAGCATTGTCGATAAAATGCTATTGTTCATTATGCCTAACTCCGCTTCCGTTATTGTCAGAGGCGCTAACGGGAAGAGGCAGGAAGGCTAGACCAACCGAAATTCCACCAGGCTTTGAGCCGGCAGGGCCTGATTCCTCTGCTCTGGTGCCCGCATTCTGTCCATCCTCTTTGTTCCAACATGACGATATTCATGATGGCATACGAGGCCACGCTGAGGCCGGCGTCTCCTGGCAAGCATATGAGTCGTGCCCAGAGAACAGTAAGCCGGGCTTTTTGTCTGGCTTCATGGAGAGGCAGCCGGCCGTCGGTATCATTGGGCGGAGGCGCCGTGCTGCGATAATCACCGTGGGCTTCTTCGACTGGCAAGGCGAGCGCTGCTACAACGGAGGTGCTGAGCGCTACGTGGTCGACCTTGCAAATGTGCTTGTTGATATGGGCTTTTCTCCAGAGATATTGCAATGCGCAAACCGCGCTTTCGTCAAGAGATATCGGGGCCACGTGGTTCGAGGGATCCAATACTCTGGAAAACACAATTTTAATAAGATGTCGATGACGTTCCGAGCCGTATGCCAGGATTGTGATTTAGTAATTGCCTCGCCGCTCGAGCTTGCTCAGTCCATCGACGCACGCTTTATTGTTGGAATAAACCACGGAATTCATTGGGATCACAGGGGCAATGTGAAAGGAGGCGCTGTAGATTCTGTTGTTCGCGATATTCTTTCTTCTGTGGAGAAATGTAATTTGTCAGTAGCTGTTGATACAAACTTTATTAACTGGCTGAGAACCGTTGACTACAATTTGGCTTCTCGTGTGCACTTCATACCGAACTATGTCGACACAAGAGAGTTCTCATGTGCTGAGAAGGACTTTTCAGGGGGGCTTGTATGCGTTTACCCAAGACGTCTGTATGAGGCTCGTGGGCTTTATGTTGCCGCGAGAGCTTTTGACACCATTTTGAGCAGGTATTCAGATGTGGGTGTTCGTTTTGTTGGGCAGGCTGACACCCAGGGGGACGCTGAGGTGGTACTTGAACTTCTTAGGCGGCACGGGCAGGCTGTGCGATGGGAGGAGCAGTTACCCGATGAAATGCCAAAGGTGTACAGAAGTAGTCATATTGTTGTGATACCGACTATGTATTCTGAGGGGACGTCCTTGTCGTGTCTTGAAGCCATGGCATCAAGGTGTTGTGTGATTGCAAGCAACGTTGGAGGGCTACCGAATCTTGTGATTAATGAGTTTAATGGTCTGCTGATCTCGCCAGACGCAGCGGATTTGGTTTTTGCATTTGAACGGCTGTATCGAGATCGAGCTTTACTGGAACGCTTGGCGAGTCGTGCACGTGAGACCAGCGTGGCCTTTGACATCAGTGTCTGGCGCGGAAGGTGGCTTAGTGTTTTGGAGGAATTCGCGCAATGATCATCGCGGTTGTTGTGAGAAGTGGAATCGGTGGAGTCGGAACATGTGACGAAAAAGGTGGCCCTAGCTGGTCGCTGAAAACACCGGAGCAAGACACCTCTGAATTGTTTTGGTCGGCTTTATTTTGTAGGGACGCCATGAGCTGTACTTAGCGGGAGATTGCGTGACACAAGGCGGTGTTCCGGTGGAATGATTTTACATCACGCAGCCTCCCGCTGAGGCCGCAAAGCCAAACCATCCGAGAAGGCCTGCCAGTGCGTTCTCCCCTTCGTGCGGTAGCCCTGGTGGGCGCGCTCGCGGTTGTAGAAGTCGAGGTAGCGGTCCCGATCGGCCTGG
>JASFBC010000048.1:0-4802 GCA_036172315.1 Anaerolineae bacterium | reverse complement strand
CTCTCTGCCACAATAGAAGCAACTTGTGGATTTTCCAGCCAGCGGGGGCCTTCTGCCACGTGGAGTGCCCTATCCCATTTTCCAAACAAGCGGCGCTCTTCCCGATATGTTTCTATTGCGCGCAGAGTTGGGTCCTGAATCCGGCGCAGCCGCTTGGCCGCAGCGTCCCGCTTCTCCGTCAACCGCTCCAATGCGGCCCGAGGCAAAGAACCATGCAGGCGAAACGTAATGAAAAAAGTCGCGCCTGGTGGCTGCCAGTGAAGCAAGCGTCGGCGGTAGAAAAATTGGTATCTGAGCGTCTGTGTCATCGGAAAAATCGGGGTGCAGGCCTGGCGGCCCGCGCTACCTGCAGGCCTGGCGGCCCGCGCTACCTGCAGGCCTGGCGGCCCGCGCTACTGCGGCCCGCGCTACTGCGGCCTGCGCTACTGCGATCTGCGCTACAGCAGGCCCATCGGGTCCACATCCACCACCCAGCCCGATGGAATAGGAATGGATCGCAGGAAGGCCGGCGGGTCGGGGTGACGAAGAACGATCTGCCAGCGGTAGGACCCCCGTAGCCGAGCGAAGAAACAGGGGGCGGGGCCGATGAGGTCGGTGACCGGAAGGCCAGCCCGACGAAGCGCATCCCGCAACCGTTCCCCCATCTCCCGTGCCGCCACCTCCGCTTTACGAAGGTCGGTGTGGCGATAGACCAGGCGAGCCAGCCGGATGTACGGGGGATACCCTGCCTCCCGCCGAAACTCCAGTTCTTTCCGCACAAACCCCAGATAGTCGTGGTGCTCCACGGCAGTGACGGCGTAGTGGTCAGGATGGTAGGTCTGGAGGACCACCCGACCGCCCATCAACCCCCGCCCCGCTCGCCCAGCCACCTGCTCCAGTAACTGGAAGGTCCGCTCGGCGGCGCGGAAATCGGGCAGATGCAGCGCCGTATCCGCCGAGATCACCCCCACCACCGTCACCAGCGGCAGGTCCAGCCCTTTGGCAATCATCTGCGTCCCCACCAGCACGTCCGCTCCCCCATCGGAGAAGACTTGGAGGATGTTCCAATGGGCCTGGGCGGTGCGGGCCGTATCCCGGTCCCAGCGCAGGACGCGCGCGCCAGGCCAGCGCTCCCGGACGGCTTCTTCCAGCCCTGCCGTCCCCAACCCAAAGGGGCGAATGGCCGGAGAGTCACAGCGGGGGCAGCGCTCCGGTAGAGGTTCCCGCCGCCCGCAGTAGTGGCAGACCAACTGCCCAACGTCGCCGTGAAAGATCAGGGGGACATCGCAGCGGGGACAGCGGGCCACATAGCCGCAGGAACGGCAGAAAGTGTGGGTCGCCGTCCCGCGCCGGTTCAGGAAGAGGATGACCTGCTCCCCGCGCGCCAGTGCTTCGTCCACGCTCCGCTGGAGGGCCCGGCTGAAGATGGAGCGGTTCCCCGCCCGCAGTTCGGCCCGCATGTCCACCACCTGAACGGGAGGCAGGTCCAAGTAGCGAGCCTCGGAGGGGCCATCCATCAGGGGCCGGTAGCGAGTCTGATGAACGCCGTAGACGGCCTGCAGGTCGGAGAGGCGCTGGCGGTGGCCCAGGATGCGCCGTCCCAGCACCAGCAACTGGAATTCCCCCTCTCCGGCCCGCAGGTACGACTCCAGGCTGGGGGTCGCCGAGCCCAGGATAACGGCTGCACCGGTCCGACGGGCCAGTTCCAGCGCCACCTCCCGCGCGTGGTAGGCCGGGCGGGAGGCCTGCTTATAGGACGGGTCGTGCTCTTCATCAACAATGATGAGGCCCAGCGGCTCCAGCGGGGCAAAGAGGACAGAGCGGGGGCCGATGACCACGTCCACCAGCCCGGCGCGGGCCCGCCGCCAGACGTCGTACCGTTCCCCTTCCCGCATCTGGCTGTGAAGGACGGTCACCCGTCCGGGGAAGCGGGCGGCGAACCGGGCCACCGTCTGGGGGGTGAGGCTGATCTCGGGCACCAGGACGATGGCTTTGCGGCCCTGCGCCAGGGTTTCCCCCACCGCGCGCAGGTAAAGTTCCGTCTTGCCGGAGCCGGTGACGCCATGGAGGAGGAAAATCGCGAATTGACGGTCGCGAATAGCGGGATAGACTTCGTCCCATGCGGCCTGCTGGTCGGGGGTGAGAGGGAGCGGCGCGGTGGGGAGGAAGACGCGACCTTCCAGCGGGTCTCGCCACCGCTCCTCCCGGTCAAAGGTGACCAGCCCGCGCTCGTAGAGCCGGTTCAGGTGTTGACGAGTGCACCCGGTCTGGGCGTAGACCCAACTAACGTCCACGGGCCCTCCCTCGGCGCGCAGGAGGTCCAGGACGGCGCGGTAAACCGGCGAGCGCAGTCCTTTGAGGCCCTCTTCGTCGGCGCCGGGGAGGAGGCGGACGGTGGTGACCAGGAGGGGATGCGCGCGGGGCGGGGTCAGGACAGGGGTACGGGTGAGGATTTTGCGGCGGACCAGGCGGTCGGCGGCGGCGCGCCAATCGGAGCGGGGGAAGGCCCGGTCAATCTGGGCACTCGTTAACGGCCCGCGACGGTGCAGGAGGTCCACCAGGTGGCGTTCCAGCGGGCTCAAGCGCACGTCCGGCGGGAGGTCTCCGGCCAGTTCCAGCCGCGAATCGGTCAGGCCGACGACGCCGGGCGGGAGCATCATCAGCAGGCACTCGTGGAGGGGGGAAAGGGTCTGTTCGGCGATCCGGCGGGCCAGGTCTATCTGAACCGGCAGGAGGACAGGTCGGGGGTCCACCAGCGCGGCCACCGGACGGGTCTCCTCCACCGCCGGTGCCGGGGGACGCTCCACGACGATGCCGTAGAGGGAGCGGGGGCCGAAGGGGACCCGTACCAGCGAGCCGACCTCTACCCGTCCCTCCAGGGATTCGGGGAGGTGGTAGTCAAAGGTCGGGGTCGGACCTGGCCCGAGGGGGGTCAGAACGGCGACACGGACAAATTCCATTGGGGAAAACCGATCACGTTTCCCCCACGATTCGGCCATCCAGCATGCGAATGTGTCGCCGGGTATGGGCGATCATCGCCGGGTCGTGGGAGACCAGGATAATAGTGCGCCCCTCCGCGTTCAGTTCACTCAGCAGGCGGACGATCTCCGCGCCGGTGCGGCTATCCAGGTTGCCGGTGGGCTCGTCGGCCAGGATCAGGACGGGGTCGTTGGCCAGCGCGCGGGCGATGGCCACCCGCTGCTGCTCCCCGCCGGAGAGTTCGGTGGGCCGGTGGTCCCGCCGGTCCGCCAACCCGACCCGCTCCAGCAGATAGAGCGCCCGCTCCCGCCGTCGGGCCGGGGGAATCCGGGCGAAGTACATAGGGAACTCCACGTTCTGCAGGGCAGTCATCGTGGGGATCAGGTAGAAGGCCTGGAAGACGAAACCGACTTCCTGGCGACGGTAGGCCGCCAGTTCGTTCTCGTCCAGTGCCGTCAGGTCGCGGCCCCGCACCCAGATATGCCCCTCAGTGGGCCGGTCCAGGCCGCCCAGCAGGTGCAGCAGGGTGGATTTCCCCGAGCCCGAGGGGCCGGTGATGCCCAGGAATTCCCCCTCCGCCACCGCCAGGTCCACTCCGTCCAGTGCGCGAACCGTCCCCCGGCCCATGGGGAATTCCCGGCGCAGGCTCTCAATCCGGATGAGCGGAGTTTCCTCGTTCAATCCCGCCTCACCCCCCGAAGAATACGGATCGTCCCATAAGCAGGCCGCTGATGAGCGCGGGAATGAGGGCAATCAGGCTGAAGAGGAACCAGATGCCCAGAATCAGCGCCGTCGCTTTGCGGCCGGAGAGCCGGGTGACCACCATCGTCCCCACCACCAGCAGGGCCAGGTTCCAGAGCAGGAAAAGGTCTATGCGACCCAGGAAGGCGGACGCCAGCAGCTGGCCCGGAGGGGGTGGAACCCTCAGCATCTCGCCGACGGATCGGTTATCCGCCACCAACCCGGAAAGGCCCGGGTGGGTGATTACTTGACCGGTGAAGAGGATGTAGAAGGTCTGCAGGAGGCCCCGCAGAGCGTAGGGAATCCAGGCCCAGATAACCATCCGGAAGAGGCGGCCAAAGGAGGCGTGGCTTCCCGCCACCATTCCGACCAGATAGAGAGCCCCAGCCCATACCAGCCACCCCACCACCAATCCGAGGACACTCGTTATGGAGGGAAAGAGAGTGGTGATGAGGGGCGAAGCCACGACCTGCTGGGCCTGTTCCATCTGTTGCCGCTCTTCCGGAGGGAACATCTCGCCCATCTGCTCCTGCATTTGGGCCACTGCCTCGCGTGCCAGGCGGGCCTGGATCGGGCCGGCGGCGATGACGGGCAAAATGACCGTGATGACAGCGATCAGGGCGGGGAACCACCAGAACCGGCGGCCATTCTCGTCCAGATACCGGAATGTCGCACGGGGCCGGGCCAGGATTCCCCCCAGAAGGCGGAGAAGCCCCATTTTCGGAGAAGTCTCTTCGTTCATTGCATCCTCCCAAAGCGATATAGGGAACTATTCAGCGCTGCCGGAAAGTCAGCCTCCCTGGGCCTTCGGCCGAGGGACGGCTTGCGCCGCCCGTTCAAGACGGACGACGGACCATCGACCACTGTCGTCTATGGTCTGTGGCAGGGGGGCCGATTTCCAATCGGTGCCGGGAGGGCGTACGGATACGCGTCGTTCCGGTACAGGGGATTTCCCAGAACCTGTAGACCTGTTTAGCCCGATGGAGATCGCCCTCCCGGCACCGATTGGAAATCGGCCTCCCCTGCGACAGACCATAGACCACAGACCACGGTGGTTGGTGGTCCGTCGTCTGTCGTCCGTCTTGAACGGGCGGCGCAAGCCG
>JASFBC010000047.1:0-1277 GCA_036172315.1 Anaerolineae bacterium | reverse complement strand
CCCGCTGGGCGGCCCTCCGGCGGTGGACGTGCCCGCGCTGGCATCGGGCGCGCAGACCGATGTGAGCGTGAGCCTGGTCGCGCCGGCGGCGCCGGGCACCTACCGGGCCAACTATCAGTTCCAGGCCCCCGACGGCACCCGTTTCGGCGCCGTCATCTGGGTCCAGATCGTCGTTCCGGCTACGCCAATCCTCCCTTCCACCCCCACCGCCTCCCCAACAGCCTTCCCGACGCCTTCCCCCAGCGCCCCTCCGACCGTCGGCGGGTGCGCCACCCCGGTTGATCCTGTCTCCCAGCCCGCCCTGGACCGGTTCCGGAGCCTCTACCCGACGGCCGATATTGGCTGTCCGACCGGGCCCGCCGTCAGCGTCCAGGGCGCCGTTCAGGAGTTCTGGGCCAACGTGACCGATCCCAACCCCAACGCCCACTACCGCAGCCTGATGGTCTGGCGGTCGGACAATCGGGAAATCTATGTGATAGACGGCGAGGATGCGGCGGCCTCCCGGGGCGCGCTCATAGTCTATACCGACACCTGGGACGAGAGCCAGCCGGAAATCTACCCCAAGTGTGCCCAGATGCAGCCGCCTGCTGGCTATCAGTTGCCCATCCGGGGATTCGGCAAGGTCTGGTGTACGAACGGCCTCTGGGACCCCATCGGCTGGCCCAACCAGGAGGAACTGGGCAACACCCTGCTGGTCCAGCCGACCGCGACCGGCCTGCTCCTGCAGGTCCCCGCTTCGGGGGTCTCTTACCTGGCGGTGCTGGACTACCGGGGGATGTGGGCGGTGACGGTTATGAGGTGAAAATACCCACAGAGTTCGCGCTTTTCATGGAACAAATCCGCATGCCAGACGTTTCAGGAGTAGCAGAGAGTCCGGCATCCGTTCTGCTGGAATCAAGAATCCTCTGAAAAGGAGCGACATGACCCCAACTCAGCGTCTGTCCATTCTGATCGTGCCAGCGGCTCTTCTGCTGCTGGCCGCCCTGGCCTGCGGGCCGGTGGCGACGGTCGTCGTCACGGCGACGCCGCCGCCCGAGATGCCGACCGCGACGCCGGGCGTCGCGGCCCCCACCGCCGCCCCGCCGACGGAGCCCCCGCCTCCCGAGCCGACGACGGCGGCGGGCTGCACCCTGGGTGCCCGCTGGGTGGCCGATGTGACCGTCCCCGATAACACCGCCTTCGCGCCGGGCACCCCCTTCGTCAAGACCTGGCGGGTGCGCAACGCCGGGACCTGCGCCTGGGAGCCGGGAACGCGGCTGGTCTTCATCTCCGGCGAC
>JASFBC010000046.1:0-11883 GCA_036172315.1 Anaerolineae bacterium | reverse complement strand
GTCGCCGGAGATGAAGACCAGCCGCGTTCCCGGCTCCCAGGCGCAGGTCCCGGCGTTGCGCACCCGCCAGGTCTTGACGAAGGGGGTGCCCGGCGCGAAGGCGGTGTTATCGGGGACGGTCACATCGGCCACCCAGCGGGCGTCCGGCCAGCACGGAGTCGGTATTGGCGTCGGCGCCGGGGCGGAGGGCGAGGGTGTGGTGAGAGCGACCGCCGGAGCAATGGGCGGTGGAGTGGGAGAGGACGCCGCCAGAACCGCCGGTGTGGGTGAGAAAGGAAGGGGCAAAGCGGCGCGCAGTTCGGCCTGTCGAACTTGCCGTTCGGGGTCCACCGCCGGACGGGTGTCCACGGGCTCCGGCGCCCCGGAGTCCCAATCCGGCAGCGGGACCTCCCGCTGATAACGCCGCAGGCCGTCCAGGGCCAGGTTTCCAGCGATGCGATAGAGCCAGGACTTGAAGCCGTAGGGCGGGCCCAGGCGGCCCAGGTGCTGATGAGCACGGATGAAAGTCTCCTGGGTCAGGTCCTCCGCCCACGCCCGGTCGCCCACCATCCGGTAAACGTATCCGAAGATGCGGCCTTCGTAGCGAGTGAACAGTTCGGCGAAGGGGTCCTTATCCCCCCGCTGGGCGCGGCGAACCAGATTGCCATCAGACAGTGCGGACATCCTGTCCTTTTTGAAACGAATCAGCAATCGGGGAAGTTACAGGGAATGCACAGGGAGACACATTGTAGCAGGCCAGATGCACGCTGCCCAGGAGGACATAGATGAACAGTGGGTTACCGCTTCGGTGGGGAAAAAGAAGGCAGGATGTATTTGGGCCTGCTTCCTTCGGCGTCTTATATTATAACATCCCCGAAGGGTTTGTCAAGAAAATTAACGCTCTAACGTTGTGGTAAAATAGGTGTCAAACGCTACAGGGAGGTGATAGCCTATGGAGAGACAACAGGAGAAGAAGGGCCTGAGGGCCTATCTGAGAGCATTTCGGATCCTCGCCGCCGCCAGGGGCGCATCTATCCTTTAGAGGGTGTGTTAACAATGCTCATTCTAGCCGCCGTGAACGGAGAAAAGAGCCTGCGCGGGATGTGGATATGGGCAAGGGAACAGTGGCGGCAAATCCGCTCCGGAGTGGGCATGGAGCGGTTGACCCATCCCCCAGAATATGGGACTCTGCGGCGATCAATTTGATTCGTCAGCAAGGCTTCCGTTACATTCCAGATGGGCAAAGAGCGGCCTCGGCTCGTTCAGACCGGGGCCCTGGCTGGCCCAGTATATGTTAGAGCATTGATAAGCCCTGCTGCACCGTATTTTCATTTGTCAAACCGATTGAATTCTGGTATAATCTCTCTGCAGGCAGGCGTGAGCGCAAGCGGGCAGAAAGCGCGTAGCGGAATGATTACGTAGAGCGAGAGAAAGGGTGACGAAAATACAGCGGACCCGAGCCAATTTGGTGAAAGCCATTGCCGACATCGCTCCAACTATGCTACTGGCGCGCCCAATGCAACCCTATCAATTCGCGCTTCTTTTAAACGCCTCCCCTGCCCACGGAAGAAACGCTTGAAGAAGTCGCGGTAGATGGAACGCTGCGGAACACACAATTCGCTACTGATAGCAGCAGTGGAAACCGAAATCAACAGGCAAGACATAGCCGATGTTCAACGAACACAGCGAATTCACAGTACATCATCAAAAACGCCCGCCCAATACGCGCTTGCACCTGGTGTCGCTCTGCTGCGCGGCGCAGGTGAAGCGCAAACCGATCGGTTGAGGGACAGCAGAAGTGATTCAACGAAAAACGCAGGAACCTTCATACTGGGAAACCTTTCAGCCGACACCGGATGACCTGGAGTACGTGAAAAATCTCCTGGTGGAACGGGAAATGCCCCTTTCCACCGAGGAACTGGCCCGAGCGCTGGTGGCCTTCCGGTGCCGCAGTGAAGAGGAGCGCATCGCCCGTATTCTTTCGGGGGGGAGTCTTTATCTTCCCAAAAACTCCTATCAGGTAGGAGATACCGTATTTTTCCCCCATCTGGACTTTATAGGGGGCCAGGTTGTCGGCATTCGGGACGGCCGGAATCCCCAACTGGGCCCTTTCCGGGTCATTCGGGTCGCGTTTCCGGAGGGCCGGGTACGGGAATTCGCGGCCGAACTGCCCATTCACAAACTGAACGACCTTCCCCAGGAGGACCCGGGGCCTGCGCTCTCGCCGGAAGAATTGCACGCCCGCTACGGAGAATCCGTCCAGAAGGCGCTCACAGCCCGGTTGGAGGTGGAGCCCGGGTTCGTCTCTCTCCTGGGACAATGGTTCCTGAAGGACCTGCTGGTGGAGATTTCCCCCGGTCAACTGAATCTGGCGGAGGCGGTGCTGGACGAGGCGGGAGGCGGGCCATTGCCCGCCGATGCGCTGATCGGCCACCTGGACATGCCGGGGGAAATCAACCCCCAACTGGCGCTTTTCTCCCTCAATTACGTCCTCTTTGAGGATGAGCGGTTTGACGAGGTGGGGCCGGCGGGGCAGATTCTTTGGTACCTGCGGCGGCTGGAGCCGGCCCCGATCCTGGACCCGCCGGCCCGCCTGCGGCCCCGCCAGTTGGAATATGACCACCGTCTGCTGGATGAATCGCTGCTCAATCTGGAGCGCTGGCTGGGCGATGAGTGGTCGGATATGGTGGCCCCCCCGAAGGTGGAGGAGCCGGTACGGGTAGTGCTGACTTATCCCCATCGTCGCTCCGGCACCCTGCCCCTTTCCCCTGCGGTGGCGCGGATGTGCCCAACCGGGCGGACGCACCGCATCCGTTTCACCTTCCGGGATGAAGAGACGGGAGAAGAGATGCCCGGCTGGGTGGTACGGGAGCGCCGTTTTGTCTACGGCCTGGGAGAGTGGTACGAACGGTATAACCTCCCTGTCGGGGCCTATGTGGAAATCCGACGGGCTAACGAGCCGGGGGTTGTGCTGATCCGGCGCCGTCCCACCCGCCCGAAGCGGGAGTGGGTACGGGCTGTCAGCGTGGAAGACGGCGCCCTCCGCTTTGAGATGGGCCGCCATATGATTTCCTGCGAATACGATGATTTGCTGGTCATCGCTGTGACCGACCCCACCGCCCTGGATGCGGCGGAGGAGCGGGTACGGCGTGAGCGGCGCTCCCTGGCAGACGTGGTGGCCGAAATCTTCCCCGAACTGGCCAAACTAAGCCCTCAGGGAACCGTGCATGCGGCCACCCTCTACAGCGCGGTCAACCTGGTGATGCGAGTGCCCCCCGGACCGATTCTGACCACCCTGGTCACCGATGGCCGGTACACCTTCGTCGGCGACTACTATTGGGTCAGCCGAGGACGGTCTGGCTGGTAGTAGCAGCAGTTGATAACCGGCAGTGGGTAGAGGTTCGGAATGGCGGAGATCACTCTTTTCGGGAAGCGTTTGAGCCGCATCCGCCCGACGATAGACACCCCTTTCCAGATCAACCGTCGCTGGTGGGAGCAGACGGGCCGGAACCTGCGGGTAGAACTCTGGCATCATCTCTGTCCGGAACATCGGGCCGCGTTTGCCAACCATCTGGACATTGAGACCATTGACTGGGTAGACCCGGAGACGGCGGAGGTGACCCAGATGGACGGCCTGGAACATCTGATTCGGGAGCACTGCAGCCATCAGGAGGGGTATCTCCACCCAGAATTGCCCCTAGTGGACGCCGTCTTTCGGATATTCCTGGCCAATGGGAACACGCCGCTCACTCCGCGTCAACTTTCGGGTCTGGTGGGGCGTTCGGCGGAGACCATTTTGCGGACCATGATAGGCCGAGAGGTCTATAAGGGATTGCAGCCGGTCGTGGAGTAACCCTGGAAAAGGTCCCTTTGCGCGGGTTGGGCCTGTCAAGCAAAACTGCCCCCGTAGCTCAAGAGGAAGAGCAGCGGCCTTCTAAGCCGCTGGCTGTGGGTTCGAGTCCCACCGGGGGTGCTGGAAGGTGGGAGCGGGTGCTCGGCGTATGCCGTCAGGATGAGGCTTTCGCGTCGCGGCGCACCTCCTCAGGGATAAACGGGAGCAGAAAGGGAGTTCGCATTTTCCGATTGGCCACTCAATGAATCCCGAATTGTCTTCCTTACGAACAACAAAGAGGCCGGCGAATCGCCGGCCTCTTTTATCTGCCAGGACAACGATTGGGGCAGAGCGTTTGCCTTTGACCCTCGGGCCAAAAGGTGTATAATCTAAACGAACGTTCATTTCTTCGGACAGGTCATTCTCCCAGTTATCAGCGCTGGTTCCGTATTCATTCAGGGACGGGTTACCCGGGGCGAGTTGTGTCCGTTCCGGGCGGAAGTCGTCTTGCCGGCAGTGATCGGCGGGGCTTTCCTGCTTCTGTTCTCCGCCTGATGGTTCCCGATTCTCTCGCCGCCGCGCTTTCTGAAGAAGTGGCAGGGGAACCGGTCCGCTTCTACCTTTACGGACTCCGCTCTCATCCGGAGGAGGAATGGGACGCACGCTGACCGTGGCCCGAAAGGAATTGCTCCATATTCTGCGGGATCGGCGGGCACTGGTGGTGATGTTCCTCATCCCCGTAGTCCAACTCTTCCTCTTGGGCTACGCCGCCACGACCGACATCCGCCATCTGCGCACGGCGGTGCTGGACGCCGACCGGACTGTCCAGAGCCGGGACCTGATCGCCGCCTACCGGGCGTCCAACTATTTTGACATCGTCGCTTCCGTGGGAAGCGAGGAGGAACTGGCAGATCTGATGGATCGGGGCGCGGTGCGGGCGGGGCTCCTCATCCCCGCCGGCTTCGGTGCCGACGTCGCCGCCGGGCGGCAGGCCTCTATCGCCGTTGTCATTGACGGCTCCGACCCCAATGTCGCCAACACCGTCTTCGCCGCGTCGCAGCAGGTGGGGCTGGCCCACAGCCTGCGGCTCCTGGAGCGCCGCAGCGGGATGTCTGCCGCTGCGGTGACCCCACTGGAGGTCCGCCCGCGCGTCTGGTATAACCCCCAGATGCGCAGCGCCAATTTTATGATCCCCGGCCTGGTGGCGATGATCCTGTTTCTCCTCACCTCTATGTTCACCGCCCTCTCCATCGTCCGGGAGCGGGAGCGGGGGACCATAGAGCAACTGATGGTCACGCCGATTCGCCCGATAGAGATGGTGGTGGGGAAAATCATACCTTACGTAGGTGTAGCGTTCTTTGACATTCTGGAGGTGCTGACCATCGCCGTTTTCTGGTTCCGCGTCCCGATCCACGGCAGTTTGCTCCTGCTCCTGGCCCTGCTGGCCCTCTCTATGGTCACCTCGCTGGGTATTGGCATCTTCGTCTCCAGCGTCGCCAGCACCCAGCAGGAAGCGATGCTGCTGGTCTGGCTGACGCTGCTCCCATCCATCTTCCTCTCCGGCTTCTTCTTCCCCATTGAGGCGATGCCCCAATTCCTCCAGATGATCAGTTACGTGGTCCCGTTGCGGTATATGCTGGTCATCATCCGGGGGATCATCCTGAAGGGGGTGGGAGTATCGGTGCTGGCCGAGCAGGTAGCCGCATTGGCGGTATTCGGGACGGTGATCATGGGCGTGGCGGCGGCCCGGTTCCGGAAGCGGCTGGGATAAGAGATGCGGATGAATATGGATGAACACGGCTGGGAGGAACGAGTGATTGAGACTCACAACCTCACCCGCCGCTTCGGGCGGGTGGTCGCGGTGGACGGGCTGAACCTGGCCGTCCGGCGGGGGGAGATTTTCGGCCTCTTGGGCCCCGATGGCGCCGGCAAGACCACGACCATCCGCCTGCTCTGCGCGTTGCTGACTCCGACCGCCGGCAGCGCGCGGGTGGCGGGCTTTGACACCGTCCGGCAGGCAGAGGCTATCAAGCGGCACATCGGCTATATGCCCCAGCAGTTCTCCCTCTACGGGGATTTGACCGTCCTGGAAAACCTCCTCTTCTTCGCCGATGTTTTTGAAGTGGGACGGCGGGAGCGGGAGGAGCGCATCGCGCGCCTCCTGGCCTTTTCCCGTCTGGAGTCGTTCCGCCACCGCCGCGCCGCCCACCTCTCCGGTGGCATGCAGAAAAAACTGGCCCTCGCCTGCACCCTCATCCACCGCCCGGAGATTCTCTTCCTGGACGAGCCGACGACCGGTGTGGATCCCCTCTCCCGGCGGGAGTTCTGGGAGATTCTGACCGAACTCCACCTGGAAGGGGTGACCCTCTTCGTGACCACACCGTATATGGACGAGGCGGAGCGGTGCTCACGCGTGGCGCTGATGTTAGACGGCCGCGTCATCGCCTGCGACACGCCCGACCGCATCCGGGAGCAGGTCACGGGCCACTTGCTGGAACTGCGCCCGGCGCGGGGGCGGGAGGCCGCCCGCGCGCTGGAAGGCATCCCGGGCATCCTGGAGGTCCAGGTCTACGGCGACCGGCTTCACATTTTCGTGGAGGACCCCCGGCGCGGCGAGGAGGCCATCCGGGAGGCCCTGGCCCGTGCAGGGGTCGGCGTGGAATCCCTCCGGCCCACCCGCCCGCGCATGGAGCAGGCATTCATCTCGCTGATTCGGAGGCGGCAATAAACGAAATGCATGTTGCGTACCCCGTATTCTGTTGAATGGCCAGTTACGTGAGCCGATACACAATTTGACTTGTGAATTCCCGCGTTGCCTGTATAATAGGGTGAGAAACGATTCGGCCCGCAGTGTAGGGGAAGGAGCAATAATGCTGACCCCAACAGAGATGATGCGGAAACTGCAGTCCGTATTTGAGCCCCGCCAGGCTAAGGTCCTGACGGAAGTGATCACCGAGGCCTACAGCGACCTGGTCCGCGCGCGGGATTTCAACGAACTCAAGGACATCGTTCGGGAACTGGCCGAAGCCCAGAAGCGGACCGAACTGCGGGTAGAGGAACTGACCCGGGCCCAGGAAGAGACCCGCCAGCAGATTCAGGCGCTGACCCTGGCCCAGGAGGCGCTGGCCCGCGCCCAGGAAGAGAGCCATCGGCAGATTCAGGAACTGGCCCGACAAATGGGTGATATCCGACGGGAAGTCGGTGGCCTGGGGCGGAGCATGAGTTACGCGCTGGAAAATGAAGCCTATCGGATGCTCCCATCCTTCTTGGCCCAAAAGCACGGCATTCAAGTGACCGAACGCTTCGTCCGGACCTACATCGGGGATGAGGAAATCAATCTCCTTGGCCGGGGCCGACGGAACGGAAAAGAAGTTCTCATTGTCGGAGAAGTGAAGGTCCGCCTGGAGGAGGGGCGCCGGGAGGATCCCGTTGAACAACTGGAGGCAAAGGCCCGGATTGTCCAAGAAGCCTATCCGGGCGAGGAACTTCTGCTCCTGTTGATCACTCACCATGCCCACCCGACAGTCCTGAAAAGGGCTCAGGAAAAGGGGATCCTCGTTGTACAGAGTTTTGAGTGGTAAAAAGCACCACCTTACAAGTGCGTTTTTCGGGGACAGAAGAGGTTTTGGGGTCTTCGGCATCGCCCTAAAACCTCTTTTTCATCGCCGCTGACATATGGACGAACCGGCTGTCGTTGCCCGAAGCCTGACCAAAAAGTTCGGCGATTTCACCGCTGTGGACAATGTCTCTTTCCGCATCCGGCGGGGGGAGATTTTCGGCTTCCTGGGGCCCAACGGCGCCGGAAAGACGACGACCATCCGGATGCTCCTGGGGCTTCTCCGCCCCACCTCCGGCACCGCCACCGTCCTGGGATATGACGTCGTCCGGCAGGCGGAGGAGATCCGCCGACGCGTCGGCTACATGTCCCAACGGTTCAGCCTCTATCAGGACCTGACCGTCTCCGAGAACCTGGAATTCTACGGCCGGACCTATGGCGTCCGGGGGGAGCGGCTCCGGGAGCGGAAAGCCTTCGTCATTCGCATGGCAGGCCTGGAGGGGCGGGAGCGGGAACTGACCCGCAACCTCTCCGGCGGGTGGAAACAACGGCTGGCCCTGGGCGCGGCGATCCTCCATGAGCCGGAAATGCTTTTCCTGGACGAGCCGACGGCGGGGGTAGACCCCATCTCCCGCCGCGCCTTCTGGGACCTGCTCTACGAACTGGCGGCGGGGGGAACGACCATCTTCGTCACCACCCACTATATGGACGAAGCGGAGCACTGCCACACTCTGGCCTTCATCTACGGAGGCCGCATCGTCGCCCAGGGCTCGCCCGACGAGATCAAAAAGACCCAGATGCAGGGGCAGGTCCTGGAGGTGGATTGTTCCGACCCGGAGCGGGCCGTCCGGCTCCTTCAGCAGGCGGGACGCTTTGACGAGGTCGCTCTCTACGGCTCGCTCATCCACGTGGTAACCCAGCATGTGGAGGCCCATCGCCGGGAGATCGCGGAACGGCTGGAGCGCGAGGGGATCACCGTCCACTCGGTGGACTGGATCGCCCCGTCGCTGGAGGATGTATTCATCTCGCAGGTGCGCAACGCAAGGAATTCGTAGCGCTGTAGCGCAATCTTGCGCTCCAGAAATCGGAGTACGGGGTATGAAACGTCATCAATGGCTGATTCCCGTCCTGGTGATCCTCCTTCTGATCGCTGGGGCGGTGGTGGCCCTCCCTCCTCGGCTCCGGGCGCAGGCCCTGGCCCGTATCGGGGCATCCCGACCGGCGGCAGGGGCGGCGATCACTGCTTCCGGCTTCATTGAGGCCGAAGAGGTCTCCATCGCTCCTGAAATCGGGGGGCGCATCGCTGAAGTACTGGTCGCCGAGGGGGATGCGGTGGAGGCCGGGCAGGTCCTGATCCGCCTGGACGACCACATCGCGCGGGCACAGGTCGCGGTGGCCCAGGCCGGAGTGGAGGTCGCGCAGGCCCAACTGGCCCGCGCGCGGGCGGGCGCCCATCCGGAGGAAATCCGCCGTGCCCGGGCGCTGCTGGCCCAGGCTGAGGCCGCCCGTGACGGCGCGTATCAGGCCTGGCAGGACGCGCGCACTATGCTGGCAAACCCCCAGGACCTGAACGCCCGCATCGTTCAGGCCGAAACCCAGGTGGATGTCGCCCGCGCGGCGCTGGACCAGGCCGTCGCCCTGAAAGATATGGCCGAAATGGCCTACAGCCAGTACCAGGCCGCGATGCGGGAGTGGGAGAGCATCCCGGAGCCGTTCCGCCCGCCCCTCTCGCCGGAAGTCCACGGAGTCATCTATGCCTACTGGCAAGCATGGGCGGGCGTCAACTCCGCCGGCGCCGCCTACGACGGGGCGCGGGAGGCGCTGGACCTGCTATACCAGATTCAGAAAAACCCCCAGTCGCTACGGGTGCAGGCGGACGCGGCCCACGCCCAGTACCGGGCCGCAGAGGCCGCCGTCGCCCAGGCGCAGGCGTACCTGGACGGGCTGGAGGCGGGGGCCACGCCCGAAGAGATCGCCGCGCTCCAGGCGCAGGTCCGCCAGGCCCAGGCCCAACTGGAAAGCGCCCGGACGGTGCTGGCGAAGTTGACCCTCACCGCACCCATCGGAGGGCAGGTAGTGAAGGTGGCCGGCCATCCAGGGGAACTGGCCGCCCCGGGCGTCGCTATCATCACCCTGGCGGACCTGGAGCAGGTCACCCTGACGGTCTACATCCCCGAGAACCGGCTGGGCCAGGTGCAGGTCGGGCAGCCGGTGGAAGTGCGGGTGGATTCCTTCCCCGGCCGCGTCTTCATCGGACGGGTCGCCACCATCGCCACCGAGGCCGAGTTCACCCCCCGCAACATCCAGACCGCCGACGAACGGGCCAACATGGTCTTCGCCGTCAAAGTGGTCATCCCCAACCCGGACCGGGCCCTCAAGCCCGGCATGCCCGCCGACGCGGTGTTCCAATGACGGAGCGGCGAATGAAAACGAACCCCCTTGTCTACTTGTATCCTTGTCTACTTTTCCTCCTGCTGACTTCCTGCGCCCGGAGTGAGGCGAGCGGCCCGCTGACCGCCACCGGCTTCATTGAGGGGACCCAGGTCCGTATCGCGCCGGAAGTGGGCGGGCGAATTGCAGAAATTCTGGTGGACGAGGGGGGCGAGGTAGTGGCCGGGCAGGTGCTGGTCCGGCTGGACGATGCCCTCTGGCAGAGCAAACGGAAGGAGGCAGAGGCGGCAGTGGCGGCGGCGGAGGCCAACCTGGCCCGCGTGCGGGCCGGAGCGCGGCCGGCGGAGATCGCCGCCGCGCGGGCGGCACTGGCCCAGGCCGAGGCGGAGCAGAACGGGGCCCGAAAGGCCCTGGAGGACGCCCGTCAGGCGCTCCGCAACCCCCAGGACCTGGACCTGCAGATCGCCGAAGCGCGGACTCAGGTCCGGCTGGCGGAGCAGGAGGTGGAGCGGGCGAAGGCGGAACTGGGGGCGGCGGAGAATCTCTACGGCCCCGACGATTTCCGCACCCGCGCCGCGCGGGCCGCGCTGGAAGCGGCACAGGCGAAACGGAACGGCGCCCAGCGATACCTGGCCGTCCTGACCGATACCCGTCGGCGGCCCATAGCGCTTCAGGCCCAGTTCCATGCGGCCGAGGCCCGGCTGCGTGCGGCGGAAGCAGGGGTGGAGGCCGCCCAGGCCGCACTGGACCGCCTCCTGGCCGGCCCCATGGCCGAAGAGGTCGCGCTGGCCCAGACCCAACTCCACCAGGCCCAGGCCGCGCTGGCGCTGGTGGAGGCCCAGGGGGGCCAACTGACCCTCGTCTCCCCGATTACCGGCGTCGTCGCCACCCGCAGCGCTCAGGTGGGGGAGACAGCGGCGCCGGGCGTGCCCATCCTCACCCTCATCAGCCTGGACCCGGTCACATTGCTCCTCTACATCCCCGAGAACCGCATTGGCGAGGTTCAGATCGGGCAGAAGGTGGAGGTGACGGTGGACTCTTTCCCCGGCCGGGTCTTTACCGGCACCGTGGCGACCATCGGCACGAAGGCCGAATTCACCCCCCGCAATGTCCAGACGCGCGAGGAGCGGGTCAACCTGGTCTTCGCCGTCAAAGTGGTCATCCCCAACCCGGACCGGGCCCTCAAGCCCGGCATGCCCGCCGACGCGGTGCTCCGGTAGCCGGGCTCCGAGCCTGCAGGAGGTGGGGATTACGAGGCCGGGTTCACGACCCGCCCGACGAACAGAACGGCGCCGGTTGCGATCTCCCGGAGGAGGAAGGGGCGATCAGCGGTAACCTCCCCAGCCGGTTCCGGCATCGCCGCCAACCCCATCACCACGGCGTGTGAATTTCCGAAAGTGGGCAGGCAGTTACTCCAATTCAGGAGACTCGCCCCACATCCATCTCTCCCAGCAGTTTCGCTACCGGTCCCACCAATTTCCAGTCCGGCTCCCGGCCCATGGCGCGGCAGGCTTTGAGGTAGTCATCCAGCATGTAGGACATGCGGGCGGCGAAGGCGGTGGGAAGGCGCAGGAAAAAGGGAGCCAGCGCGCGCACCGCTTCTTCGTAGGCTTGCAGGGCCTCATCGGGGTGGCGCATCTCCGAGAGCCGATCGCCCAGGCTATTGAGGCTTATCGCAAGATATGGCAGGAAGGCCTGGGGGTTGGCCGCCGCCAGTTGCCGGTAGTGCGCCACCGCTTCTTCCGTGGCCGCCAGCGCCTCCTCCCGCCGCCCCAGGGCGGAAAGCTCACGGCCCAGGTTGTTGAGGCTTGCCGCCAGGTAGGGGAGGAAGGCCGGGGGGTTGGCCGCCGCCAGTTGCCGGTAGTGCGCCACCGCCTCTTCGGTGGCCGCCAGCGCCTCCTCCCGCCGCCCCAGGTCCGAAAGCCGGTTGCCCAGGTTGTTGAGGCTTCCCGCCAGGTCGGGGAGGAAGGCCGGGGGGTTGGCCGCCGCCAGTTCCCGGCGAATCGCCACCGCTTCTTCGGTGGCCGCCAGCGCCTCCTCCCGCCGCCCCAGGTCCGAAAGCCGGTTGCCCAGGTTGTTGAGGCTTGCCGCCAGGTCGGGCAGGAAGGCCGGGGGGTTGGCCGCC
>JASFBC010000045.1:0-1161 GCA_036172315.1 Anaerolineae bacterium | reverse complement strand
GCGTCCATATCAAGAAGTGGGTTCTCCACTGACCTGGGGACCAACACATAAAAGGCGAAGTGATAAATTACATCCGGTTTTTCACATTCAAGAATGCTCTCTATGGATTCATCTGCCAAATTTACACAGTAGAACATTGCTTGTGGATTCAGGTTTTCTCTGCGCCCGGTGGAGAGGTTATCTACCACAGCCACAGTTCCTCCTCGCTCTATCAACGCATCCACAGTGTGCGACCCGATGAAACCAGCGCCACCTGTCACGAAGAACTTTTTCCCTTTAAACTCATATCCTGCCACAGGCTCTGACTCCTTGAAAACGGTAGGATTTACACTGCAAGTCAGAAGGCGTCTAATACACCTTTTTCAGGAAAGGCAAGGAGATAAAGATCAATCCCTGACTCTACCGAGACTTCGTGGAGAGAGTATCCCAGATCTTGCAGGAAAGCCCGCACCTCAGAGGTCGAATAGCCAAATGCAGTATACGATTCTTCGCGCTCCTCATACAAAATTACTGGTCGGTCTCGACGAAGAGTTTCCTGGCCGCCGAGGAAAGCCGACATTTCAGCTCCCTCAATGTCCAACTTCATCAATCCGATCCGGCTTTGGGGATTCTGGGCCATAAAACTGTCCAGGGTGACTACTTGTACATCGAGCGACTCGGTAAGTTGGGGGCGATAAGGGCGAAGAGAACCAATGGTGATCCCCTGGGGATCCAGATAGATTTTGGTCTGCCCACTCTGATCCGCCACCGCCCATGGTAAGGCAAGCAAGTTTTCCAAGTTATTAAGTTCAGTGTTGCGCCGCAGATATCGGAAAGCGTAGGGGTTAGGCTCAAACGCAAAGACTTTTCCACTGCCTGCCCGACGGAGTTGACGGGCCGCCATTACCGAGTAATAGCCTACGTTTGCCCCAATATCTACCACACATCTATCGGGCGGAAGACGACGCAAGCACTGCAGAAAGACCCGCGTCACGCGATGCTCATATTTTCCGATCAGATACGGCAACAACATATGGCCCGCGTTGTCGTTGCCAACCCACATCCGGCCACCGCTTGGCAAGCGCATTGTGGGTTGATGGTTGAGTCCACATAGCCGCACAGTCCATAAGGCTAAAAGGCCCTTCCCCTTGAAGTACGGTAAATAAGATAGTCCATCCAGTA
>JASFBC010000044.1:0-2885 GCA_036172315.1 Anaerolineae bacterium | reverse complement strand
ACGCCTCGGATCGCCTCCACGGCCACCTTCGCCTTCAGACTCGGCGGATATGTCTTTCGCGTTCTCGGCATGGCTTCTCTCCATTCTCCATGCCGCCAACCCACTGATCCAGACTGTCCAAAAAACGGGGTCCACTTCTCTCCCGTCCCGATGCTGAGCTGTGATGTGCCATTGCAAATCATTTCAGAGGATGCGTGAGGTAGCCTTCAAGGTGCGGACAGATTTTGCCCGATCCATGAGTAGGTCGGGGCGGGTTCGAAGGGCGGCATCGGTGCCGCCCCGTCAGTCCGGCCTCCACGAGGCGCTCGGGTCGCATTCCTGCGTCGCCCTGTCCTCCTGCGATGCTCTTCCAGTGTACGGCAGCCCAGTGGTATCTCCAGCATTGAACCAGCCAGTCTGGCCGAAAACGGTAAATCCCGGGGTTTGGGGCGGAGCCTCCATCTCAGAGCTTCACGATGGGCGTCGTCGGCAAGCCGAACACTTGGGCTGGGCTTCGATCGGCAAGCGCCTGGTGCGGCCGACTGTGGTTGTGGAACGGGAAATAGTGGCCGAGAGCCGTCCACAATCGCCGTCCGTCGGTACAGTTGCCCGGATAGATCAGCTGCTACTTCACCAAGCACGACAGCCGCACGATGAAGACGTTGCCCAGCCAGCGGCTTCAGCCCTCCATGCTGATCTGCATCTGGCACCGTCGAAGCGTGGGCGTGAACTCCAGCACCGTGAGTTGCGCTCCCGAATCGCTGTTGAAGATTTCCGGGCGATCCCGTGCCCCAGCCACCGTCAGTGTTGCCGAGAGCGCCCAGCTCAGTACGCACCGAAGGAACCAGTCCAGCTCCGGCGCCAGGTGCAGCAAGCCTCCCTGCATTGGTACACAAGTGATGCCGCTCGACTACATCTGCTTCGGCTGGTCAATGACCAGGTCCCGCAGCGGGTGAGGCTGGACCTCTTGGCCCAGACCCGCCCGGCTGAGCCTCGGCTTTGGATACAGCGCCTCAATGCCCGCGATCCTCATCAGCCACCCAACCCGCTTGCGGTTCACTCCCCACAACTCGGCCAACCGCCGACTTCCCAAGAGCGGATGCCCCAGGTGCAGCTTGTCCCGCCGCAGCAACAGCGCAAGATTCTCTTCCCTCTCCAGCCGCGGCTGAGACCTTTAGGTGGAACGCACCAGTTCGGGAAGTTTGCACTGCCGCCCAATGCTCAATGGCGGATGCTGCGGATCGCCCCATCGCCCCTTGGCCTCAACCAAGCTAGGCTATCCTTACACTTGAGAAATCCAGTTCCAGTTTTCGCATTTCGATCTCCCCGTACAGTTCGTCCTTCTCCGAGGCGGAGCCGAAGCGCGCCCCCCAAGCACCGGCAAACATCGACGCCAGCCACACCAGAATCTCCTTCTTCCCCACGACCATCGGATCGGCTTGATCGTCCTCGACCATGGCGATCCCAGCGAGCGCCCGCACAGCTCGGATTGCCTCTAGGGTCACCATCGCTTTCAGTCCCGGCGCATACGTCCTTTCCCATTGCTAGAATGGACTCTATTCATTCTCCGCGCGACCGGCCCATGATGCGGGCCGGCCAAGAACTACGGTCACATTTGTGTTTGGGCAAAAGTCTCTGCATTCCGTCTTGGAGGTTATTACGCTATGGAAAAAGATAGCCGCATATTTGTCTCAATGCATACAACGCTCGTAGGAGCGGCGCTCGTTCGAAAACTTCGTGAGGCTGGCTACTCAAACCTCATACTGCGGACTACGAGCGAGCTAGATCTCACATGCCAAGCTGCTGTCGATCAATTCTTCGACCGCGAGAAACCCGACTATGTATTTGTTACTGGTGAGAAGGCAGGCGGAATCTTTGCTAAGATCACTCGACCCGCTGAATTTATCTATCACAACATCCTTATCCAGGCGAATTTAATACACGCTGCATGGAAGAACAACACAAAGAAGCTTCTTCTTATTAGTTCATCATCTATATATCCTCGCGGTGCCCCGCAGCCGATTCGGGAGGAATATCTTTTGGGGGGGCCGCTAGAAACAACCAGCGAGTCATACGCCATCGCCAAAATCGCTGGCGTCAAGATGTGTCAGTCGTACTTTCGGCAGTACCACTTTGATTCGGTATGCCTCGTGCCTCCAAGCGTGTATGGCCCATTCGATGATTTTGATCTGGAGAGCTCTCATGTCTTGCCAGCTCTTATTCGCAAGTTTCATGAGGCAAGAATAAATAAGTCGCCTCGAGTAGTAATATGGGGAAGCGGAAGAACTAGGCGTGATTTCCTGCATGTCGATGATCTTGCGGATGCCGCGATTCTCGCCATGCGGCAATTTGCGGCCGGAGAGATCGTTAACGTAGGCACTGGCGGTGATGTTGAGATTCGTGAGTTGGCGGAAATAATCAAAGATATTGTCGGATATCGCGGTGATGTTTTCTTTGATGCAAGCATGCCCGATGGATCTCCCCGCATGCTGCTCGACGTCTCAAAACTCCGCAATTTGGGATGGCGAGCCAAGATCGAATTGCGTGATGGCATCGAAAATACGTATCGATGGTATTGTAGGCACATTGAAGGGTTGATCGACTGAGTTGAACATGGCGGGAGATGAGCGGACAATTGTTAGCGCAAGCGTGGTGCCCGAGGCGTCGTTCTGGTTGGCGGCCTTCTGGTTCCTTGGGTTGCCGCTCAGAGAGGGGGGACAAGACACTTGGGAATCCCTTCATCCGTGTCTTTCGGTGTAGGAGGGTCATGCGAACTTAGCAGGGGATGGGCGGAGACTCGGGTAACGCGGGTGCGGTGCCCGAGGCGGCGTTCCGGTGGTAGATTTTGGGTTTCTCGAGACTCAGATCACCACGAAAGGAACTGACCGCCTCATGAGCACCAGAGA
>JASFBC010000043.1:0-3159 GCA_036172315.1 Anaerolineae bacterium | reverse complement strand
TGCAGGTGTTCCTGAAGCGGGGCGATAAGGCTTTCCGGCAGCATCGTCACCCGGTCCTGGTCGCCTTTGCCGTCCCGAACGACGATGGCTCGTTGGGCAAAGTCAATGTCCTTCACCCGCAGTCGCAGGCATTCCATCAGGCGCAGGCCAGAGCCGTAGAGCAATTTGGCCATCAGTTGGTGGGGGCCCGACAGGTGGGCGAGGAGGCGGCGCACTTCTCCTTTGGTCAGGACGGTAGGCAACCGTTTGGGCTTTTTGGCGCGCAGGGCGTCAATGGGGCCTATGTCTTTGTGGAGCACCTCGCGGTAGAGGAACAACAGGGCGCTGAGGGCCTGATTCTGGGTGGAGGCGGCGACGTTTTCCTTCACTGCCAAATGGGTGAGAAAGGCTTCGACTTCGGCGCTGCCCATTTCGTTGGGATGTCGCTTGTTATGGAAAAGGATGTAGCGCCTGATCCAAGCCACATAGGTCTCTTCGGTGCTGAGAGAATAGTGTTTGAGGCGGATGGCGTCACGGACCTGGTCAAGGAGTTTCTTGGGTTTTGGTTCCGTGGGGTTTCCTCCGACATTGACAGATTGTGATTTCTATGCTAAAATTTTAAATAAGTAAGGCTCTACGGGCGCTGTGGAAGAGAGCGCGCCGGGAGTGATTATACGAAGATTTCTGCAAATGCAACCCTTGGGCAGGTTATATGGATTCCGTCTAAGATACTGAAATGGTGGGTAAAGGCGGAGTCCGTGTAAGAAATAGTTAGGCGCAACTCTTGAAGCCACACAGCAGAACAGAACGGAGTGAAGAAAGATGACGAGAGCCTTTAACGTGATTATCGAACGTGATGCCGAAGGTTACTATGTAGCCAGCGTCCCTGAATTGCGCGGCTGTCATACCCAAGCCAAGTCGTTGGATACCTTGATGAAACGTATTCGGGAAGCGATTGAATTATGCCTAGAAGTGGAAGGCGAAACTGTCTTGCCTCAGGAATTCATAGGTGTTCAGCGCATCTGGGTTGAAGTATGACAAAGCTGCTGCGCGTCAAAGGACAAGAACTGGTTGCTGCGTTGCGTAAGGCTGGCTTTGAAGTGATCCGTGTCAAAGGCAGCCATCACTTTTTACAACATCCCGATGGACGGCGTACTGTTGTTCCCGTTCATCGTGGAGAGACTATTGGCCCAGGGTTGATGTCGAAGATTCTGCGTGACTGCGAGATGAGCCGTGATGAGTTGGTAAAACTCCTGTAATCGCATCAGTGGTACTTTTTTAAAAGCATGTTGCGCCTAACCAGCGCATCCAGCCGACAGGCTTCGCCTCGCTGCGCTCGGCTCGCCTGCAGCTGATGCGCGCGCCGTTAGCCCGCTCGTTAAAACGACTGGCATCTCTGCAACATAGATTGGGATACATAATTGAGATTGCGACAATAAGGAGTTGAAATGAATGACGAATTTCAATACCGCTATGATTTACTTAAGCAAGAGATTGATATTTTGCAGGAAGGCATAAGGCAATATGATAGCGCGCTTTTCACGATTAAGGGGTGGGCTATTACAATTTTCTCAGCATTTATTTTCTTTGCAGCTGATAAACGCCAGCCAAGTTTTCTCATTCTTTGTGCCATAAGCGTCACTCTTTTCTGGTTATTTGATTCGACATATCGAAGTATCCAAAGAATTTACATTCGTCGTTACAACGAAATTGAACAGTTTCTGAAAAGCATTGAATTTAGTCAGGCTATAAAAGAACGTGATTTTAAGAATTTTTTCATTCCCAACATAGGAGCCAGTTTCAATGTAAGAGGCTTCAAAAAGTACACCGAGATATTCAGAGTTGCCTTTATGTATCACAATGCTTTGCTGTATGTGGCGATGTTGGTACTTATTGCATTAATTGCACTCATTATGAAATGAGAACATATTCTCACGTCAGAAAGCGGGCTAACACGCGCTTGCACCTGACGCCGCTCCGCTGCGCTTCGCGGCGCAGGTGAAGCGCAAACCGTTATGCGGCGCGTCAGGGCAGAGTCGCCTTGCTGGCGAAGTCGAGTTGCCTGAGAAGTAGACTGAAGGGGCGAGGCGACTTGCTTGCCAACGTCTCGGTGAAAGCCAGGGGTGTTTGATTCAGGCGCACCTTGCCAGAGGAAGGCGCCGCATAACTACTTAATGAAGCCGACCCGCCTGCGCCGTGATGATCGGGACACGCTTCGCCTGCCAAGGGGGTTGTAAGGGAAAGTAGGCTTGCCTGAACCGGCGGGCGGCTTATCTCGCATCCGTTGGGCGGCAACGGCTACGAGAAAGGTGTTTTTATGAGCATTCGTATCAGCATTTATGATTTCTTCGCTTACACAATCCCAGGAAGTGTTTATCTGCTTGTTATTGCGTATGTCTGCTCTCTGTTTGGCATTCTCCACATTGACCTATCTACCTTCAACCCATCATTTTTTCAAACTTTACTCATCGCTGGAGTGGCTTATGTTTTGGGGATGATTTTTGAACCTATTGCCAAAGCCTGGTACAAATTGTTCAAACCTAAAGATTTGCCCGACAAGGCTCTCCAAAAATTTCAGAATGAAAGACCACACCTGGCAGTTGAGTTTCGGGCCACTGACTGGCCTATCTTGTTGGCATACATACGCCGAGAGAATATGGAACTTGCAGAATACATTGAAAGAGATAACGCTTATAATCTGATGTTAAGAAGCCTAAGTTTGGGATTGTTGCTGTTTGGGATAACCCAAATCATTCAATTTGCCATCACCTTATCGGTTTTGCATATTGTCTTCGGTATCGCTTTGCTATTGGCTTCCGTTCTCTCGCTCAAATTCAGCCTAACATTTGCAGTCTGGTTTTACTTGCTTATTTATGAAACCACTACTGCTCGCACTTTGCCTGGTCTTGATAAAGCGACTCTGAAGGAGACTAAATCTTCAACGAGCGAAAATTCAGGCAAGTAATAATGCCGCCCAACAAGCGCTTCCACCTGACGCCGCTCCGCTGCGCGGCGCAGGTGAAGCGCAGATCGTTAGCCTGCTTTTGAACGTAACCCTTTACTGTTTTTCGCCTTGGAGGGAAGAGGCCATGTCACAGAATGCATGCCCATCGTGTGGAAAGGAGTTGACAAGCGAGTTTCGCTTCTGTCCATACTGCGGGCACGATATGCAGAAGCCGA
>JASFBC010000042.1:0-22768 GCA_036172315.1 Anaerolineae bacterium | reverse complement strand
GGTCTGGGGTCTGCGGGAGGGCGATCTCCATCGGGCTGAATAGTTACAAAGGCCCATAAACCTCACTGCCAGAATGGACAAACGTGGAGACCATCCGCACCTTTATCGCCATTGTACTCCCTGAAGGGGTGATCCGGCAACTGGCCCAGGTGCAGCGGCAACTGGAGCGGCAGGCGCCGCCGGAGAGCGTCCGCTGGGCAAAGCCAGAGGGGATTCACCTGACCCTGAAGTTTCTGGGGGATACCCCGGTGGGCAAACTGGACGCCATTCGGGCCGCGCTGGCGGCCGTGGCCTCTCAGGCCCTGCCATGCGCTTTCACCGTCGGCGGGCTGGGATGTTTCCCCCACGCGCGGCGGCCGCGTGTCCTCTGGGTGGGAGTTCAGCCAATGGGGGAAGAACTGGCTTCCCTGCAGCGGGCGGTGGAACGGGCGATGAAACCGCTGGGGTTTCCCCCGGAGGGGCGGGGTTTCACCCCTCACCTGACCCTGGGGCGGGTGCGGGACCGCATCCCTCCGGCGGACCTCTCCCGCCTCGGTGACCTGGTCTCTTCCACCGACATCGGGACGCTGGGAGAGGTTCAGGCGCGCAGTTTCGCGCTGATTCAGAGTGTCCTGAAGCCATCCGGGGCCGAATACACCCCGCTGGCAGAGTTCCTGATCGGGTGTGGCGGGGCTGCTATCCCCCAGAGACCACAGAGACCAGTTTGACCGTATCTCCTGGCTCCAGCACGGTATCCTCGGTGAGCAGTTTACCGTCCCGTACTGCCAGCACGGTCTCCGGAATCAGCCCCACTTTCTCTATCGCCTGACGGACGGTCATCCGTCCCTCCAGTTCCCATTCCCGGTCCCGGTAGATGAGTTTCATGCCCACCTCCTGAACGGTTGTCATCGGGCACGGATGCCTGCGCGGCAGGTGCCATCGGCGGTGACAAGGGTCCAGGCCATGTGCGGGGTAGTGTGGGCGATGCCGTAGCGACCGCGTGGGTCCAGCACAATCAGGCCGCCGTAGCCGCCCGTCCGCTCCGCCAGCAGGGCCAGCACCCCCTCCGCCGCCTCCTGCGGACTCTTCCCCTCTGCTACCCGTGCGCAGACAACACTGGCCGCCAGGATGCGCATCAACGCCTCCCCGTCCCCGGTGGCGGAGGCCGCTGCTGACCGGTCATCGGCGTAAGCGCCGCAGCCGACCAGTGGCGAGTCCCCCACCCGGCCCGGCCATTTGCCCGGTTTGCCGCCGGTGGAGGTGGCTGCCGCCAGATGCCCTTCCCGGTCCAGCGCGACCGCCCCCACCGTTCCGGTGGGGTTGAAGAGTTCGGCCGCGTAGAGGCCCTCTCCGGCCCGCCAGGCTTCCCAGCGGGCCCGCTCTCGCTCCACCACCAGTTCCTCTGGCGAGATCAGGCCCATCCCGTGCTGCCGGGCGAACTCTTCCGCCCCGGACCCCACCAGGAAATTGTGCGGTCCCACTTCCATCACCAGACGGGCCAGCGAGACCGGGTTGCGCACTCGCCGGACAGCGGCAACGGCTCCCAGGCGCAGCGCCTGTCCGTCCATTATGATGGCATCCAGTTCCACCTCACCGATACCATTCAAGCAGGACCCCCGCCCGGCGTCAAAGGTCGGGTCGTCTTCCAGAAGGCGGATCGCCGTCTCCACAGCGTCCAGCGCCGAACCGCCCGCGCGCAGCACCTCCCATCCGGCCGTCGCGGCCCGGCGGCATCCTTCTATGTGGGGCTTATGTTCCTCCTCCGGAATCTTCCACGCGCCTCCGTGAACAACCATCACCGGTGTCTGGTTCATATCTGTCCGTCTCTGTCCGTCTTTTCCCGTAACATTCGCGCTGACGGAAAATCCGCTTCTCTGGGCCTTCGGCCTCCAGACGGCCTGCGCCGTCCCTTTCAGGATGGACGACAGACCACCCACCACCGTCGTCTGGGGTCTATGGTCTGTGGTCTGCGGCCAGGAGAGCGATTCCCATCGGGCTGGAAGTTACCTTTCCCTCATTTTTGCCGACAAATCATCGCCTGCCCGAGGAGCGTGGGCAGGTCAGGCTGGGGGGAATTCAAAGCCCGCGCGTACCGAAAGGCCGCTTCGGCATCCCCACAGCGACCCGTGTACAGATACGCTGTCCCCAGCGCCAGCGCCAGGGCCGCCGCCGGATTCCCGGAGACCACGCCCAGGGAGGAGTCCCCGGCCTCCATCAGCGCTCGCGCCTGTTCGTAGCAGATGACGGCCTCTCGCCAGGCCCGCTCGGCGGCGTAGGCCTCCCCCAGGACAAACCACAGCGCGGCCGGACTCCCCTCCTGCTCTATGGTCTCCCCCAACACGCGGATGGCAACGCGGGGCAAGCCCTGAGCCAGCAGGGCCCGGCCCCGGTAATACATCCGCAGCGGGTCGTTGGGATGGAGACGGGCATACTCAGCGGCCAGTTCGGCCATTCGGTCGGAGCGGGCCGCCGCCACTGCACACTCCCACCGGGCCAGAAAGAGGGCCGGAGAGAGGGAGGGGTCCCGCCGGATCGCCGCGTCGTAGGCATCCAGCGCCTGGAGAGGGTCGTGGAAGGCGCGGCGGAGGACCTCCCCCAACAAAGCATAGGCCCCGGGATCCTCCGGGGCCAGCATGATCGCCTTCTGGGCATCCTGCAGGGCCGCCGGACCGTCCCCCAGGGCCAGGTAGACGGCCGCTCGCGCCCGGTAGGCGGGGGCGAAGCCCGGATCCAGTTCCAGAGCACGGGAGAAGATCGCCCGGGCACCTGTCCAGTCCCCCACCTGCTGGCGGGCCAGCCCCTGCTCATAGAGGACGGCGGGGCCGGGCGTCGGTGTCGGCGGCGGGGCAGGCTGCGGAGAGACGGCAGCGGGGGAGGGCGCTACCGTGCAGCCGATGAGTACCAGGAGCAGTATCCCCCCACAGGTGACAGTCACCGGGTGCGGGCGCGCGACCTTCACCCAATCACTCCCAGTTCCTTCCCCACCTTCGCGAACTTCTCCAGGCCGAAGTCCAGGTCGTCTTTGCTCAGCATCGCGGAGACCATGACCCGGATGCGGGCCTGGCCCTTGGGGACGGTGGGGTAGCCGATGGCCATCGCGAAGACGCCCTCCTCAAAGAGGCGGCGGCTGAACTGCTGGGCCAGCGGAGCCTCCCCCAGCATGACCGGCGTGATGGGGGTGACGCTGCGGCCCACGTCAAAGCCCAGTCGCTTCATCTCTCCCTTAAAGTAGCGGGTGTTCTCCCAGAGACGGTCCACCAGTTCGGTGGATTCGGAGAGGACGTCCACCGCCGCTATGCACGCAGCGGTGTCGGTGGCGGTGACGGCGTTGGAGAACAGGAAGGGGCGGGCCCGCTGGCGCAGATAGTCTATGACCACCTTTTTGCCGGAGATGATTCCGCCGACGACGCCGAAGGCTTTGGAGAAAGTGCCGATTTCAATATCAAACTTCCCATGGAGACCAAAGTGGTCCACAATGCCGCGACCGCCGTAGCCCAGGACACCCTCACCGTGGGCGTCGTCCACCATAGTGATGAGGCCGTAGCGCTCCGCGATCTCATAGATTTTGTCCAGTGGGGCCACGTCGCCATCCATAGAGAAGACACCGTCGGTGATGACCATACCGCGCCGGAAATCGGGGAGGTTCTCCTTGACTTTGGCCTCCAGGTCGTCGGGGTCGCAGTGCTCGTAGACGATGATTTTGGCCCCGCTGAGGCGGCACCCGTCAATAATGGAAGCGTGATTCAGCCGGTCGGAGAAGATGACATCCTCCCGGCCTACCAGAGGTGGGATGGCGGCCTGGTTGGCGCAGAAGCCCGATTGGACATAGAGGGCATCCTCCACGTGCTTGAATTCGGCGACCTTCCGCTCCAATTCCACGTGAATAGTGAGAGTTCCGGCGATGGAGCGGACGGCCGTCGGCCCGACGCCCCAGCGGTCCAGCGCTTCGTGGGCCGCCTGGACCAGCCGGGGGTGAGTCGCCAGGCCCAGGTAGTTGTTGGTACAGAGGTTGAGGACCTTTTTGCCGTCCACCACCATCCAGGGTCCGGGGGCTGAGCCGATGGTGCGCAGGTGGATAAAGAGGCCGGACTCTTTCAGCGCGGCCATCTCCTCACGGATGAAGTCAAATTTGTCTCCCATGGTTTGGCTCCTTGAATGGGGAATCTGTGGACCTTCTGGTCAGCGAAAGTCATTATACAGAGGGGAGGTAGTTCTGTCAATTGGCTGTAGCGGCTATCGGGCTCTAACAGAAATCTAATACCCCTCCATCGTTTTTCTAACGGTGGAGGGGTATCATTTCAGCGGGCGCTACCCGGGAAGGGGCGCCCATCCCGTTTCGCGCATCCTGCAACAGGGGGATGAGTATGGATTTGAATCGGTATACGGAAAAAGCCCAGGAAGCCATTTTTACCGCTCAGCGGTTGACCAGCGAGTACCATCACGGCCAGATGGAGCCGGAGCATTTGCTTTTGGCCCTGGTCCGCCAGGCCGACGGGGTGGTGCCCCAGGTGCTGGCGAAGATGAACGTCCCGCCGGAGACCGTCGCGCTGGCGGCGGAGCGCGCGCTGCGGGAGAAACCGAAGGTCTATGGCCCGATGCAGATCGGGCTCTCCCGGGACCTTTCCCGCGCGCTGGAGGAAGCGGAGAAGATCGCTGCCCGGATGCGGGATGAGTTCATCAGCACGGAGCACCTCCTGCTGGCCCTGCTGGGGCCGCACGGTGCGGGCGCTGCGCGCCTCCTCGCCGCCCACGGCGTCACCGAGGATGCCGTCCTGCGGGCCCTGACCGCTATTCGCGGCAGCCAGCGGGTTACGTCCCAGAACCCGGAGGCCACTTACCAGGCGCTGGAAAAGTACGGGCGGGACCTGACCGCGCTGGCCCGTCAGGGGAGACTGGACCCGGTGATCGGGCGGGATGAGGAAATCCGGCGGGTGATGCAGATTCTCAACCGCCGCACCAAAAACAACCCGGTCCTGGTCGGCGACGCGGGCGTCGGGAAGACGGCCATTGTGGAGGGACTGGCCCAGCGCATCGTCCGGGGCGACGTCCCGGAGGGGCTGAAGGATAAGCGCATCATCGCGCTGGACCTGGGCGCGCTGGTCGCCGGGGCCAAGTACCGGGGCGAGTTTGAGGAGCGCCTGAAGGCCGTCCTCAAAGAGGTCACCGACGCCGAAGGGGAGATCATTCTGTTCATTGACGAAATCCATCAGGTCGTTGGCGCGGGGCGGGCCGAGGGCGCGCCGATGGACGCAGCCAACATCCTCAAGCCAATGCTGGCCCGGGGCGAACTCCACTGTATCGGCGCGACGACGCTGGACGAATACCGCAAGTACATTGAAAAAGACGCCGCCCTGGAGCGGCGCTTCCAGCCCGTCTACGTGGAGGAGCCGTCGGTGGGAGATACGATCAGCATCCTGCGCGGGTTGAAGGAGCGGTACGAAGTCCACCACGGCGTCCGCATCCAGGACGCCGCGTGTATCGCGGCCGCCGTCCTCAGCCACCGCTACATCGCCGACCGCCACCTTCCCGACAAGGCGATTGACCTGATTGACGAGGCCGCATCCCGCCTGCGGATGGAAATAGACTCCAAGCCCGCCGAACTGGACGAAGTGGACCGGCGCATCATGCAACTGGAGATTGAGCGGGAGGCGCTGAAGAAGGAGACGGATGAGGCCAGTCAGGAGCGGCTCCAGAAATTGGAGAAAGGACTGGCCGACCTGCGGGAGCAGAGCCAGGCCCTGCGGGCCCGGTGGGAGCGGGAGAAGGCTGCCATCCAGGCCCTGCGGGAGACGAAAGAGCGGATTGAGCAGGTCCGCCATCAGATTGAGGAAGCCCAGCGGGCCCTGGACTACGCCCGCGCGTCCGAACTCCAGTACGGGGTTTTGATGGGACTGGAGCGCCAGCGGCGGGAGCAGGAGGAACGACTGAAGGAACTCCAGGCCGACCGCCCGTTGCTCAAGGAAGAGGTCGGGCCGGAGGATGTGGCCAAAGTGGTAGCGGAGTGGACCGGCATCCCGGTGACGAAACTGCTGGAGGGGGAGTTGGAGAAACTCCTGCGGATGGAGGAGGCGCTCCATCGGCGGGTCGTGGGGCAGGACGAGGCCGTCCGGGCCGTCGCCAACGCCGTCCGGCGGGCCCGCGCCGGGCTTCAGGACCCCAATCGGCCCATCGGCTCCTTCATCTTTCTGGGGCCGACGGGGGTGGGCAAGACCGAACTGGCCCGGGCCCTGGCGGAGTTCCTCTTTGACACGGAAGAGGCGATGATCCGGATTGATATGAGCGAATATCAGGAGCGGCACACCGTCTCCCGGCTCATCGGCGCACCCCCGGGCTACGTGGGCTACGAGGAGGGCGGACAACTCACCGAGGCGGTCCGCCGTCGGCCGTACAGTGTGGTCCTGTTTGACGAGATAGAGAAGGCCCATCCGGAGGTCTTCAACACCCTCCTCCAACTCCTGGATGAGGGTCGCCTGACCGACGGCCACGGCCGCACGGTGGATTTCCGCAACACCCTCATCATTATGACCAGTAACATCGGCAGCCGCTGGATCAAGGAACTGGGCGTGGAGGCGGCACGGGAACGGGTGATGGAGGAACTGGACCGGACTTTCCGTCCGGAGTTTCTGAACCGGGTTGACGAAATCATCCTCTTCCATAATCTCACGCGGGATGACCTGAAGCGGATCGTGGACATCCAGATGGAGCGGCTGCGGGGACTGCTGGCCCAGAAGCAGATAGGGCTGGAGTGGACGGATCGGCTGCGGGAGCACCTGGCCGAGGTGGGCTACGACCCGGTCTTCGGCGCCCGGCCGCTGAAGCGGGTCATCCAACGGGAGGTCCAGGACCCCTTGGCAATGGCCATCCTGCGCGGCGAGTTCCGGGAGGGGAATACCGTGCAGGCGGACGTCCGGGATGGTCGGGTCGTATTCGCGAGATTGTAGCGCAACTTCTGCGGAGTTGCTCTACTGCGGCGGTGGCGGCGCCACCGCCGCAAACTTTTTCGGACCTGTGGTAAAATATCGGTGCGGGAGCCCGAGAAACGGGAGGCCGAAGATGAAAACACAAATCCATCGCACCGTGCTGGAGGTAGTGGAAGGGGACATTACGGAAATGGAGACCGATGCCATCGTTAATGCGGCCAACGAGTATCTGGCCCATGGGGGCGGGGTAGCGGGTGCCATCGTCCGCAAAGGCGGCCCCGCCATCCAGCGGGAGAGCGACGAGTGGGTCCGCCGTTATGGCCCTGTCCCTACCGGCTCGGCGGCCATCACCTCCGGAGGGCGCCTGAAGGCCCGCTACGTGATCCACGCCGTCGGGCCGGTATATGACCGGGCAGGCCCGGAGCGGTCGGCTCAACTGCTGGCCTCAGCGGTGCGCGCCGCGCTGCGGATGGCGGACGAGCACCACCTCAAATCCATCGCCCTGCCTGCCATCAGCACCGGTATCTTCGGGTATCCGATGGAGGAGGCGGCGGAAGCGATCCTGCGGGCAGCGGCCGAATACCTGCAGGGGGAGACGGGATTGGAGCGGGTCGTTTTTTGCCTGTACGGCCAGGCGGCCTACCAGATTTTCGCCCGTACGCTGGAGCGGCTGATGGGCCCGGCGGCCCCCGCTGACACTTCGCTTCTAAACCCTCTGAAGGAGCGAAACGATGGGTCTGAAGCCTGACCACTGGATTCGCCGGATGGCGCTGGAGCACCGGATGATAGAGCCGTTTGTGGACCATCAGGTCCGCGATGGCATAATTTCCTACGGCCTATCTTCCTACGGCTACGATATCCGCGTCGCCGACGAATTCAAAATCTTTACTCCTGGCCTGGGGGACCTGACCGTTGTGGATCCGAAGCGGTTTGACACCCGGGCGATGGTGGACTTCCGGGGAACGGTGTGCGTCATCCCGCCGAACTCATTTGCGCTGGGGCGGTCGGTGGAGTACTTCCGGATTCCTCGCAACGTGCTGTGCGTTTGCCTGGGGAAGTCTACTTACGCACGATGTGGAATCATTGTCAACATCACACCCTTTGAACCGGAGTGGGAGGGATACGTCACACTGGAAATCTCCAACACCACCCCGCTACCGGCCAAAATTTATGCCGGGGAGGGAATCGCTCAGGTCCTCTTCTTTGAGGCCGACGAAGAATGCGAGGTCTCCTACGCTGATAAGAAGGGCAAGTACCAGGCTCAGCAAGGCGTCGTTCTACCCCGGCTGTAGGGCCCTGATGGGAATCTGGCAGATATGGAAGCAACTGCCGGTTTTTTTCCCTTCCCAACCATTTCGTGGTACAATAGCCAGCGATCGTAATGATTCAGCCCGATGGAGATTGCTCTCCTGCAGACCACAGACCATAGACCACAGACGACGGTGGTCAAGGTCAGCGTCCGTCGTCTCTCCTGAAAAGGACGGCGCAGGCCGTCCGGAGGCCGAAAGCCCGGAGAGGCGGACCTTCCATCGGCGCGGAATAGTTACTCCAATCTCCGAAAAGGTGATAAATATCTATGGACGCACCTTTTCTCTCCGATTCCCCCATTCTGGACCGATTCCGGAGCCAACTGGGAGACCTGATGGCGGTGGAGCGGGTGGAGATCCAGCCGGGAGTCGAACCGGCTTTCGCTTTCTACGGCCGCCTTTATGACGACCCGGACCAGGCCTTTGAACGCATTTCGGAACGGTTTGCCACGCTGGGCTATACCGCCCTCCTCTCCCAAGAGAAGGGCCTTTACCGGATCGTCGCCGTTCGGGGGGTAGTACGGGCTCAGGCCCCGCGCCCCTGGGTGAATCTGGTTCTGTTTCTGGCAACCCTGCTGACGGTCATGCTGGCCGGAGCGGCTCCTCAACCCGGCGGGACGCTCCTGGACGCGCTGCTCTCCGGATTCCCCTTCGCCGTTGCCCTGATGACCATTCTCCTGGCCCACGAACTGGCCCACTACTTCGTTGCCCGCCGGTATGGCTCGCCAGTGAGTCTTCCCTATTTCGTCCCCATGCCGCTCAGCATTCTGGGGACAATGGGCGCGGTCATCTTCCAGCGGGCCCCCATGCGCAACCGCAAGGCCCTCTTTGACATCGGGATAGCCGGACCGCTGGCCGGGTTCATCGTCGCCGTCCCCCTGCTTCTCCTGGGACTGCTCTTCACTCGTGTGGGGCGGCCGTCGGACTTCCTCTCGCCCCAGGAGCGATCCGCTGTCGTGTATCAGGAAGGGAACTCCCTGCTGTACCTGGCGGCCAAGTACCTGGTCTTCGGGCGTATCCTGCCGGACCGGGCGACCGGTGAGGATGTCTGGCTCTCCCTGCCGGTCAGTCCGGGCGGCCCGGTCGTTTTCGCCGCCTGGGCCGGGTTGCTGGTGACAGCCCTCAACCTGCTCCCCATCGGCCAACTGGACGGCGGACATGTGGCCTATGCCCTGCTGGGCCGTCGGGCCTGGAAACTGGCCTACCTGATCATCGGCCTGCTGGTCGCTCTGGGGATGTACCTCTGGGTAATGGGGAATCCAGCCTGGCCAACCTGGGTCATCTGGGCTATGCTGGGCCTTCTCTTTGGCCCTCGCCATCCCCCGCCCCTGAACGACGCCTCCCGGTTGGGGCCGGGACGCACCATCCTGGGAATCCTGTTGATCCTCATATGGGTAGTGACGTTTGTTCCGGTCCCACTGATAGCGGTACCCGTGCGATAGCCATCCTGCGTTATGCGCAGAACGCTCGTCGGCTTTCTCATCGGAACTCTCACGGGCCTGCTGGTCAGCCTTGCGGCCTATTATGACCTCTTTCCTGACTGGGCGGCGAAAGTCGGCGATCTATTTCACATCGCCGGAGGGACGCGATCGCCAGTGGCCATCATCGCAGTGGATGCAGAAGCCCTCCAAGGGTACGGACGACCAGATCAATGGTCCTCTGAGCAGTATGCAGCCCTGTTTCAGCGGGCCTATGAGGCTGGATCGCGGGGGGTAGCGCTGGACTTCCCCCTACCGCCATCTGTGGAGGAAGCGTTGCCTGCGGCTTTGCCGAACGGGTTGATTATCTGGCCAGCCATCGGTGTCGGGATGCCGTCCTTTCAGGATGGCCGGGTCACTTTCCCTTATCTGCTTCGCCCCCCCTCTACGGCCGGGTTGATCGGGCACATCAACCTGCTCCCCGATTCCGATGGGGTCCTGCGTCGGGTCCCTCTCTGGGTGCAGGCCGGTCCGGAGACGGTGCCCGCCCTGGCCTGGCGGGCTGCCGCTCTCTACCTCCAGGCCGCCATCCCACCACCGACCCGTTTCCCTTTCCGGTGGGCCGGTTTTATCCTGACCCCGGACAAGGCGGGCCAGGTTCAGATTCGCTATCCGGCGCGCCCGGGCTCCATACCGGCATACCCCCTGCGGGCCTTTCTGGAAGGAGACCTCCCGCCAGAGGCACTGGCAGGACGGATCCTCTTCGTTGGAATTACGGAAGGAGATGGGGCGGAAATGTACCGGACTCCGGTGGGGGAAATGACGGGGGTGGAGGTTCAGGCTCAGGTGGCAACCGCGCTCCTGGTTGGAAATGTGATAGCACCTGTTCCTCCCCACCTGACGGTTCTGATGACCCTGGCTGCCTCTCTCCTCTCCGGTTGGGCAGTCGCCCGAATTCGTCCGCTGTTTCTCCTGGCCAGCACCCTGCTGACCATTATCGGCGGAGTTCTGGTATTGACCGTAGCCGGTATCAGCCAGGGGCGGGGGGTGGACCCTTTCCCACCCCTGGTGGGGATACTGATCACCGCTGGGGTGACGGCTCTCTGGCGCTCCCACTATGAGCGACGGCGGCGAGCCCGGTTGTCCCTTCTGCTTCAGGGACGGGCCTCTCCCCGGCTCGTTGCTCGCCTGATAGAGACCCCGGATGGAGAAAAGTTACTGAACACCGATGTGCGGTTCGTCGTCGCCCTCTTCGCCGATGTCCGGGGATTTGTCCGACTGACGGAGGGGCAGGACCCCCGAATGGTGCGGGAGGCGGCCAGTCATCACCTTTCCTGCTTCACAGACGCCGTTGTGGAAGCCGGCGGGATTGTGACCAAGTACGTAGGAGATATGGTGGTGGCAATTTTTAACGCGCCCCTGCCGATGGACCAGCCAGTGGACCAGGCCTTGCGAGCAGCCCAGGATGGCCTGAGACGTCTGGAGAAACTTTGGAAGGAGAAGCCCAATATGATGCGCATGCCGATGGGGGTGGGAATCCACATAGGAGCCGCTGTGGTGGGATTGATGGGTTCACCGGAGCACCCGGAATACGACGCCATCGGCGACGCGGTCAATATTGCGGCCCGCCTCAGCACATACGCTCCGGCGGGCGAAATCTACGTCACCGAGGCGGTGGTCGCCTCGGTGGGGAAGGGATGGGCCTTTGAACCCCTGGGGGTGATTCAGGTGCGGGGGCGATACGAGCCAGTACTGGCGTACCGTTTGAGGGCGGAAGGATGAACCCGCTACGGATTCTGCTGGTGGATGATCACATCCTGTTCCGCAAGGGATTGGCCCGCCTGCTGGATGCTCAGCCGGACTTTCAGGTAATCGGCGAGGCGTCGGACGGGGCTGAGGGGGTGGAGAAAGCCCGCTCCCTGCGTCCCGACGTGGTCCTGATGGACCTGCGGATGCCGGTCTGCGATGGCCTGGAGGCGACCCGGCAGATCAAGCGGGAAGTGCCCGGCGTTCGGGTGGTGGTCCTCACCGTCTCGGAGGACGACCAGGACTTCCTGGCGGCCATCCGTTGCGGCGCCGACGGCTATCTGGTGAAGAGCATGCGGCCGGAGGCGCTGTTCCAGGAACTGCGGGGGCTGGCCCAGGGGGAGGTCCCCCTCTCCCGGACGATGACGGGGAAACTGCTTCGCCAGGTGGCCCGCGCCACCCCGGCCCCCCTGCCAGCAGCCCAGCCGGATTCCCTCTCAGAGCGGGAGCGCCAGGTGCTGGTGCTGCTGGCGGAGGGGCTTTCTAACCAGGAGATTGCGGAAGAATTGGGGATTGCTGAGAACACAGTGCGCAACCACGTGCGCAACATCCTGGAAAAGTTGGGGCTGAAAAACCGCGTCCAGGCCGCCGTCTATGCCGTGCGGCAGGGGCTGGTGTAGGTTGAAAGAAGCAGGAGGCAGAATGCCTCCTGCTTTCTTGCCTCTTCAGGTTATTTTTGCGTCGGAATCTTTGAGGCCCAGTCTTCGCTGTACTGGACCGTTGCCATCTGGGCCTGAAGCCATTCCTGGAAGACCCGTTGCTCCTCATAGGAGCGCAGCCAGGATTCCAGTTCCCGCACTTCACGGCCCATTACCTGAACGATGTACCAGCGACCGTCCGTTCCCGCCAGAGGGGCAGTGTACTGCTGGACCGGGGTCTCCCAAACGGTGCTGGCGGCCTCCTCGCCGAACTGCTCCGCCAGGAATCCTTTTGTGACCCACTCGGGCTCGCTGGCATGGGCGGTGCTTTCCTGGTCCGCCTTTATTTCCGCCGCGATGTCTTCCCATTTCTCCCCTTTACCCATACCCAATCGCTCTGCTACCTTCCCAGCCTCTTCCTGAGTGGAAAACGAAAGGTAGCGGATTTGGACCTGTTCCATTGTCTGGGGGAGTTCCGCCGCCATGGCCTGCTGAAGTTTGTCATAAAGCAGGCTGGCCTCCACCATCGCGCGGAATTGGGCCTCGCTGAGACCACTGGGTTTCAGGTAGGTCTTCACATATTCCTGATAGCGGCGGTCAAACTCTTCCTTGGGCAGAGGCGTCGGTTCCGGGGTTGCGGTGGCCGTCAGGGTCGTTTCCGCCGTCACCGGAGCGGTGGGGACCACCGTGGGGGTCAGCAGGGCCGCCATCGCCGCGTCCCGGTCATAGCCGAACTGCTCCTCAATCGCCCGGTCTACCTCCTCCGAAGAGACGGTAATCCCCCGCCGGGCCGCCTCCTGCCGGAGGATTTCCTCCTGGGCCATCCGGTCTAACACCTCCTTCCCCAGCATCATCGCGTAAGTGTCGGAGAGCATGGACTCTATCTGGCGAATCTGGCCGTTCAGATATTCCAGCATGAAGGAGGTGTTGGGATCGGTGGGGTCCAGTTCCATCCGCAGGGACGTATAGTAGTCCCGTTGCTGCTTCAGCACAATCCGGTAGTGCCGGACTCGGGCCTGGAAGTCGGCCGTGGTGATGGGGACGCCGTTGACCGTGGCGACGGGTGCCCGGCCCTTGAACACGTTCTCCGCCAGGTACCCGTAGAGCAGGATGCCGATGACCAGAACGCCGACAGCGATGGCTCCGGCGATGATCCAGCGGTTCAAGCGCGCTTCCCGTTCCGCCCGGGTGCGCTGTTTCTTGGTCAATGGGCGCGGCGCCGCAACCCCTTTTCGTCTTCTGGACATAGGTTTCAGGCTGGATGGGTGTAATCTACGACGAACGGCAGGAGGGCCAAGTGGCGGGCCCGCTTGATGGCCCGTGCCAGTTGCCGCTGATGGCGGGCACAGAGGCCCGTCTGCCGCCGGGGCCGAATCTTGCCCCGTTCGCTCAGGAAACGGCTCAGCGTATCGGCGTCCTTATAGTCAACCTGTTCCACCTTTTCGGCGCAAAACACACACCGGCGCACAGGCCGCCGCCACTGGGGCTGCTGGATTCGGGCCTCCCCGCGCGCGGCGGCGGCCCGACCCGTCTGCCGTCCCCCAGATGATCGTTTTTCTTCTGCCAATCCTCACCTCCCAAGAAGGGGATGGCGGCGATTTTCAACCACCGCCGCAGAACTCCCCGTTAAAAGGGAAACTCCTCACCAATGACCTCTTCGCCCGCAGGTTCCTCTTCCGATACCTCCGGCTGTTCCGGTTCCAGATTCTGCGGGCGGCCACCGAGGATAATCATCTCCTGGGCAACCAGTTCGGTGCGGAAGTGTTTCTTGCCCTCCGCATCTTCCCATCCCCGGGTCTGCAGGCGACCCTCAATGTACACCTGATGCCCTTTGCGCAGACGCTGCTTGCAGATTTCGGCCAGATTCCCCCAGGCGACCACGTTGAACCATTCCGTCTCCTCCCGCCGTTCACCGTTGGAATTGGTCCAGCCGCGCGTGGTCGCGACGCTGAAGGAAGTCACCGGCCGCCCGGCTGGCGTATACCGCATCTCGGGATCCCGACCCAGGTAACCGATGATCATCACCTTGTTCAGCCCTCTCATCTCCCGTACTCCTTGTTAATCTTCCTCTGTGCGAACAATTAGATACCGGAGAATCGGCTCTTTCAGTTTGAGCGCCCGATCCATCTCAGCCACGCCTCTGGCGTCCAGGCTGAACTCCATAAACACATACTGGCCCTCCCGGACTTTGCGAATAGGATAGGCCAGCCGTCGGAGTCCCCAGGGCTCCACTTTGTGGACGGTGCCGCCTTGGGATTCCACGAGGCCTTTTACCTCGTCTATCACTGCGGCCATCTCCTCCGGGTTCACCTGGGGATGCACAATGTAGGTCAGTTCATATTGTCGCATGGACGGTTGTAACCTCCTTTCCACGGGATTGCCTCCGGTCCGCGCCGGAGGCGGAAAGCCCGTCCGGGCATATAAACGGGCATAATCATAACACAGAGAGCGGATTTTGGCAAATCGGACGACGGCCGGCCGTCGTCGGTGGTCATCCCTCACCGCCGATGACCCGGCGGGGGCGACCGGCGGCCTCCGATGGGCCGACCAGCCCCATCCCCTCCAGCCGCTCCATCAGCCGGGCTGCTGTGGGGTAGGCGATGCGCAATCGGCGCTGCAGGTAGGAAGCGGAAATGGTCTCCCGGGTCCGCAGAAGAGCAATGGCCTGCTGGAGCAGGTCGTCCTCCTCCCGCGCAGCGGACGCTGGGAGAGCACCCCCCGCCGGCATCATGGACTCCCATGGCGCCTCGCTGGTCCACCCTGACAGTTGCTGGCGCCAGAATTCCACCACCCGCTGAATCTCCGCCTCGCTCACGTAGCACCCCTGTAGCCGTACCGGATGGCCGGCGTCTGCGGCCAGATAGAGCATGTCCCCTTTGCCCAGAAGCGTCTCCGCGCCGGGCATATCCAGAATGACCCGCGAGTCCACCTGGCTGGCCGTGGCGAAGGAGATACGGGCCGGGAAGTTGGCCTTGATGAGACCGGTCACCACATCCACGCTGGGCCGCTGGGTCGCCACTACCAGATGGATGCCGGTGGCGCGGGCCATCTGGGCGATACGGCAGATGGTCCGCTCTGTCTCCTCCGGCGCCAGCATCATCAGGTCCGCCAATTCGTCTATCAGGACGACGATGCGGGGCAACCATCGGGAAGGGTCGCTCCGGCCCACCTTGTCATTGTAATCGTCTATATGGCGGGCCCCGGCGGCGGCGAAGCGGCGGTACCGCTCGTCCATCTCGTGGGCCACCCACCGCAGCACCCGCCCGATGCGCTCCAGTTCCGCTTCGGTGTGCCCCAGAAGGTGGGGGAGGCCGTTGAAATGGATCAGTTCCACCATCTTGGGGTCAATCATTACGAACCGCAGTTGGTCGGGCCGGTTGGTCATCGCCAGGCAGGTTGCCAGGGCCTTAATGCAGACGGATTTGCCGGAGCCGGTCGTGCCCGCGATGAGTAAGTGGGGCATAGTGCTCAGGTCGGCCACTACTGGAGTCCCTGCAACGTCCTCCCCCAATGCGATAGTCAGAGGGGAGTCCATCGCGGCGAAGGCGTCGCTCTCCATCACTGAACGGAGGGAGACCCGGCTGACCCGGTCGTTGGGCACCTCAATCCCCACGACGGACCGGCCAGGGACGGGGGCCTCCACCCGTAGGGAGGGGGCGGCCAGGGCCAGCGCCAGGTCGTCGGCCAGGGCTGCGATCTGGCTGACCCGGACTTTGTGGGGATGCCGCTGGCCATCGGGGCCAGGCCGTTCGGTGAAGCCCGGGGCGATGCCGAACTGGGTGACTGCTGGCCCGCGCCGGACCTCCACCACCTGGACCGGCAGCCCGAATTGAGCCAGTGTCTCCACGATGATGCGGCTCTTGCGGCGCACTTCCTCGTCGGAGAGACCCACTTCCTCCCCCTCATCCAGCAGGTCCAGCGGCGGGAGAGAGGGTTCGGCGAGATAGGCCGGGGCAGATGGGGGAACAGGCACAGCGCGGGTCGGCGCTCTTGGCGCGGGTTGGGGGGCGGCCGGGGCAGGACGGTTGGCGGGGGAAGGGGCCGGGGCCGATGGGGCTGGACGGGGAGCCGGTCGGGCGGCGGGCCGGGCCGCGCGGGGGCGGCCCGGAGTGGGGATAGCGCGGCGTCGCTCCAGCCGTTCCCGAATGTCGGCCAGGGTCCAATCCAGGGCCAGCCCCAACCCCAGCAGGGTGAAGATGGTCAACAGGACACCGGCCACCAGGGGGCCCAGGTAGAGGGAGAGAATGTGGGCCAGGGCCCACCCGATGACCCCTCCACCCCATCCGCTCTGGAGAAGAGCCCAGGGGTCCCGGCGGCCCAGCAGCAGGTGGGTGAGGGCCAACAGTCCAAAGAAGAGCAGTTCCAGCCCCACTACCGGTCGCCACCGCCATACGATGGGACGGTCCAGGTGGTGCTGGAGGATGAGAACCCCGCCCCATCCGATGGCAAACGCGACCGGCACCGTCCCCCAGCCGAAGATGAACTGAAGGGTGCGAAGCCAGGCATCCGTCCAGCGCCCGGAGGTAATCCGCAGGAGGGTGAGGAACGTCAGGAGAGATAGCAGGATCAGGCCCACTGCCAGGGTCTGCTGGGCGATAGGGCTGGCCAGCCATGCCCACCAGGGCCGGCCCGGCGGTTGAGGGGCCGGCTTCCGTCCCGATATTGTTTCCCTGCGGCGTGTGCTCATTTTTGGGTAATTATTCGGCGCTGACGGAAGGTCCGCCTTTCTGGGCCTTCGGCCTCCGGACGGCCTCCGCCGTCCTTTTCAGGATGGACGACGGACCACCGACCCCCGTCGTCTGGGGTCTATGGTCTGGGGTCTGCGGCAGGGAAGCCGATTCCAATCGGTGCAAGGCGAATCTCCTTCAGGCGGTTATAACTCAGGATACCGCTCAGGTTCGGCGGCCTGACGGAGACTGAGACCCAGACGGCGGCGAGCGGCGTCCACGTAGATAACCCGCAACCGGACGGTCATCCCTTCCTGCACCACGTTGCGAGGATGAAGAAATTGGCCTTCAGCCAGTTCGGAAAGATGGATCAGACCCTCTACCCCTTCTTCCACCTGGGCAAAAGCACCGAAGTCCACCACGTTGGTGATGACCCCCTGGACAATCTGCCCGACCTGGTATCGCTCCTCAATGGTGCGCCAGGGGTCTGGCTGGACTCGTTTCCGGCTCAGGCCGACCCGCCCGCGCTCGCGGTCCACATTCAGCACAGAGACCCGTACCTCCTGGCCTGGGCGAAGCAACTGAGCGGGGTGGTTCACGCGGCCCCAGGAGATTTCGGAGATGTGGATCAGCCCCTCCAGACCACCCAGGTCCACAAATGCGCCGAAGGAGCAGATATTGGTCACCCTCCCTGTGCAGACATCCCCTGGTTGCAGGCGCTCCAGCAGGGCTTTCCGGCGTTGCTCTTCAGAATGGGTAGCCCGTTCGGAGAACACCAGTCGCTGGCGCTCCGGGTCCACTTCAATGACCTGGAGGCGGAGGGTCTGGCCGACACGGGCGCGCAGGGCCGCTTCCCGCTCCCGCTCGTCCATATAGGGGGAGAGGTTGGCCAGGTGGGAGACCGGGACGAAGCCCTGGCTGCCGTTCCATTCCACCAGCAGGCCGCCCCGGTTGTAACCGATGACCGGTAGGGTCAAGACTGCCTTTTCCTCCATGGCGCGGATCGCCTCGGTCCAGCGCCCGTCGTCAGGGGAAGAGGGGGAAGTCCCGACTCTCTCCACTTCCAGGCCCAGTCCCCGCCATATCTCCTCAGGGTCGGCGGGTGGAACCGGATGGCGACTGTACTCTCCTTCTTCCAAAAGGGTCCGCCAGTACTCTTCAGGGTGCGATGCATCAGCAGGTAGAAATTCCATCTGACTGCCCTCCCAAATAGTTATAAGCCGGTCTGAGGGGGTTTTGCGGGGGATTAGCCGGGATGGTTCCTTCCCCTCAACCATTGGTTCCCCCCCTTGCAGAGTCGGTGCCTCTCTGGGCTCTCCGCTCTTCCCGCTCCATCTCTGCCAGGACGCGGGCCAGTTCCTGTATGGCGATACGCTGTTTGCGGTAGAAATCCGATTCGCTCATAGCCAGCCGCATTGCCACGTCCCGTACCCGGTAGCCCTTGATGAACTTCAGTTCCAGGATGTTGTAGAGCAGCCATTCGGTGGCTGTCAGACTGCGCTCGCCCTCGGGTCGCAACCGCTCTATGGCCCGCAGGAGGACGGCTCGCAGCGCGTTAACGGGTCCGCCGTGGTCATCTGAGGCCCGTTCCACGACCTGCAAATTCAAGAGAGGACTGCGGGTCAACTTGGGGCCGCCCCAGTAGTGGTCCAGCGCGTCCCATACCCAGCGCGGGAAGTCCGGCGTGGCCAGGGGGTCGGAAAGACGGGCCAGCGCCGGTGCCCCTTCGTAGCGCAGCATCTCCCGCCGTCGCTGGATCTCTTCAATCTGGGGGATAATCCGCTCCAGAACGCTGAACAACGCCTGCTGAACCATCCGGTCTTCCAGAGCGATCTCCATTTGATGGGCCAGCGAGTACAGGAAATCCCGCTCCTCGCCGCTCAGGTCCATCTCCGGGGAGCGGGCCTGGAGTCCCAGAATGCCGATCAACCCGTCGTCGGAGCGGGAGCGCAGCGGCAGGAGCCAGTACCCGTCCCAGAGATAGAAGTCGCCGGAGGGCTGGCTCCTCTTCGTCAGCGCGCTGATCCCACCCGCCGGAAGGGGGAAGTCGGGACCGACCGTCCCGCAAACGACTTCTATACGCGCCTGCTCTCCTTCCACTACTGCCACAAACGCGGTGGGGGTCCGGAGGAGGTCACAGAGAGCGGTCAGGATGTTCTCCAGGAATTGCCGCAAGTCGGTGGTGGTCAGCAGCCGGCTGCTCAGGCTCTGGATCCAGGCAATCTCCTGCTCATCCCGCCGGTAGAGCAGGCGGTCAATCAACGGTTTGCTCCACTCCACACCCAGTTGGATCAGCAGAATCGCGATGACGACACCGAAGAGGGTCAGTTGCAAAGGGGAGAGACCTAACAGTCCGCGCGACTGGGACACCGCGATAATAATGGCCGCGACCACGGTCGCCTGAAGGGGCCCCCGAAGGAGATACCGGACGAAGCGGTGCTTGACCACCCGGTCGGGGGTGAGGGCGCCGAAGAAGGCGACAGTGTAGGCCATCACCATCAGCATACTGCCCACCAGGAGGTTGCCCAGGACCAGTAGGAGCCACAGGAGGACGGCGGGGAGCCGCTGCGGCCATCCCGTCAGCACCAGGTAGGGGAAGACGCCAACGGCCGGAGCCAGAGAGGCCAGGGCCAGGTAAGTCATCCGGCGGCGGGAGGTGGAGGTGAGACATCGTTCCCAGGCCCGGAGGACACTCGCCAGGCCCCATAAGATGAAGACGGCAAAGTAGAGAGAGAAAAACCAGAACTGAGGACCGGCCCGCAGGTGGATGGTCCCGATCTGGAGGATGCCATCCCAGACGATGCGGTCGGTAAAGAGCGCCCCCAGCAAGATGACGCCGCCCAGGACGTAGGCGACCCCGATTCCCCATATGCGCCGGCGGCTGCGGTCATTCGTGGTCTCCAACAGGGCGCTGGTGAAATGGAAGTAGGCGGCAGGGGTGAAAGCAATCCCCATCCATTGAAAACGGAGCCACTCCAGGGCCACTTCCACCGGTGCCGCGACGATGACCAGTTCCACAAAGTAGACGATGAGGACGCAGAAGAGGAGGGCGCTGAAGATCTGGGCTACCCGGTTGCGGAAGTTGTAGAGCAACAGGTAGATCGCCAGGGCGAAAGAGAGGATGACGATGCCCGACGTCAGCAGAATGTTCAGAAGTTGAAGAACGCCTATCCAGTTCACAATCCCGATAGTCTCAACGCAAATGGGTCCCAAATAACAGCGCGATATCCTGATTTCGCCAGTGACGGTCGTGGTATCCCCGGAAGGAAAATCCCAGAGCCCGGCAGAAGCAGATGGCCGGATAGTTGCGGGTGGGCACCTCTACCATCAGTTCGTCCAGCCCCTGACCGGAAGCCCAGGAGATGACCTCCGCCATCAGGGCGCGGCCCACTCCCTGCCGCCGATGGGCCGGGTCCACCACCAGGTCATATACCCAGGCCAGACCGTGCCCCGCCAGGGGGCGTGCCGTTGTGTATCCAATGATTCCTCTCTCTTCAGCCACCAGGAAGAGGTCGCATTCCTCCCACCCGGCGATCAGTTCCTTCCCCTGGCGGGGGTATGGGACAGGTATGGCTCGCGGGAGGCGCACCGGCTGGAAAATGAGCGTGATGCTCCCCTGTTGTTCGTGCTCTTCCATCCGCCAGGCGTGGTCGGTGAGGACAGAGTGGTCCAGTTTCAGGCAGAACTCTGCATCGGCGGGTCGGGCTTTGCGGATGTGCATGAAACGTCTCTCCAGGAATAGATTCTACCATTGGAGGGGATAAGAGGCAAGTTCTACTTGGTAGCGCAGGCCGCCAGGCCTGCTTCTGCAGGCTAACAGCCTGCGCTGCAGGCTAACAGCCTGCGCTGCAGGCTAACAGCCTGCGCTGCAGGCTAACAGCCTGCGCTACATCTGCGAGCGAAGCCTGCGAGAATCGGCGTCCCATTTCAGACTTTTGGGTAGATAGTTACCAGCGGAATAAGTTACAGGGAACAATGGGTTGCAATCCCCCCGAGTTGTGCTATAAATCCAGCGTTGCTTGCTGCGTTGGCACAGGATCAAAGCAACCGGTACAAGGAGCGGGATGAAGCGAATACTTTCCGGGAACGAAGCCATTGCCCTGGGGGCGTGGGAGGCAGGGGTCCGCTACGCCGCCGCCTACCCCGGCACCCCCTCTACCGAAATTCTGGAGAATCTGGCCCAGTATCCGGGCGTGGTCGCGGAGTGGGCCAGCAACGAGAAGGTGGCGCTGGATGCGGCCATCGGTGCCGCTTTCGGCGGGGCCCGCGCGCTGGCGGCGATGAAGCACGTCGGCGTCAACGTCGCCGCCGATAGCCTGATGTCCGTCTCCTACACCGGCGTCAAGGCCGGTCTGGTGCTGGTCTCTGCCGACGACCCGGGCTGTTTCTCCTCTCAGAACGAGCAGGATAACCGCCAGTACGCCCGCTTTGGTAAGTTCCCCTGCCTGGAGCCCTCCGATAGCGAGGAGGCCCGGCAATTCGCCCGCCTGGCCTTTGACCTGAGCGAAGAATTCTCCGCGCCGGTCCTCCTGCGCTCCACCACCCGCCTCTCCCATTCCAAGTCGCCGGTGGAGGTGACGATGCCGGAGGGGCCCCGGAATCTGGAGCCGCTGCCGCCCTTTGAGCGGCGACCGGAGCGGTACGTCATCGTCCCGGCCCACGCCCGCCGCCTGCACCCCTGGGTGGAGGAGCGGCTGCAGAAGATCGCCGCCTGGGCTGAGACCGCGCCCCTCAACCGCATAGAGTGGGGCGACCGCTCCCTGGGCATCATCACCTGCGGGATGGCCTACCAGTACGTCCGCGAACTCTTCCCGAACGCGTCCATCCTGAAACTGGGACTGGTCTATCCCCTCCCGCGCCAGACCATTCGGGACTTCGCCGCGCAGGTGGAGCGGGTGGTGGTGATAGAAGAACTGGACCCCTTCATTGAAGAGCAGGTGCGGGCCATGGGGATTCCGGTGGCCGCCGGGAAGGACGTCTTCCCCATCACGGGCGAACTGACGCTGGCGCGGGTACGGGAGGCGGCTCTACGGGCCGGGCTTCCGGTGGGGCCGGCGCCGGAGCGGGTAGAACCGCTGACGACGCCCCTGATCCCATCGCGCCCGCCCGCGATGTGCCCCGGTTGTCCGCATCGGGCCTTCTTCTACAACCTGCGCCGCTGGCGGCGGCAAGCCGTCTTCCCCGGCGATATTGGCTGCTACTCCATGGGATTCCAGCCGCCCTTTGACGCGATGGACAGCATCATCTCCATGGGTGCCAGCATCGGCATGGCGCATGGGCTGAAAAAGGCGGGGGCGCAGGAGAAGGTCATTGCCATCATCGGCGACTCCACGTTTTTCCATGCCGGCCTCTCCCCGCTGGCGAACGCCGTCTACAACAACAGCAATATCGTGGTGGCGATCCTGGATAACCGCATCACGGCGATGACCGGCGGGCAGCAGCATCCGGGGACGGGCATTACCCTGCAGGGGAGCCGGACCCGCGCGATTGAGATTGCGCCGATGGTCCGGGCGCTGGGCGTGGAGCACATCTGGGAGGCCGATGCCTGGGATGTCCGGGGCATCAATGACGTCCTGAAAGAGGCGATGGCGGTGGAGGAGGGGCCCGCCGTCGTCATCGTCAAGGGGGCCTGTGTGTTTACCCCCTACTTCCAGCGGCGGCCCACGGTGGCGGTGGATCCGGAGGCCTGCAATGGCTGCGGCACCTGCTTCCGGGTGGGCTGTCCGGCCATCCTGAAGAGCGAAACGATAGACCCCCGCACCCACCAGCCCAAAGCGACCATAGACGGGCTTCTCTGCACCGGCTGCACCGTCTGCCTGCAGGTCTGCCCGCAGCGGGCGATTTATGAGACGGGGGGAACGGCGTAGATGCCGATGCTGCCCAAGGGAAACGTTGTTCCCAAACAGCGGCCCCGGCATCAGAGCCGGGGCCGCTGCTATCCCCAATAAAAATCTTACCGAGTCACCCTAATGTTGACAAAAATACTCAACTATGCTATAATTAAGATGCTATGAGACTTTCTACCCGAGGCCG
>JASFBC010000041.1:0-20689 GCA_036172315.1 Anaerolineae bacterium | reverse complement strand
CTGTCGGGCATTGGAGGTTTTCGGACTGAGAGGATGATGATCGCCGCCCGCCACACGTGGTGGTGGGTCTTAATGCCCTGTCGGGCATTGGAGGTTTTCGGACCTTGACATCGTGGTGTTGGTTAAGGAGGGGAGAACATTCGTCTTAATGCCCTGTCGGGCATTGGAGGTTTTCGGACCCAGTCATCGCCGAGGTGGACTTCCGACCCACGACGTCTTAATGCCCTGTCGGGCATTGGAGGTTTTCGGACGAAGCGCGGTGGACAGGGTGCCCGGGCGGGCTCGTCTTCGAGGTCTTAATGCCCTGTCGGGCATTGGAGGTTTTCGGACTTATTCCGGGAGGTGGAGGATGAATAATGAGGTTTTAGGTCTTAATGCCCTGTCGGGCATTGGAGGTTTTCGGACCAATTGCGCGATGCTGGAGGTAGGGACGACACGGCAACATGTCTTAATGCCCTGTCGGGCATTGGAGGTTTTCGGACTGAGGGCGGAGTTCGAGAGGCGGGGTCTTAAGTGGTACGTCTTAATGCCCTGTCGGGCATTGGAGGTTTTCGGACAGTATTTGCCAGGTCATTAAAGCCTAAACGAGCAGCGTCTTAATGCCCTGTCGGGCATTGGAGGTTTTCGGACTCAGCTCGCCGCGGAGTCCCAGAAGCAGCCGCTCCGGGTTGGTCTTAATGCCCTGTCGGGCATTGGAGGTTTTCGGACGGACGAGGTATTTGTCTTCTCGGTCCGCGGGAGTCCCCGCGATGTTGTCTTAATGCCCTGTCGGGCATTGGAGGTTTTCGGACCCTGTAAGTCCATATGGAAACCCTGTACCATAAAAGCAGTTAATCCTTTTTCACCTCTCCTATTTTACACCATTTTCCCCCTTCGTCAACCCCTATCGTGGGCATAATTTCCCACTTTCTGGATTTCTGCGAACACCCCCCTCCGGACCCTCCCCCAATCGGGCCTCTCAGAGAGGGGTGTTCGCAACCGCACTCATACCTCCCGCATGGGCACTGAAACCGCCCGGGGGAGAGTCCCTCCAGCCCCTACCCCCGGGCCGATTCCCTTCCTCGTTCAATTGTTAAGGTGCAGGACTCCCGACCCCTCCACCGCCGTGCCTGCCCCATCCCCGTTGTCGTCTGATACCCCACCCCAGCATAGAAAGCGTAGTCCGTCAGCGCATGCAGAAGGCCCAGCCAATAGGGGTCGGCCCGAAGAACAACGTAGCGACACCGGCCCACAAAGCCAATCTGGATCCCATCCCCCTTCCCCGCTACAGCACGGGTGGAGAGTTCGTGCCGGCTGATGGCTACGCACTCCTGGGCAAACCGCCGCACCTCCGGCGAAACCGCCACCGGCGAGAAATCGTTCCACCGCTCCACCAGACTCCCGTATACCAGATCCGGCAACGGCAACGGCACATTCCGCCCACCGGAGTGGAAAGCCGTCGGGGAGAAAAATTCCAGTTCCAGTTGACGGGGTAAGGACTCACCCCCCCGCAGGCACTCCCTCAACAAGGCCTGATAGGTCGTCTGGCCGGCCCATGGGTGAATAGAGGAGTCCAGCGTCGCCCCCTCAACAACCAGCCGAACCCCCTCTACCTCCACCACCGGCGTCGGCGCCTCGGCCCAGCCCATCAAATGCTCCGAAACCTCCGCCGTCAGCCCTGTGTAGCGCAGAAAAAGAGAACGGTCCGGAGAGACCAGCGCCTTCAGTTCACCCCCCACCCGCTCCAGACGAACCCCCCAAAAGGAAGAGCAGGTAAAAGGACGGCGCTCGTCCGGCAGATGCAACCGTTCGGCCAGGGCAGAGTCCCTCCGGGCCACCTCCCGCAGAAACAGAGCATGGCTGGCCCGTCCCAGATAGGGCGGCAAAACGGCCTCCCTCTCCGCCCGTAACATCAGAACCAAACTGGTCAACATTATTTTACCCCACTCCAACCACCGGTCAACCGAGAATTCTCTGATTCCATTCAGAGTCCCCTCTGATGCCCTAACCCTCAAAGGGAGGTACACTAATATTACCGTCTAACCGCCAACCACGGCCCGAACTTTTCCCGCAGAAAATGATACGTCAGCCGGGTGCCCTCCGGCATCCCCCAGGCGATCCGACACTCGGCCAGAATCTGACCTTTATGGCTATCCAGTGTCTTCAGCGTCATCCCCAGCGTTTCGGCAGCCTCCTGGAGGGAGGCAGCGGAGACCAGTACCCGCAGGACCTCCCGCTGCCGCTCCGTCAGCCGCTCCCAGACGGCGGCACAACAAGCGGCATCCTGAGGACTGAGGGAAGGCGCAAAGGCGGGCGGACAGGCCAAAGCCCGCAGGGCCGGGAAATAGACCCCCCAGGGGACCAGAGGGACCGGGATCAGGCGGACTCCCGCCTCGGGCGGAGCGTGGAGAATAGCCCCATCCCGGGCCCGCTCCAGAAACTCCGGAGGTGTGTAAAGATGCCAGAGACGATCCTGATGGTCGCATTGGAGCATGGCCGCAGTGGTCAGCGTCAGCGCCAGCAGGCGGGGACCGCCCGCAATACAGAGGTGCAGCGACCGACCTTCCCCCTTCAACTCCGCCAGCAGGTCGCGCGCCAGCACCCACACCGCCTCCGCTTCCGCCCCATCGGTGATCGCTCTCAGCAACCGTCCCCGGGCCTGCAGGCCGACCCGACGGAACTCCAGAGGGCGACCCCGGTACCGACCGCCCGCAAACTCGGCACTCAACTGGGAAAGAGCCCGCCGTACCCGGGGATCCTCGGGGGAAAGATGAAGAACCAGAACCCCGGAGAGGACTTCACCCATCGCCAGCAATCCGTCCACCGCAAAGGTGACAACCTGGGCCTGTCCACCCATCGTCACCACGGCGACTTTCCCCACCGGCCAGGAGGCAACCGTCGGCATACCATAAATTATAAACCAGAACGGAGGAAACGCAACAAATGGAAGTGTACAACCCCCTTCCCGCCGTTGCCATCGGAGGCCCTCCCCACAGCGGCAAATCGGTCTTGGCCTACAGCCTGACCCGCGCCCTGCGGGCGCAGACCGTACCTCACTACCTCCTGCGGGCTTACCCGCCGGATTGCGAAGGGGACTGGTTCCACGAAGGGGAGCCGGACCTGGTCCGCCATCTCCGGATCAAGGGCGCAGCCAGTGAGCGGTGGCTCCCCCTCCTCCGGCGGGACATCGCCCGCCGCCACCTCCCCCTCCTCGTGGACCTGGGAGGCCTCCCGACGCCGGAGCAGGAATCCATCCTGGACGAGTGCACCCACGGGATTTTGCTCACCCCCTCCGAAGCGGCTCATCGGGAATGGAGCGACCGCTTCGCCGCCCACGGCCTGATCCTCCTGGCAGACCTCCGCTCCGACCTGGCCGGGGAGAACCGGCTGGACGCCACAGAGCCGGTAGTGCGGGGCGTCCTCGCAGGGCTGGAACGGGGGAAAACCGCCTCTGGCCCAGCCTTTGACGCACTGGTAGAGCGGCTGGGAAGCCTCTTCATCCCCTTCGCCGCCGACCTCTACCGCCGCCACATGGCGACCGCGCCCGCCGAACTGGTGGTGGACGTGGAGCGATTGGCCCGGCAACTGGGCCGTGAACCCACCGGATGGCGCCCGGAGGACCTCCCCACAGTGCTGGATTACCTCCCCGCAGGGGAGCCGCTGGCCCTCTACGGTCGGGGACCCAACTGGCTCTACGCCGCCATCGCCATCCACGCACTCCCGGCCCCCTTTCACCTCTTTGACGCCCGTCTGGGATGGACGGAGCCCCCAACGCTTCACATCGGCGCTCCCCAGGCGGCACCTCTGCACATCAGGGAGCGCCGGGACGAGAAAAGACCGGCGGTCCGGATGGAACTCTCCCTCCCCGAAGCGTACCTGGATATCACCGAAATAGGAGGAGCAACCCTCCCCCCTCCACTGACAGGAGGACTGATCCTCAGCGGCAAACTCCCCCTGTGGCTGTGGGTCGGACTGGCCCGCCTCTACGCGCCCCGCACGTCCTGGTTAGCAATCGTTCAGCCCCAATTGACCGCTCAGAGGACCGGCCAGGCCATCGTTATCCACACCCGGACCGCTCTCCCTATCGGCTCCCTCATTGGAGATGACTGCTGACCACCGGCGCCGGACCGCTGCAGGCGGATACACCCCGCCCCCTCTCCCGCCGCCGCAGGCACGCGGGGAAGGGTAGAACCCCGCAGGGGCAACCCCAACGGGGCGCCGCAGGAGCAGGGCTTGCCCCTGCCCCCCCGTCATCCGGTTCGCGCCTGTGGGAGCAATGGGTGGGGGGAGAACACCCGCCGAAGGCGAAAGGCGGCGGATAGCCCCCCATTTGACTTTCTCCCTTTGTGGATTACAATGAAAGGTGTCACCGCCTGCCGGACGGCGGTTCCGTTCCCCCCTCCCCCTGGCAGCGCAGCCGCCGGAGGTGGGGTGCGAAAGGGCGGGTTGAAGGGCGACGGGGGCCACCGGCCGCCCCCCACTCCCTACCCGGGGCGCCTGCGCCAACCCGGACCGGCGACGGAGCACCCTCTGCGCTTCCCGTCGGGCGCTAAAAGCGATCCGGAAACTCAAGAGCACGGAATATGGCCGAGCGAACCATCACCGTCGGCAGAGACGTCCTCTCGTCGGTCCTGGTCACCGGAGGCCAGATGCAGGTGACGGTGGGCGGGCCGGGCCTGGCGCCGCCCGAACCCCCGGCCTTCCGCATCCTCACCCTCATCGCCCGCCCGCTTGAGGCCGCCCGTGTGGCCTTGCCCGAGGTGCACCGATCTGCACTCGCCCGCGTCCCATTGCCTTATGCTTCCTATCAGTACGAAGGTGCAATATGAGCAAAAATCTCCGGACTTCCATCCCCGCACCACTCCTGATCGCCGTCCTCCTGCTCCTTTCGGTCATTCTGCTGGCCGAGATAGGTCAGGCTCAGGGGAATACCATTCCTTCCCACCAGACCGGCCAACTCCTCTCCCTGCCCTCCGACCCGAACCTGGCATCCCTCACCCTTCAGCAAAACGCCCAGAACGTAGAACTGGTCACCCAATTAGGTGGCCCGGTCCTGGCGGTGGCCGCCACAGGCTCCTATGCCTATATTGGCATGGGCCCTCGCCTCGCTATCCTGGACGTATCCAACCCCACCCTCGTCGGCCAGACCGACGTCCTGCCTGGCATCGTGCAAAGCGTTGCCGTGGCGGGAGAATACGCCTATGTCATCGGCAACGAATACCACGCGCGACTGTGGATCGTCCACGTCGCCAACCCGGCCCACCCCACCGCGGTCAATTCCATTGACTTCCAAGCCGATGTGAGAGGAATCACTATTTCCGGAAACCGGGCCTACATCACCGTAGCGGGGAGGGGGCTTCAGATTCTGGACATCTCCAACCCTGAATTGCCTCAACCTCTGGGACAGTTTCCGGAGAGCGGTGCGCATGTCGCGGTGGCTGGAAACTACGCTCATACCATCGGCTCTTACCTTTACATCATTGATGTCTCCGACCCACTGAGCCCCACCCAAGTGGGCACGTATACCTTGCCTATTGGTACTCAGGTCTTCGGCCACACCGCAGATGGCCGTTATGTCTACATCGCGGAGGGAAACAAGGGTTTGCGGATCGTGGATGTCTCCACCCCCAACGCGCCGGCCCTCCGCAGCCAATATCAGCCCCTGTATGAAGAAATTCAGGGCATCGCTGTAGCAGGAGAGTATGTTTCCACCGGCGGGGACAACTTCAGGGTATTTCGCCAGAGCCTTTATACTCCAACCCGGGTTAGCACCTATGACCTCGGCCAAGGGGATGCTCTGCGGGACCGAACCACCCTGATGTTCCCTTCCGGCGCCTTCACCGATACGGTGGTCCTCACTTCCCCAACCCGCTCCGCTCAGCAGGTCCCCCCTTTGGGAGACCTGGCAGGCATCGGCCACTTGTTTGAAGTGACGGCCGTCTACAGCGCCACCGGTCAGCCTGCCCAACTGGCCTTGGGAAAGACCTTCGCGATAACCGTGGCCTACACAGAAAATGAGCGCGGCCCCGTCATAGAGGACTCCCTGGCCCTCTATACATAGGAGGACGGCCGGTAGCAGCGAGAGGAAACCAGCCAGGTGGACCCGAATCAGAACACCATCACTGCCCGGCCTGGCCACCTCTCCCTATGGGGCGTCCTGGGCCAGACCCATCGGGTTTACCTGCCCGCCGTGATGCGCAACCGATAAACGGAGGGAAATCCCCGCGCCCCGGAACTCATCACCTGCGCCGGGGAGATGTTTGCCCAACTGGGGGGACCTCCTCAGGAGCAGGCCCGGCGCGAGGGAGCGGATGCAGAAAGCCATCCACGAATACGCAACAAGCAATACGCACCCCGGAGGTCCAGATGAAAAACCGCAAACTCCTGATGATCCCCGGCCCCGTGGAGTTCACGCCGGAGGTGCTGGCGGCTATGGGGCTTCCCACCACCAGCCACGTCGCCCCCAACTTCATTGAGGTCTTCGGACAGGCGCTGGAGCGGCTGAAGGAGGTCTGCCTCTTCCCCGAAGGCCAGCCCTTCATCGTCGCCGGCTCCGGCACCCTGGCCATGGATATGGCCGCCGCCAACCTGATAGAGCCGGGGGACCGGGCGCTGGTGGTCAGCACCGGCTACTTCGGGGACCGCTTCGCCGCCATCCTGGAGCGCTACGGCGCCCAGGTGACGGTCGTCCAGCCCCCCGCCGTGGGGGACGCCCCGCCGCCGGAGGCGGTAGCCGCCGCACTGCGCACGGGGCCCTTCAAACTGATGACGGTCACCCACGTGGATACCTCCACCGCCGTCCTGGCCGACGTCCCGGCCCTGGCCGGCCTGGGGCAGGAGCACGGCGCGCTGGTGGTGGTGGACGGCGTCTGCAGTGTGGCCGGGGAGGAACTGCGCCCCCAGGAGTGGGGCGTGGACGTGGTCCTCACCGCCTCCCAGAAGGCCCTGGGCGTCCCGCCGGGACTGGCCATCCTCGTCGCCGGGCCCCGGGCCATGGAGGCCTTCCGAAAGCGAAAGACCCCCGTCCAGAACTACTACGCGGACTGGGCCAACTGGCTGCCGATTATGGAGGCGTACGGGGCCCGGAAGGCCGCCTACTTCGGCACCCCGCCCGTCAACCTCATCTGGGCGCTGAACGTGAGCCTGGGGCAGATTCTGGAGGAGGGGATGGAGGCCCGCTTCGCCCGTCACCGCCACCTGAGCGCCGCCTTCAAAGCCGCGATGGAGGCCATCGGCCTCTCCCAGGTCCCGGTGAGCCCCCATAAGGCCGCCCATACCCTCACCGCCCCGTATTACCCGGAGGGGGTGGACGCGCGCCTTCTGGGCCTGATCGGGCAGGCCGGGGCGATCGTCGCTGGAGGACTGCACCCCGCCATCCGCGACCGCTACTTCCGGGTGGGGCATATGGGCGCGGTGACGCCTGCGGACATCCTGACCACCGTCGGGGCGATAGAGTGGGCGCTGGCCCGCAACGGCTACCGCTTTGAGGTCGGCGCAGGCCTGGCGGCGGCGGAGCGGGTGCTGGCGGGGTAGAACGACGGGGCACGACTTCAACGTGCCCGTCTCTGCGCCCTCTGCGGTAAACGAATACCGGAGGGGAGCATGTACAACAAAGTCACCCCCCAGATAGTGGCATCCCTTCAGGCCATCGTCGGGGAGGGGAACGTCCGCACCGACGGGGAGGCGCTGGAGAAGTACGCCCACGACGAGACGGTGGGCCTCTGGGCCCAGCCGGAGGTCGTCGTCTTCGTCCACTCCGCTCAGGAGGTCGCTGAAATCTTCCGGCTGGCGACGCGGGAACGGATTCCCGTCACCCCGCGCGGGGCCGGGTACGGCCTCAGCGGCGGCGCCGTCCCCGTCTTCGGCGGCATCGTCCTCTCCACCGAGAAGATGAACCGCATCCTGGAGATTGACCGGCAGAACCTGATGGTCACCGTAGAACCGGGGGTCATCACCGGCGACATCCACCGCGCGGTGGAGGCAGAGGGGCTCTTCTACCCGCCCGACCCCGCCAGCCTGGACTCCTGTACCATCGGGGGGAACATCGCCGAGGGCGCCGGCGGCCCCCGGGCCGTCAAGTACGGGACGACCAAAGATTACGTCTGCGGCCTGGAGGCCGTCCTCCCCTCCGGTGACATCATCACCTGCGGCGGCAAACTGGTCAAGAACGTCACCGGCTACAACCTGGTCCAGTTATTGGTCGGCTCCGAGGGGACCCTGGCCGTGGTGACGAAAATCATCCTGCGGCTCCTGCCCCTGCCGAAGGTCCGGGTGGACCTGCTGGTCCCATATGACGACTTCCAGGCCGCCGCCGACACCGTCTCGGAGATCATCGCCGCCCGCATCCTTCCGGCAACCATTGAGTTTATGGAGCAGGATAGCATCCGGGCAGCGGAGCGGCTCCTCCAGAAAACCGTCCCCTACGACGACGCGGCAGCCCACCTGCTGATCCAGTTGGACGGGAATCGGCAGGAGGCAGTGGACGCGGATATGGAGGCGGTGGGGGAAATTTGCCTGGCCCACGGGGCGCGGGACGTGCTGGTGGCGAAGGATAGCCGCACCCGGGACCGGCTGTGGGAGGCCCGGCGGGCCATTGTGGACGCGCTCAAGCACGAGAGCCCGGTCAACCATATGGAGGACGTCGTCGTCCCGCGTGCGGAGATTCCGGCGCTGCTGCGGGGGATTAAGGAGATCGCCCGGCGGCACGGAATCCGTATCGTCTGCTTCGGCCACGCCGGGGACGGCAACGTCCACGTCAACGCGCTGAAAGACGACCTGCCGGAGGGGGAATGGCGGGCCCTGGTCCCTCTCCTCTCCGAAGAAATCTACCGGCTCACCCTCTCCCTGGGCGGGACGCTCACCGGGGAGCACGGGGTCGGCGCGACCCGCCGCCGTTACCTGCCGATGGCGCTGGACCCGGCCCAGATCGCGCTGATGCGGGGGATCAAGGAGGTCTTTGATCCTTACCACATCCTCAATCCGGGGAAGATTTTCCCCTAACCTCGGTCAAGACGGCACTCCGCCGCGCTCCGTGCCTTGCTACGAACAGGGCGTCGCCCGGCGTCAGCGACGCAGCGAAGCGGAGTGGCGTCAAAATGGAAGCGCAGCGAAGCGGGTCAGGGAGACGTATTCTCCTCTACCCACGCCAGATACTCTGCCAGCCCCTGCCGGATGGGCACCTGGACGATCTCCGGCACCTGGTAGGAGTGGTGCTCCCGGAGGAAGGCCTCCACGTCGCTGTAGCGGGCGGCCGTCGTCTTGATCAAGAGCAGCCACTCCGGGTCCCGGTGGAGTTGCCCCTGCCAGATGTAGGTGCTGGTGACGGGCAGGACCTGCACGCAGGCCGCCAGTTTTCCGGCAACCAGCCCCTCCGCCAGCCGGTGCGCCTCCTCCTCCGTGCCGGCCGTCGTCAATACCACGCAATATGCCTCCACCTATATCTTCTCCACAATCTCGCGGAATTCCTCAAAAGGGATGGCGGTGAGCGTCTGGGTGGTGCAATGGCCGAAGACGTTGGCCAGGAGGGCCACATGGGCCGCCGTCTTTGCGTCCGGCGCCTCAAAGATGTGCATGAAATCGTACTCCCCCAGCAGGGCGTAACTGGCGATGCGCCGCACCTCCGGACACTCCTCCCTCAGCCGCCGGTCAAACTCCTGATCCATCACCGATAGCGCCCGCACCTCGCCGGGACTGCGCAGAGAAATCTTGGAGAGAAGGATGAAAGTGGTCATCAGTCACCTCCCCTAAGAGATGCCTGAAAATTCACCGGGCTCGGTCATTGCGAGGAGCGAAGCGACGAAGCAATCCCCAAACATCGGACACGCTCTAACAACTGCCCCCTAACGGCTATTTATCCACAAAACAGGCCCGTTGTCAAGTTCTTTGGAGATACCTACCCCAAAAGGCGCAGAGGATTCAGGAAGGGCACTTAGCGCAGGCCGCTACGCAGGCTAACAGCCTGCGCTACATCTGCGGGCGAAGCCTGCGAATTCGCGGCAAGGAACTTCGCGGGATTCCCTGGCAGGTAGTTACGTTCTTTGACAAATCCCCTATCCGCGCTATACTGATATTAAGATACTACCAACCCATACCCCTATGACCGGTGCACCGATCCCTCTTTTGACGATAGACGACGTCCTTTCCCTGGTCCGGGACGGTCCGGAGGTCCGGGACCTGATTTTGCGCGCCTATGAATTCGCCGCCATGGCCCACGAAGGCCAGTACCGGAAATCCGGCGAGCCCTACATCCAGCATGCGCTGGCTGTCGCCGCGCTCCTGGGCGAACTGCGGATGGACGCCGAGACCATCGCGGCCGGCCTCCTCCACGACGTGGTGGAAGACCGGGGAGTACCGCTGGAGGAACTGGAGGCCCGCTTCGGCCCGGCGGTGGCACGCATGGTAGACGGGGTGACCAAACTGGGACGAGCCAACGAACTGGGCAAGATGCGGGAGGGGGAACGGGACGAGCGGGAACTGGAGAGTCTGCGCAAGTTCTTCTTGGCGACAGCCCGGGACGCGCAGGTGATGCTCATCAAACTGGCCGACCGGCTGCACAATATGCGCACACTGGACGCTCTGCCGCCGGAGCGCCAGCGGCGCATCGCCCGACAGACCATGGACATCTACGCGCCGCTGGCCAACCGGCTGGGCATCTGGCAGTGGAAGGGAGAACTGGAGGACCTGGCCTTCCGGGCATTGGAGCCCGAACTGTATCACGAGATTGCGGCCGAACTGGAGGCCCGGGCGCCGGAGCGGGAGGCCGATATTGAACGGCATATCGCCATCCTCCAGCATCATCTCCGGCTGGAGGGAATCAACGCCAAGATTACGGGCCGTCCCAAGCACATTTACAGCATCTACCGCAAGATGCAGCGCAAGCAAATCCCCCTGGAGCGAGTCTACGACATCCGCGCCATCCGGGCCATTGTGGATACGGTCCCCGAATGCTACCAGGCCCTGGGCGTCGTCCACAGCCTCTGGACCCCCATCCCCGGCGAGTTTGACGATTACATCGCCCGCCCGAAGGAGAACATGTACCAGTCCCTCCACACCGCTGTGGTGGGCATCGGCGGGAAAGTCCTGGAAGTCCAGATTCGCACCCACTACATGCACCGGATTGCCGAGTACGGGATCGCCGCCCATTGGCGATATAAGGAAGGGGTGCGGGAAGACCGCCTGTTTGAGGAAAAAATCGCCGCCCTGCGGGCCCAAATAGAGGCCCGTAGCGAGACGGAGGACGCTGGGGAATTCGTAGAGGCAGTCCGGACCGACATCTTTGAGGACCGGGTGTACGTTTTCACCCCGAAGGGTATGGTGGTGGACCTGCCGGCCGGAGCCACGCCCGTAGATTTTGCCTATGCCATCCACACCGAAATCGGCCACCGCTGCCGGGGGGCCAAGGTCAACGGGCGATGGGTGCCCCTGGACTACGTCCTCAAAACCGGCGACCAAGTGGAAATCATCACCGCCAAACGGGGCGGCCCCAGCCGAGACTGGCTCAATCCAGCGCTGGGATACGTCAAGACCGCCCGCGCGCGCAACAAAATCCGCCAGTGGTTCCGGCGACAGGACCGGGAGCAGAACATCGCCTCGGGGCGGGCCATCCTGGAGCGGGAACTGAAGCGGCTGGGGCTGGGGGAACTCTCCCACGAAACCGTGGCGGCGCTCTTCGGTTACGAGAAGTTAGAAGAATTCCTGGCCGCCGTCGGCTTCGGGGACATCAACAGCCAGCAGATTGCGGCGAAGGTAGTAGAGGCTCAGCGGCAAGCCCAGCCGGAACCGGAACTCCCGCCCCCGACCCCGATTCCGGCCCAGGTCTCCCGCGAAGTCCACGTCCTGGGGACCGGTGGCCTGCTGACCCGGATGGCCCGTTGCTGCCACCCCCTCCCCGATGAGCCCATCATCGGCTACGTCACCCAGGGGCACGGGATTACGGTCCACCGGCGAGATTGCCCCAACATCCTCAACCTGCGCCACCCCGAACGGCTGATAGAAGTGGCCTGGGGCACCGAAAAGCAGACCTTCCCGGTGCTGGTCTCGGTGCTGGCCTACGACCGAACGGGGCTGCTGCACGACATCAGCGGGGTACTGACCAAAGAGGGGATCAACATCGCCGGGCTCAGCGTCAACCGCAATCAGAACCTGACGACCATCTACCTCACCCTGGAGGTCACCGACATCGGCCAGTTGGGCCGGGTACTGGCCCGCATCTCCAAAATCCCCAACGTGATAGAGGCCCAGCGGCAAACCCGGTAACGGGCTGAGCACTTCCCAGGGTGCCTGACCCGTTATCCGAGGCCCCAGAAAGGTGGCCGCTCCAGCCGCCAGAGGCTGAAAGCCCCCACCATAGCAGCGATACCCCCCACGATATACCCCTCCACCACCGACGCGCGGGTGACGAAGACCGCCAGCAACCCCAGCACGAACGATGCCACATAGAGGGTCAGGACGGCCTCCCGCTGGGAGAGTCCCGCCGCCACCAAACGGTGGGAGACGTGATCTTTGCCCGGTGTCGTCAGCGGATTCAGCCTCCGGCGCAGGCGGGAGAGGATTACCAGCGCGGTATCAAAAATGGGCAATCCCAGCACCAGCACCGGCACCATCCAGGTGACGAAGGTGACATTATCCGGGAAACGGAGTTTGATCCCGATGGCCGCCAGCATAAAACCCAGGAAGAGGGCCCCGGAATCCCCCATAAAGATGCTGGCGGGGTTCAGGTTGTAGAAGAGAAAGCCCAGGCAAGCCGCCAGCACCGCCATCGCCAGCGCCCCTACCAGATACTGTCCGCTGAAGGAGCACATCAGCGCGAAATAGGCGGCGGCGATGGCCGCCACTCCGCCCGCCAGCCCGTCCATATTATCCAGCAGGTTGATGGCGTTGGTGATATAGACCACCCAGAAAACGGTCAGCAGGAAATCCAATGCTGGCTGGCCGAACGTGCCCACGCGGACGCCCGTGGCCCAGAGGAGGAGGGCCGCCAGCACCTGCCCGACCAGTTTGATAGCGGGGCGCAGCCCCCATCGGTCATCCACCAGCCCCATAAAGGAGACGGCAGTGGCGCCGACGATAATGGAGCCGAACTGAGCGAAATTATATCGTTCCCCCAGCGCGACGGCCGCCGCCAGCACGGCCAGATAGATGGCGATGCCGCCCAGGCGCGGGACGGGGGAACGGTGAACCTTACGGGCTGAGGGCTGGTCTATTACGCCCAGGTGAGGGGCCAGATAGCGGGCGAGGGGGGTCAGCGCGATGCTCAGCACCAGCGCACCGGCGAAGACGAGGAGATATGTGGCCATGGGAGCACCGCTTGCATTTACCCTCCCCCTACAGGGGGGAACATACCGACCTGGTCGCCATCGGACAGGGGATGGGATTCGTCTCGGGCGATGCCGTTGATGAACACCACCCGCACGTGGTCAGCGGGCAGGCCCAGATGGTTGACCAGTTGTCCCACCGTCGCCCCGTCCGGGAGTTCCACTTCCATCCCCTCGCCGATTCCCAGTTCGGGGTAATACCGCCGCAGAGTTGCAAAGAGTTTCACCTTGACCCGGATCATTGTCGCCTTATCCACCTATGCTGGTCCGTATTTCAACCCGGCTCTCCGGGCGAGCCCGATCAGCCCCAGACGCCGCAGGACTTTCGCCGGGGTCAGCCGCCGGAAACGCCGCCATTGCCGCCGCACCCACCGCCGGAACGCGTTCCAGGGGTTGCGCCGCTGGCTCTCCGCCATCGCCCACTTCAGGAACTCATAGTCCTGCCCCTGAATCTTCGGCTCCGTGGGATTCCGGCGATAGGAGTCGTAGTCAGTGATGCGGCTCAGGTCATGCTCCACCACAAAATCATAGAGGTCGGTCCCGGGATGCGGCGTGAAGAAGGCCGGACTGTAGTAGTCCGGGTCTATCTCCTTCATCATCCGCACCGTCTCCATGACCTCTTCCTTCGTCTCCGTGGGCAGGCCCATCATATAGTTGGCCCAGATGGCGATGCCGTACTTCTTGCAAATACGGGCCGCCTCCAGGTTCTGGGCCACCGTGGTGCCCTTGCGGATGAACTTGAGCACCCGGTCGCTACCGCTCTCAAAACCGATGAAGTACCCCCGCAGGCCGGCCTGCACCATCCGCTCCACCATGTCCTCGTGCTTCACCAGGATGTCGGCCCGGGTCTGACAGAAGAAGGGAAGGTTGAAGCCCTCGGCGATGTACCGCTTGGTGAACTCCATCACCCATTCCCGGTCCTCGGTCAGACAGTCGTCGTGGAACATAAAAGAGGCCAGATGGTAGCGGTCCACCAGATAACGCAGTTCGGCCAGGACGTTATCCACACTCCGACGACGGACCCGCTTGCCGAAGAGGTAGTCCTCCCCGGGCTTGCAGAAAGTGCAGTTGTAGATGCATCCCCGTCCGGCGATGATGGTGGCGAACGGAGGAGGGAGTTCCTCTACGAAAGGGACTTCTGGGGAATCCAGGTCATAACCCCATTTCTTCCATTCGTCCAGGAAGAGGTCCCGGTCGCTGAAGGGGATGACATCCAGATCGGGCGGCTCGCCGCGCAGCACCCGATACGGCGGGCGGCGGCCTTCTGCAATGGCCTGCAGCAACTGAGGGAAAGTGATTTCGCCCTCGCCGGTCACCAGATAGTCCACATGCGGAACGCGCAGGCTGTCCTGCAGGGCGATGGTGACGTGGGGCCCGCCAATGACGGTGACGACGTCCGGCAGGACCTCTTTAGCGATGGCGATGGCCTGACGGGCAGGGTTGTAATCCACGCTCATCATCGTAACCCCGACGACATCAGGGGACCGCTCTGTCAGGACCTCCCGGAACTGGTCCCAGCCGGAGAGGGCGCGCAGGTCAATCAGGTCCACCTCAAATCCCTGCGCTTTGGCCGCCGCGCTGAGAGAGGCCAGGCCGTGGGAAATCCAGCCCGCGTCCATCCCCTGCTTGAGGGAATTCCAGCCCCGACCGGCAATGCCGGGGTAAATGAGCGTCGTCTTTAAGGCCATAGTGGGATTGCTTCCTCCGGGTGATAGGACAGAATTCGGGCGGATGGCTAAGCCATCCGCCCGAAATTTTACCACTACCGGCCAAAAGAAGCAACAATGCCCTCTGGCGCAGGTCCCTGCAACCGACAGCAGTCCTATCCCACCGGCAGAGCGATGCCGGGGTTTCCGGAAGCCCGGTCGGATTTTAACCTTCCGGCAGGGTCACCCGATAAATGCACCGCTCGTCGCCTGTCGCAATCTGCTGGACACGCTCCGGTTCCACACCGGTCACCAGGGCGATCAGGCGCATATCCACTTTGCAGGGCAGACCGTGTCGTCGGGCGACCCGTTCGTAAGGACAGTTCGCGACTCCGATCCGGTATCCGCCTTCTTCCTTCTGAACCGTCGCCAGGTACCCCAGTCCGTTCAGGAACTCCAAAAGGGCGCCCAGGCGGGTGCTCATGTCCCCTTCGGCCGCCACCTGACGGGCCATTCGTTCGGCGACCCCGTTGATGACGGCGTCCAGTTCCTCGGGTGACATGCGCTCTTCCAGTTCCTCCAGAAGGGCGTCGGTTAGCCGGTCGTACTTTTTGGGGAAGAGTTCCTCCGCCTCCCCCGCCAGCCGGTAAATGTGCTGGGGGCGGCCTGGGCCCGGCTTCCGGAGAATCTGCGGCGGACCGATCAGCCCATCCCGATAGAGGACATCCAGGTGGTGCCGGATGGTCACGGCCGTCAACCCTAACTCGCGGGTCAGTTCGTTCACCGTAGCCTGACCGCGCATCTTAATAATTTCCAGAATTCGCTGTCTGGTCTCTTGCATGGCTTACCTCCTGGCTTATATGATACCATATTGCTGAAATTTTGTCAAACTCCAAATCGTGTTTATTGAACTTCGTCTCTCCCCTCTCCAGCCCGAAGCCTGGAGAAAGGTCTCCCGGCCGCAGGCCGGGGGGGAATCGCCCCCTGGAGACAAAAAACTGCGGCGGCCTCGCCGCCGCGTTTCTTTCCCCGGACCGGAATCCGATTGTCCGGTGACGCATAACTTCTATCAGTGAGTGAGAATCTGGCTGAGGAAGCGACGGGTTCGCTCCTCCTTGGGGTTAGAGAAGAATTCCTCCGGGGTGCCTCCTTCCACGATGTTGCCGTCGGCGAAGAAGAAAATCCGGTCGGCGACCTCCTTTGCAAACCCCATCTCGTGGGTCACCACGATCATCGTCATCCCCGAACGGGCCAGGTCTCGCATCACGTCCAGCACCTCTTTGATCATCTCCGGGTCCAGGGCCGAGGTTGGCTCGTCAAACAGCATGATTTTGGGCTGCATGGCCAGCGCGCGAGCGATGGCCACCCGCTGTTGCTGCCCGCCGGAGAGTTGCGCCGGGTACTTGTCGGCCTGCTCCGGAATGCCCACCCGCTCCAGAAGTTCCCGGGCGATGCGCTCCGCCTTCTCCTTCGGCCAGCGGCGAACCCAGACCGGCGCCAGGGTGATGTTCTGGAGAACGGTCAGATGGGGAAAGAGGTTGAATTGCTGGAAAACCATCCCGATTTCGCTGCGGATGGCGGCGATGTTGCGGACGTCGTCAGTCAATTCTATGCCGTCCACGATGATCCGCCCCCGTTGATGGGTCTCCAAGCGGTTGATGGTGCGGATAAAAGTGGACTTTCCCGAACCCGAAGGGCCACAGATGACCACCACCTCCCCCCGCCTGACGGTCAGATTCACTCCCCGCAGGACGTGGAAGTCGCCAAACCATTTGTGTACGTCCTCGCAGATGATGATGTCTTCGGTTCCGGCCATTTTCTCCCCTCTCAGCCCGCGCGACGGCTGGAGCAAGCGAGATGAATCTTGTGCTACTGCTTCACGCTACTGCGTAGTTATCGTTCCCCAACCCCCAGCGCGATCTCCAGACGGCGACTGGCGTAGGACATAGCGTAACTGAAGACACCGTAAACTACGGCAACAAACAGGTAGACTTCCCGTTGGAGGCCCATGTAGGCCGGGTTGGCCAGGACGGCCTTCCCGATCCCCAGAAGTTCCAGAAGTCCCATAATGGCGACCAGTGAGGTATCTTTGAAAAGGCTAATGAACTGGCCCACATTGGCCGGGACCACCAATCGCAGAGCCTGAGGGAGTACGATCAAGAGTGTAGTTTGAAGGCCGTTCAACCCCAGAGCCCGGGCGGCTTCTATCTGCCCCTCCGGGATGGCCTGGAGGCCGCCCCGCACATTCTCGGCGACGTAGGCAGCGCTGAAGAGGGTAAAGCCCGCCATCGCCCGCACTATCCGGTCAATCCGCAACCCCTCCGGTAAGAAGAGGGGGAGCATAATATCGGCCATAAAAAGCACCGTGACCAGCGGCACCCCCCGGATCAGTTCAATGTACAGAATGCTGAAGAGACGGACGATTGGAAGAACACTGCGCCGCCCCAGGGCCAGAAGGACACCCAGTGGGAAAGAGAGGATGATGCTCACCAGGCTCAGCAGAAAGGTCAGGAGCAATCCGCCCCAGAGGCTGGCTTCCACCCGGGGGAGTACCCGACTTCCGGAAAATCCGCTCAGGAGCAGGATCAGCACCAGGAAAAACAGCAACCACCCCCCAATCGTCGCGTATCGCAGGGCACGGCCGCATCGCGGGCTCCCCCGCCCCCATGCGCCGACCCCATAGCCCAGGAGGATCGCCGCCAGGTTTCCAATGAGCCATCCCCGCGTGACCCAGGAGGCCGGCAAAAAAGCCAGTACGAAGAAGGCAAGCCCCAGCGCGTGGGCAAACTGGCGCATCGTCCCGCTCCAGAGGCCCCCGCTCAGCCCGAAGAGGAGAGAGGAAAGAAGCAGACCCAGCCAGACCCGCTGGACCTGGTCGGGGGGGAACTGGCCGACCAGAAACAGCCGGATGTTGTGGGTGATGACATCCCACCGCGCCTGGGTCAGTGCCCAAACCGCCAGCCCTCGTCCCACCTCGTAGAGAAACCAGAGGCCGGCGATCGTCAACAGGGCATTGTACCAGGGAGAGAGGAGGTTTTTGCGAACCCATTCCCCCGGCCCCATTCTCACTTGCGGCGGTTCCAGCGTCCGAGAGACGGCCATCGCTATTTCTCCAGAAACCGCACCCGACGGTTATAGATGTTCATCAGCAAGGAGGTGAAAAGACTCATCACCAGATAACTGCCCATCACCAGCGCGACAGCCGGAACCGGTTGCCCCGTCTGATTAAAAATCGTTTTCCCGACGCTGAAGAGATCAGGGAAGCCCACGGCGATAGCCAGGCTGGAGTTTTTGGCCAGGTTCAGGTACTGGCTGGTCAGGGGGGGGATGATCACCCGCAGGGCCTGGGGGAGGATAATCAGTCGGAGGATTTGCCCTTCCCGCAGGCCCAGGGCCCGAGCCGCTTCAATCTGCCCTTTGCGCACCGAGAGGATGCCTCCCCGTACCACTTCGGCGATAAAGGCGCCGGTGTAGACCACCAGTCCAACCAGCAGGGCGGCGAACTCGGGAGTGAGGACGGCGCCCCCCTCATAAGTGGGGCCCACAATTCGGGGCCGCTCCCAAACCAGAGGATGGCCCAACACCCCCCATCCGACCGCTACCAAGAGGACCCAGATGCCGATAGCCAATAACCAGGCGTATCCGGGCCGTCCGGTGGCGTCCTGATACCGCTGCCGAACTCGCCAGAGGAGCCACGCCGTTATCGTCCCCAGCATCAGAACGCCCAGCCAGGGGTAAAACGCGGGGGTGACAGAAAGGCTGGGCAGGGCTACCCCTCGCTGGCTGATGAGAAGAACTCCCCCCAGGCTCAGGCTCTTCTGAATGGGCGGCATTTTAAAGATGACCGCATAGTACCAGAAGACGAGTTGGACCAGCAAGGGGGTGTTCCGGATGAGTTCTACATACGCGGCGGTTATCTGACGGATCAACCAGTTGGGCGAGAGGCGGGCCACACCTGCAACCAACCCCAGAAGGGTCGCCAGGAGGATACCGACCCCGGTCACCCGTAAGGTGTTCAGAACGCCGACCAGGAAGGCCCTTCCATATGAATCCCCGGGGTCGTAAGGAATCGGGGTCTCACCGATGCGGAAACCCGCTTCCAGGGAGAGAAATCCGAAACCGGCGGAGAGCCCCTTGCGGTGGAGGGCATGGACCAGGTTGGAATAGAGGAAGCCGGCAACCAGGGCCACTATCACGATGAAAAGGACCTGGGCGGCAGCCTGGGGGACCCGTTCACTGCGCCAGAAAGGTGTCGCGGAATGGGGTCGCATAGGTCTTCTGGCAGAAAGGCCTCCCGCAGGCGCCTGGCCTGCGGGAGGCCGGGTCGGGCTCTACCGGAATGGCGGCGAGTAGAGCAACCCACCCCGGGTCCAGAGGTCGTTCACGCCGCGCGGCGTCAGACCCAGCGGGGTGAGGTTCCGGTCATAAATCTCCCCATAGTTGCCGACATGCCGGATGATGCGGACGGTGAAGTCGCCGGAGAGCCCCAGTTGCTGGCCCAGGTCCCCTTCCAGGCCCAGGAAGCGGCGGATTTCAGGATTGTCGGTGGTCATGAACTGGTCAATGTTCTTGGAGGTGATGCCGTACTCTTCGGCCTGGATGGTGGCAAAGACGGCCCACTTCACCACGTCAAACCAGCGGGGACTCCCATGAGGGACGACCGGACCCAGAGGCTCTTTGGAGAGCACCACGTCCATGATGACATGCTCGTCCGGGTTCTTGAAGACCGACCGCCGGGCGGCCAGTTGCGAGCGATCGCTGGTCACAGCATCGCAGCGCCCCTCTTCGTAGGCCGCGTAGGTGGCGTCTATATCCTCAAAAACCAGAGGGGTGAAGGTGACGTTGCGAGCCCGCATCTGGTCGGCCAGGTTCAACTCGGTGGTGGTACCGGTCTGCACGCAGATGGTGGCCCCTTTCAGGTCCTCCAGTTTCGCCGCTCCGCTGGCTTTGCGAGCCATCATCCCCTGGCCATCGTAGAAGATGGTGGGGGCAAAGTCACCCCATGTGGCGTCCCGGCTGCTGGTCCAGGTGGTGTTGCGAATGAGAACGTCAATCTCGCCGGTCTGAAGGGCCACCGACCGTTCGGCCGCGCTGAGAGGCCGGAATTCTACCGCGTTGGGGTCGTTGAAAAGTGCGGCGGCCAGCACCCGGCAGTAATCGGCATCAAAACCGGTGAACTGTCCGGTGGTCTTATCCAGGTAACTGAAGCCCGGCAGGCCGCCGTTGACGCCACAGATTATCTTCCCCCGTTGAAGAATGGCGTCCAGCAACTCCTTCTGGGCCGGGGGAAGCGGAGGGATACCCTGAGCCGGCGTTGCCGGAGCAGGGCCTTTACAGGCCGAGAGGACCAACACAACAATCATAAAGAGAGAGAATGGAATGAACGGGACGCGGCGCATTGTTCCTCCTTTCCTGATCGCGATGGAAAATGTAAAGAATTTCCGGGAAGATCCAAAGCGGTGCTGTTCCCCTAACTCTCACCTCCTTCCTGCGGCAGATGACATTGGAGGTTAAAAAAATAACCATCCCCACTCCATCTATATAATACCCGACTTTGCTCTGGCTGTCAAATGCCAGCGTGGACGCAGGAATTATCAACGCTTTAACAATACCGGGCCGGGCAAGACCCCGGCCTGAGCATCCAGGGCCGCTCCCTGCGCTTCTGGAACGTAACGCAAGGGGAACTGTTCAGCTGCGGGCTCTCCCCAGCCCCCGCAGGGGGCTTGGGCAGAATGAGCCCGACGGTTTACC
>JASFBC010000040.1:0-1568 GCA_036172315.1 Anaerolineae bacterium | reverse complement strand
TGAGCGGACGCACTCCTGGCTGAATCGCTTCCGGCGGCTGTTGATCCGCTGGGAGAAGAAGGTCGAGAACTACTTGGCGATGCTTCATTTCGCCTGTGCTTGGATCACCTTTCGTGCAGCCGGAGTTTTCGGATAGGCTCTAAGGATCGGGCACTCGCAGTTTTCCATAGCCTGGCCAGGGTTGCAACTGCATGGTATCTATGCTAGGACCAAGCCAACTCTCTAGTGAGTCGGCGGGGACCGAGTATGTGACCTCAAAAACCCTGGTCGTCGGTTCAAGAACTGGGTCAACGCGTGTATATACCTTGGCTCTGAACCACAATCCTTGAGTAGGATAGAGTAGATTCATCCACACATAGGGCTCCTCAGGCAGCGGCGGTGACCCATAGTTCGTGGCCTCTGGAAGCCCGTATTTGTTCAAGACCTCTTCTATCGTTAGATCAAAATCAACGCTAAGAGTAACATGATGAACCACGCCCTCCATCAAGAAGACCGAGTTGTATCCTGCGCCTGTCTGTCTCCATGGCCAAGGCTTCCAAGACCACATGATGGCTGTCCCTTTTGGCACTTTGTTTTCCCAGATACTGCTGACATTAGGTAGTGTCTCCAGAAGTTGGATCACCTTATCTTTCTCCATCGGCATGCCGGGCACGATCCCTTGCCAGCAAGGGGCAGCACAGGGTGAATCGGTCAGAATGCTTCTATCCACAATCCTTTCCGAGTAGAGCCAGGTGAGAGCAAGGGCAATCGCCATTACTCCGACAGCGAGAAGTAGAACCTTGCAGCCGAGGCGTTTGACGGTGCGTTTCATAGGTTCCCTCCTACCACTCCCTCTGCCACAATCTGAGTTCCTGGGGATCGAAGTTCAACAGCCTGGCAACATACAGGGCGCGTTGCGTTTGGTAATAGTTCTCGTACTGGAACTCTGGGAAGCGCGCTGGCGGGAAGTGCTCCTGTATGAACAGTTGGGCCTCCCCAGGATAGACGAAGGTGGTCACCGATTCGGCAAAGTCCTCAAGCCTGTTGAAGTTCTGATCAGCGCCTTTGGGTGGTACACCACCAAACTTATAGCTACGCCTTGGTAGCCACCCGTGCCATTCCCACACAGTCTGTCCTCCCGTAAACTCCTCCAGCCCTCTCGACAACTGCCAGCCATTCACAGCGTCCCAGGCGTGGGCCAGTTCATGCACCACTGTCCATTTGGTAAAGCCCCCTGCATTGAGCACTATCCGGTGGGCTGCTCCCAAGCCAGCATGTCGCATCACGGCTCGCTCTACCTGCACTCCTCGAAGATTCTCTCTGAAGTGTTCCGCCCCTCCCATCACACTGGCCAGGTCACCAACCGCCTCAAGCAAAAGCTCCAACTCGGTTAGTTGCCACATGCCTTCTTCCCATATCACACGCACTGTTGGCTCTCCGGGGGCCGGGTGCATAACAGGTAGAACCCGCCAACCAAAATCAATATGGACAAATAGCCAGTAGTCGCGCTGTAATAGGCCAATGATCTCTTGAGCCCGTCCGGCTTCCTGTTGTGTAATAAGACCACTAGGATCGGTGTAGCGCAATGG
>JASFBC010000039.1:0-2727 GCA_036172315.1 Anaerolineae bacterium | reverse complement strand
GTTAAGAAAGGCTGGAGCATCCGCAAGGCCCGGCAGCAACTTCAAAGCGTAGATGATGGCAACCTCAGCGATTACATCCAGCCGGTCCTGTACCGCCCCTTTGATGTGCGCTTTATTTTTTACCACGATGCTGTTGTCTGGAGCACGGTGAAACGCATTATGCGCCACATGCTGGCAGGGGAGAATGTGGCGCTGATTGCTCCCAAGCAGCACAAAAACGAATTCGGCGGATATGTTACCAGTTGTATTGGCGGTCATAAAACGGTAGCAGCATTTGACATCAACTACTATTTCCCCCTCTACCTCTATCCCTCCAGCCAATCGCCGGACATGTTCCAACGGGAGAAGCGGCCCAACCTGGCCGAATGGCTGCTGCCCAAATTGAGCGCCGCCTACGGCTTCACACCCAGCCCGGAAGAGGTGCTGGCCTACATTTACGCCGTCTTCTACAGCCCGGCCTACCGCCAAAAGTACGCCCAGGAACTGCGCACCGATTTCCCCCGCGTGCCCTTCACCGCCGACGGTAACCTCTTCAAGCAAATGGCCGCTCTGGGGCAGGAACTGATAGACCTGCACCTGCTGCGTAAAGTGCCGCACGCGCCGGGCGTCAAATACCAGGGTCAGGGCAGTGACCAAATTGAGTTTGTGCGCTATGACCCCGCCGCCGGGCGCGTCGCCATCAACAAAGACAAGTATTTTGAGGGCATCACGCCAGAAATGTGGGAGTATCAAATCGGCGGCTACCGGGTGCTGGAAAAATACCTGAAAGACCGCAAGGGCCGCCGTATGGACGACGCTGTGCGTTACATTCATATCGCTACAGCCATCGCCCGCACGATGGAGATTCAGAGTCACCTTGAACAGGTGTATTCGCAGGTGGAAACCAATGTTTTGCAATAAGCGGCCAACCCGCGCTTCCCAGCCGACACGCTCCGCTCCATTGCCGCCGGTGGGCTTGGTCGTTGGGCACGCCTTCACAACTTTGTACAGCGCAAAGTTGTGGTAAAATCATGAAAGCGCCGTCAGCAGCATAACGAAAGGAGGAAAGTATGCGCAAACAGCGGTCTGAGAAGGTGCCAGATTCTATGCTGCCCATCTACGAGGCCATCGTAGCCCTGACCGATTCGTTTTGTGAGCGGTACTTGAACGATGAGTATGCCGTACTGTGTCGTCAACTGGCAGCAGCCCTTGCTCGCAAACGCCCCTCACCCCTGATGCGTGGTGACCCCAAGATTTGGGCGTGTGGCATCGTCTACGCACTGGGAACGGTGAACTTTCTGTTCGATAAGTCTCAGACGCCACATATGCGCGCCGACGAACTGTGCGAAGCTTTCGGGGTCAGCAAGAGCAGTGGTGCGAACAAAGCGAAGACGATTCGTGATCTGTTCAACATGGTTCAACTCGATCCCGACTGGTGTCTACCCAGTCTGGCGGCTGAGAACCCTCTGATATGGATGCTAGAGGTGAATGGCTTGATGGTGGATGTACGCCATATGCCGCGCGAGATCCAGGAGATTGCTTACCGAAAGGGATTGATTCCTTTCATTCCTGCGGATAGGCAAGTGGAGTAAGAAAGGGCTTCCGGTAGTGAGGCGTGCCCAACAAGCGGCTTCACTCGACCGCGCTATCGCGCCGGTTTGCGGAGGTGGTTGAGCCTGCGGTTGGGGTTTTAGGGAGTGGCCCTGGGCCTGGGCCGCGCGGCGGGTGAGCTGCCGGCCGTTGGGCGGCTCAATTGGAAATCACTGACGGGTGAGCAGTGAATACAAGATTTATTTGCGGCGCTTTTATCTTGCTCTGGATGAGTGGTTGTAGTGTGCAACCAGTCGCACCGACACCGACCCTCATAGAAGGGCGAATGGTGTATGCAACACCTGCAACCTCATTGAGTGACATTCCCGTCTTTGTAGGAGAGATGACGCTCAATGAACTCAATAACAGTGGGTTTACTCAGCAATATATTGTCTCCTGGACTTCCAATGACCTCCGAATAACTACAGATGGCAGAGTGAGTGGGTCTTTTCAAGTTACTTGTGACGGGCCAATGGCTTCATACTCCCAATTCAGGGATATTCTTTTCTTTCAGGTGCAAGGCAGGTACATTTGGCCTCAATATGGCGACATCCTTCACCAACCGTTAAGCGACGTTATTCCCATAATTGCACAAATCTCCGATGACCATTCTGCTGAATTTCTAGTTGACACCAGTTTTCAGATACCACCGCTCGTGAATGATATTGATGGCGGTATGCCTCTGAAGAACCTTGAGTTGACTCTTACGTGGGTACGGGTGTATAGAAGTGAACAAAATCTTTACGTTCAGGTGTTTCCAGGAGACGTTAATCGCTATCCTAACAAACCTGAGCTCAGATTTAACCAGAAACCGCAATCGCTCACAGGCAGGTTTGGCTACTACAGTGTGCTTCCAGAAGATTCTCTCAAGGGCGGTAGGGCCATTGGGCTTCAAGGTGAATTTGAATACTATACTTGGCTTCGGGGAAACATCAAATGGTAACAAAGATATGGCCGCCCAACACTGCGTCCAGCCGACTGCTCCCTCGCTCGCGGCGGCTGAGCTCGGTGCCGTTGGGCCGCCTTTGAAGGTGTGTTGGTTGGGCGCTGTTGCTCCTCAAACACGATACGACAGAATGAAGAGTTACAGGTTTCAGGTTGGGGGCCGGGGGGAACTTGAAACTCTAAACCACAAAGGCCGTTAGAGTGGATGCAGAA
>JASFBC010000038.1:0-1071 GCA_036172315.1 Anaerolineae bacterium | reverse complement strand
CCCCGCCTTCTGCCATCCATTTCACGCAGAGTTCCGCGCCTTGGCGCACCCGTTCTTCCAGCGGCAGTTCGTCCGGTTGCGGTTGAGCCAGGTCGGGGTGCAGCGCCCGCAAGTTGTACAGGTAGAACAATGCCCACAAATGCCCTGCATGGTCGCGCGAAGCCACCGCCTGCGGCGAGAGCATCTCAATCGCTTTGCGCCGATTTTCCGGCGAGGGGTCTAGTTTGTAGCGGGCGACGGCCTGCACAATCGGATATAGCACTATCGGCGAATAGGTTTTATCCTTCCAGTGGCGATCTCTGCGGAAATACTCTTCCCCCCGCTCGGCCGTGGACAGAGCCTCCGCCCAACGTCCCAGGCAGAGCAGGGCATAGGCGCGATAGGAAAAGTCGGTCCACAACACGATATGCGTCTTGTCTTTTCCGCTTTCCCAGATTTGGATTTCCCTTTCCGGAAAGCCATAATTCTGTGCGGCCCATTCGTAGAGTTGGCGCGCCCGCTCGTGATTGCCCACACGGGTGGCACAAATAGCGGACTCCAATTGAGGGTGTGCCGCTGCGCTTCGTATCATCTCATCTGGGGCAGGGTTATCCATATCTTTCGTAAAAATTCTTTGTCCTCGCCAACTATATTGTCCTACGCAATACCATGCTTTAGCAGCTAGCACATTACCTAACAACTCGCTGGCTATTCCTCTCAAGGCGCCTCTATCAATAACGCCCTGTACAGTTTCAGGTAAAGGCGTTTGCTTTCCTAAATAGGGCAAAATTAGAGGCTCAATCAGCTTTATGTTCGGACCCATTGTTTTTTGATCCAACCAGCCGTGTTGACGAAGGTATTCAATTCCATTAAGGAGCAACTCGTCTAGATATTCCCTGAAAGCAGAGCGCAGTTTAGACATTTCTCCACCTTTTTATTGACTCACGGCAGGATAGTCTCCCTATTAAGTGTTGACAGAGAACACAACGGTTGTTAGTAGCTCTTTAATAGTCCAAATATGATCGGTCAGTCCAGCCGCCATAGCCGGTGAGCGGGGTACCCAACGGCGACCGGGGGCATCAACCTCCAAAC